>NZ_JAWOTB010000051.1:0-155664 GCF_033338655.1 Vibrio sp. Vb1729 | reverse complement strand
TTTATAGGACACACAAATACCTAAAGTGAATACTAGTTATCACGGCAATAAGCAGTAAGCATGCCATTAACTTTCTTTTGCAAAATCAGCTAGGTAGGATGATAGTAGTGTATGCCGATACAATTTTTTGTTTATCGAGCCAAAAAGTTGGGTATAAATCCAAAAAGTTGGTCGGTGTTGGCTGTGGTCTTTGTGTACGGTAGCTGTTTAGCTGAAGCGATACATATGGTGTTTTTACCCGTGAATACATTCGTAGTGGGCACGTTGTGGATGTAATAGTTCTAAGAAGGCTTTGCCCCATTCCTGCTTAGTGCGATTGCTCAGCAGCGGATTACTCTTCTGAGTTTGCCATACGTGAGGTTATCGCAGATACCAGAATGGCGCTGAACGGAATCTCCCAATTTCTGTCAAAACGGTGTGTCCAGCCAGAAATCATCACCTGCATTATTATGCACTTAAATTGAAAGGTGTAACTTGGAGGTGGGCATGAAATGAGCTAGGCTCTTCATACTATTTAGACCTTGGGATTACACAAGATATAGGGTCAGCACTCCATGCACGATATAGTTCAGGACCGAGTTAACAACGTCAGCTAGTTTTGTTAGCTTTCCTAGTCCCCTGTTTATCAATTTAGACAGGTTACCTCGTCAGGCAATGGACCAGGTGCTGAAGACTTGAGCCACTGATAGAGTAAATCGATGTATTGTCTTTTAACTGAACCTTTAGGCCAGACAAGATAATAGCTATCACCAGTCACCACCGCTTGCTTAAATGGCAACGCAAGTAACTCGGTGTCAATCGCTTTCAGACTAAGTAACAAATCTCCAACAGAGATACCATGGCGGCTGATGGCCGCTTGGTTGCCTTGCTCAAGAGTATCGAACACCTTGCCCTTATTAATGTTCAAAGACTTATAATAACCAGTGCGGTCTATCCAACGCCGCCAGTCACGGCGGTCCGAAGTTGGGTGAATTAGCTCACAAGCGCTTAAATCATATTGAGCCTCACTCAGTAACGCTGGTGAACAGACGGGAATCAGCAGCTCTTCAAACAGCGGAAGGCATTCGGTATCTGTACCAAAATTACCCTGTCCCAGCAAGATGGCGCAATCGTAGGGTTCTCGGACAAAATCCACGCTGTCAATATCCATCCATACACTTACAATTTCAATAATTGGTACGGTGTGCTCATCTCGAAAACTCCTCAATGCGTCCAGTAACCAGCTCATGGTCAGTGTGGATGGCGCTTTTAAGCGCAGTTGCCGATTGTTGCGACCAAAGTAGTAACAGGCATTTTCCAGGCTCTGGAAACTTTCCGTCAGTTGACTGGCCAGAGAGTTACCAGCGGGAGTAATTAATACTTTCGGGCCATGTCGTTCAAACAGCTTGCATTCAAACCATTCTTCCAGCGTTCGCACATGGCGACTTACCGCACCAGGTGTAACGTTAAGTATTTCAGCAGCTTTAGAAAAAGATCCTAAGCGGGCAGCTGCTTCAAATGCCCGTAACGCATACAGTGGAGGCAATGTCATGTCTGTATTCCATTGTGAGTATTACTCATAATAATATACAGTTTTTTCCGTTTTTCAGCATTGATTAAGCCTTACATAATAGGATTATTTCGTTAAGTTAAATCGAACTAATGAAATTCGAAAGAATGAGTTTCACTCATCTATAGGCAATCAAGTATCTCCACAGGAAGAAACACACCATGAATCTATCATTACTCGCCACCTACAGCCTCGCTGTTCTACTGCTAATTATCACTCCCGGTCCAGTCGTTGCTCTGCTTATTTCTACAGCAACCCGCGAAGGACAGCGCAAAGCATTTATGACTTTGCTAGGCACCAATGGAGCGTCCTTGCTGTTAATGACGATTGCAGTATTGACTTTAGCTGGTGTAGTACACTTGTCTCCCGTTTATCTATATTTATTGGGCATTGCTGGTTCTTTCTATATTGGCTTCGGCGCGATATCGGAACTACTCACAATAAGGAAGTTACCAAATGTCAATATAGATAATGAATCAACATCAACTCTCAACGAAACCACCAAAAATAATGGGTTAGTCAGAGGTTTTATTATTGGGGTAGTCAACCCGAAAGATATCTTATTCTTTGTCGCTTTTTTTCCGCAGTTTATTGCAGTGACACACAATTTTTCTACCAGCGTAATAACATTGTCATCTATCTGGGTGCTATTTGATGCAAGCATTCTCTCTCTTTACATTTTGTGCGCTAAATGGTGGTCAAAAGCATTTAACTCGCGCTGGATTGAAGGATTATGTGAGGGGTTCTTATTGGCTGTAGCTGTGGGTGGAGTGTTTTATAATTCTCAACAATTGCTTCTGTTATCGGTACCTAGCTAGCTCAAGTTTGGAAAAAGTTAGTTGTACATGATCGAGTTAATGCATGTTTTTTTGTGAATTCTGCATTAAATTAACCTAGAATCTCAGTTCAAGGATGCACGATTCTGTCCATTTTCTTCCATCTCAGGCACTGCGTTCAGGGGTGCCTGATTGCGTTTTGGGATATCTAAAGTTATTCGATGATAGCTAAATCAGAAGAACCACTGACACGCCTTTGTCCAACTATGAGTTACGATACAAATAGCCCAACAACTCCACCCTAGTGATCTGCCCCAACAGTTTTGGACACTGAGTTAAGTGAGTACAATCACTAACGAGGTGAACAATGACAACTAAGAAAACTAGAATTAAACATTCCCCTGAATTTAAAGCAGAAGCCCTGAAGTTAGCAGATAAAGTGGGAGTAGCTGCGACAGCAAGACAGCTTTCTTTACATGAATCTCAAATCTACGGGTGGCGAAAGAACTCGAAGAAAGACACCAGTATTAGTCAGCGAGAGCAAGAACTAGCCGCAGAGGTTGCCAAGCTCAAAAGGCAGTTGGCTGAGCAAGCAGAAGAGCTAGACATTGTAAAAAAGGCCGCCACCTACTTCGCGAAGAATCTAAAGTAAATTTCTATGAATTTATGCTCGAACACCTGCTGAGCTTCAGTATTGTGCGTATGGCTAAGGTGTTCGGGGTATCCCGAAGTGGGTTTTATTACTGGGTTAAGCATCGCCATAAGGCCATCAAACACGAGGCAATTCGCCAAAAGCTTGATACAAGAGTCAAAGAAGCTTTCGACAACAGTAAAGGCCGAGATGGCTCAAGGCGTATTCAAAAAGAACTGTCTGAGAGCGGTGATAACTACAACGTTAAAATCATTGCTGCCAGTATGAAGCGTCAAGATTTAACGCCGAAAGCTGCACGCAAGTTTAAGTGCACTACGGACATCAAGCATCAAATGCCTGTTGCTCCAAATCTGTTGGCTCAGAACTTTAGCGCATCGGCTCCGAATGAAAAATGGGCTGGAGACATCACCTATATAGCCACAAGCGAAGGCTGGCTGTACTTGGCGGTAATTATTGACCTTTACTCAAGACAAGTAATTGGATGGTCTATGGATACCAGAATGACGGCTACGCTGGTCTGTAATGCGCTATCAATGGCATTGTTCCGTCGCGGATTCCCCGAGCAGGTTATCGTTCATAGTGATCGAGGTAGTCAGTACTGCTCAAAAGATTATCGAGATCTCATAACTGCTTATAACCTCAAGCAAAGTATGAGTAGGAAAGGAAACTGCTGGGACAATGCTTGTGTTGAGAGTTTCTTCCATTCTATGAAAGTGGAAGCAATCCAATATGAGCCGATTATGACGAGAGAGCAAATGCGCCAAACGATCTTCGAGTACATAGAGGTTGATTATAATCGGACGAGAAGGCACAGTGCTCTTGGGTATCTAAGCCCAGTTAACTTTGAACAACAAAATGTCGCTTAATGAAGTGTCCAGTCTGGCTGGAGCAGATCAGCTTGCCATAGATATGCTGTTTTGTAGAACACCTTATGTTTATGAAAATTTATCAGGCAAACTCTCACATATTGATAAATTTATATCAACAAACGCCTGCCAAGTATAAGTAGAAGCATAATGCCTTCTATACTGTAGCTCCACTCGACAAATATCCGGTCTCGTGTCATATATACGACATTGTTTGTTTTCCACATTGAGATGACGGCAAATGCCGTCACCTCGGTCCAAGTTCTTGGTCTCTGCGGATAAATCAACATTCGCACAACATTTACCGCATGAATAACAAGGAAAAGAATTTAGGGTAACTTGGTTCATAAACTCATCAACCAAGCTCGAGTACTATCAAGGTTGTTGTCTTCAAAAGGTAACTCTATCTCTCTTCGACTTACCTCTTTCGACAACATCATACTTCTTTCGTATTCACAACTGACAGATTCTAAGTTGTCGACAAGTCCAGCCAGTTCATCAGGTGAAAGATTAAACTCAACTTTGGAAAGCTCAATCAAGTATCGATCAAGTTCAGCATTTACCGTCTGGAAGTACTCCAATGTTCTCTTTTCTACTGACTTAAACTGATCTAGGTAATCCCATACTTTTCGCATTAATTTACTGTGATCTAAAAAGTATGTGATACCAATAGTCATTATGCCCGTAGCCACCGCGCTAACAAACGAGGCTAGTTCAATACCGAGAGGAAATGTCATCAGCGAGGCTAACTGTTGGTTAAGCATCACTCCCATTGCAACCGCAACACCAGTAGATAAAATACGTGTAACTTCTCGCACCAAAGCTCCAGGGCTAAGTCTCTGCGGATTAAAGAACAAGACTTTAGCAGCCGAAACTAGACTTGACCAAGTTTCACGGAGGAGTTTTCCAATCAACTTTTGAGTGGTGAAAAAGATGTTCATTATGGTCGAACTCAAGCTAGACAGGGCACCCGCTAAAGCCCCGTTTTTAAATTCTTCCAGAATATCTTTGAATCGAGTTTTGACCCTATCCCAAATTTTTAGTGCGGTAACCTTTAGCTTATTTAGGAACTTATCAAGTGTGAAGTTTTCTTCTTTATCTTTAAAGATCTGAGGAATTGCATCTTTTATTTCAAACCAAACTTCAGCAAAAACAAGCCCTAATGCCTGTCTAACCCCCATTGCGAAACCAGCTTTACTAGAAGCCATCGCCGTACTCTTAAAAAACTTGCTGCCAGTATAATAAGTAAAATTAATCTGCTTATCGTACTGCTGCCTTGCCTTCTTATCCGCCTCACGCATTTTGTCTTCATCAAGGCTCTCAAGAACAGCAACCTGCTCACTTTGCTTAGTGATTTTATCTGCTAGTTTACGTTTTTCATGCTTTTGCTGTTTAGTTTCCGAGGGCATAGAAGCTAAACGCAGTTTATCTCTTTCAATATTGCTACGCTTGTTCTCAATTGTCCTTGGTACAACGGTTCCTAAGAAATCATCCATAGAATGATCTGACTTGAGGTTGTTGATGTAATAATGTGTCGATTGAAAGTTTGAGTTCTGATTGGCAAGTTCTACGCCGTCTAGCCCTGCAAGCACTCTTCCCGCATCATTATGGACTTCATGCGATGAAATGATGTGGTCTAGTTGGCGTTTTTCATCCTGAGACATAAGCTGGTTACGATATTCGTCTGGCAAATTACCATCATGTTGCAGCTTTTTGTCTTCCTTTCCCTTCGCCTTATAATTCTGATGAGAGTGGTAGCGATCTTCTCTTTTGGGTTTGTTCTTTCTATCAGTTACGATACTTCCGTCAGCATGATGTTTAACTGGTTTGTAATCCCCTTTATTCGCATACTCTGCTTGAACACTCTTTGAGACATAGATTTCAGCATCACCTTTTTGGTGCTGGCGAACATTGTGAACGGTTGCAACATCGCCACCTTTTTTGTCTTCAAAAAGTAAAAAGTCCAAACCGAACGTCGTTACTAAACTTTTAGTAACCGTCTTATTTAGTTCATCAACTAACGCAAAATGTTGTGAATTGGTTTCTGACATACCATACAGCTCCATTGAAAAGGGAGAAAAACCTCCCTTTATATCTCTTCGAGAACAATACTTACTTGTGAGTATTACTCGACTTTGCAAGCGTAGCTTTTATTCCAGGCTCATTGATCACTTGCATTCCATCGCTATCAGTTTCAATTTGAACAATGTTTTCATCATTTAATACCACATTACCCTGTGCGTCTTTTTTAGGTTTAAACAGCGGTGTTGTAATGATATCAGTGAGAATAGCGGCAATTTGGTAGCCATTTTGAATTAGACGAATAACGTCATCTTCGAACTTGGAAATGTCAGCTTTGTTCGATAGCAATTTCTCAAAAGCTTTTAGGCTATCAAAGTATTCTTTAAATACTGAATACAGGCGTTCTATCTCTTTGTAAATTCTATCGGCATATAGCTTAGTTTTGGCTAGTTGTTTGCGCCCCTTCTCCATCTTACCTACAGCTTCGTTAACTTCTGCTCGAGTTTTTCTTGCATCGCTTAATGCTTCCTCCGCATGAGAGGCAAAAGCCCACCCAGCAATCGCCATAATAGGAGCAGCAACAACACCACCAAGAACCATCGCACCTCCAGCCATACCAAAGCCACCAGCAGCAAGGGAACCTCCGCCAATAGCGGCCATAGTTGCGTTATATGCAGCAGCGCCAGATAGAGCGGCAATCGGTGTTCCTGTTGAAGCGGCAGCCATAGCCATAACGCCACCGTATACAGCATATGCAGCGGCAGCACCAGCAGCTCCAGCTCCAGCGACCTTACTCATGTAAGCTGTTGTAGATAACGCGAGACCATCTATCTCATCAAGCTTATGCTGAGGGAAGTCAATTTCTAGGTCCTTAGAGTTGGATTGGTTCAATTTAACTAAAAGCTTTTCTGCAATTGTTCTGAACTCTTTAAAATCGTTACCAACTTGTAGTTGAAACTCACCGAGGCTGGTTAAACTTTTATTTGTCTGTTCATTCTGTTTGTCAAAGATAGTTCTCTCTTCATCGTACTTTCTCTTTGCAGACTCAATAATATCGTTTGCTTCAGACTTATCTTGATACCCGTCGTAGCCTTTTTTAGCTCCATAACTTGCTGCTGCAACAGCAGCACCTGCTAAAATAAATGGTAATGGCATGTTTATTTCTCCAAAAATTTTTCTGCTTCGAGCACAAGAGCCATCTGGCGCTGAACCCAATCCTTTAACTCTTCAATGATTGACAAGTCCACATTTAGGCTTTCCGCTACACTTTTTATGAAATTGTCTTCACTTTCTTCAATTACCTGATCCGCGTAAGCAACACCAACTAATTCAATTAGAAACGCCATTTTCTGCGCCTTTTCTGAAAAGATCGCAGAAAGCTTTTTAATATCAAACGCTTTATCTAAATTTGCACTGTTGTTACATTGAGCAGTGATTCCCTCCAAAAGTAGAGTTTCTCGTTCATCAACGTATCCATCAGCTGCAATTAACTCCTTAGAGAAGTAATATAATGCGGCTTGTTGTTCATCATTAAGGTGCTGAATAAACATTGCTATTTCCTTTCTTTTTATAGATGTTACAGACGTCTGTTCCAAAGCTCTTAAGCCACTTATCAAGTAAGAATGAATCAATGACTGTGGCTGACACTCTATAGGCGCTTCCCAACTCTTCTATGATCTGGTCTTCCGATAGTGGTGTCTCAACAAGGTGGTATCCAGCCTGTTTATCGATATCAAACTGAACTCGACACAACTCTCCCTCGCCAAAACCAAACCTTCCGTCAGAATCGTATTTAGCCAACGAAAAGCTCTCCGGTCTCTTGAAGTTAAATGACGAAACTATCGCATCATTTATACGATGAACGGCTAAGCTTCTTTCATTGTTGAAACCGTCAAACCGGCACACTAGATAAAGTCGAACTCCTTGCTGTGCAAGGCCGAGCGGCATAACTGTAGATGTTCTAACTTGCTTATTGGCATTGTGATAGGTTACGGTCAATAAACGATCTTCATACAATGCCTTACTTATATTTTCTAAAACTTTGTTATCAATTTTTGGCGCTAGAAGAGGTTGAGACTCTCGCACTACTTTGATTTTATCTTTCCACACACGATCTTTATGGTTTTTAGGGTCAAACTCGAGGTTATACCTAGCCTCTGTAAAGTGAGGTCTTAGTGACTGCATTACATCTTTTGGTAGCAGTAACTTTAGGTGCTTCTCTGCTAACGCCAAGAGTAAAGATTCATGAGCATTAAGTGAGCTCACTCCTAGTGCGTGACTATTTCTATCAAAACTGTACCCATAAGGCTTAGAGCGAGTATCCCTATCTATGGGAAAGTGTTCACTCAACATCTCTAGATTGCGTTGTATTGTTCTTATATCTCGCGAAATGCCTATTACTTCTAATTGCTCTCGTATTTCTAGAGCCGTTATCTTTCTGTGCTTAGGGATTCGTTTAAGTATTTCAAGCACAAGAACTAATGAGTCTTGTGTACTTTTTCTTTTCGACAAAGCCAAGTTATTCCGTTGTTTAAATCTATCGTGACATTCGTTCCATAAATGAGAACATCGATACTATACATGTGAAACTAATCCATCATGTGACTTAATGCACACAAATTATATTTGATTCCAGCGACAAGTTGTGTCGCACAAATATCAACCAGAAAAAGTTCAAAAAATAACGAATTTTACTTCGGTATACTGATCTCAGAGGTAAGTTAGCGACCGTCAGCTACAAAGTCAGCACGTTATAGGAGAATGAGATCGAAACATCGGAGGAAGGGGCTAAGTTGATGTCGTTATCCCTCCCATAACCTTGTGCTCATGAGAGGGTAGCGAAAAGTAATAATATTATCGCTCTAAATTATCTATAGCTCTAATCAAGCTTTGTGCTTTCCGGTCATTTTCAAAAGCTATTTTTTCTCTAAGATTAAGCAGGGCTTTTTTTGCTGCCTGATCTTTTGCAAATAGATTACCGTCTTGTAATGCAGCAATAGCAAGAGCCCTTTTTAAAGGCGAATTTTTGTCTTGCTGATTATTTCTATCATAGTAATCTCTGACGCGCTCACTTGGTGCTCGATTTACCTTTTCCCATTGTTCTAAGGTTTGAGTTAAAGCTGCGTCACTCACTGCCTTAACTGCCGATTTCCCTGCACTAACCAATGAATCGAAAAATCCCATAATGACTCCTTACCAACTGTTAATTCACGTTGTTTATTTTGTAGTTAAACAATCTATCAATACGACTAAAACAGATAACCTTTAAAAACCATGCTTCTGAGCTCATTGCACTCATAACTGACATACCCTTAATGATCGACTATAAAAGTTATTTTTGAGCACCAATAGGCTACCAATAAAGATTATTAATTTTGCTTACACTTAGATAACTTACATAGATAAGTGAAATACAAATTAATAAAATCAACAATAAAACTCCACTACTAATGCCACTGTCTACGTTTGAATGCGACACATCATGTCGCAGCTAAAATGTTTCCAGCAATAGATTCATTTAATCACCTACTACGACATAACTTGCCGCATTACAAAGTAACCTAATATCAATCAAGATATTGAAGGTAACGATATGTCAAAAAGTAAAGGCAACACTCATTCCCGTAGCATTTCTCTTATTGATGAACAAAACATGTCCCTCCCTAATAATGTTGGACTTAAAAACATACTAAAAAAAATTTCAGACTTAGAGATTGAAAATCAAAAACTTACAAATAGAGTTTTACTCTTAGAGAAGCGTTTAAGTGTTGATTTTTTGACTGGTTTATCTTCTCGTGCTCAAGGCATTACACACATAGAGTCTCTAATTCAAGACAATGATATTGGAACTTTCTCACTGGTATTTATCGATTTAGATCAGTTGAAGAAAATTAACGACTCTGCTGGTCACGTTGTCGGAGATAGAATGATTGAAAGACTAGGTAATATCTTGAAAAAAATGCAACTACCAAAGCAGACGATAGCTAGGTTTGGAGGAGATGAATTCATTGCCATCCTCCCAAACTACGACCACCAAAAAACCACGAGTTGGTGTAACTGCTTACAAAAAAGAACTAAGCTTCAGGAGCCAATACGTATTGATGGACAGCATTTCTACCTTTCTGTTTCAGTTGGATCTTACGTGTACCATAAGGCAAGAGAGCCTGAACATTTAGATGCAAAGCAACTAATAGAGAGAGCAGACAAAGATATGTATAAAAACAAACAAAGTAAAAACGACTCACTCAAAAGTTATATCTATAAAGTACCAATCGGTGGGTAATGTGGTGGTTAAAAAATACAAAATAATGACTTAAATTCAATAAAATATTGATCTAAATGAATTTTAATAAATAAATATTCAGATCCAAAACATTGAATGATCTAAAAGTCATCGAGTATTGAAACAAAAAAGCCCCGCTAATACGGGGCTTTCTTTTATTCGTCTTTTTCCAAGGTTCTGTTATCAACGTAGGGCCAATAATGGTGCCCAATTCTGATCAGCAAAGTAGCCGCAGCCAAAATAAACGCAGCCAGAGATAACCACACAACCAAAACTGCATCCAGTTCTTTCATTCCGAGTGTGATGTAGCGGGCGATGGCCATCATCGCGATGTAGATAGGATAGCGTACCGGAATTTTACCGTTCATCACGAACTGCTGCACCATGGCGAGCACTTCCAGATAGATAAACATCAAAAGAATATCTGTGAGCAAGACACGCTTCTCTACAAATACGTGCACAAACTCTTGCATCATGGCGTACAACGTCGCCAAGGTAATAGAGACTAATAACACCGCCTCCAAAATATGGAAGATTTTCAGGAAAGGTCGACTAAAGGATTTCGGTAAATTCGACGGCATGGTCCATTATCCAAACAAAGAAAATAGGCCTTGAGTTTAGCATGCAACGATCTTCAATCAATCAGAATAAACATCAGTGCGAATCGACTCCAAGTCCTGGCATTTGCTTATAAAAATGCTCCGCTTATTTGGCGGAGCGCTTTTGTGTTATAGGACCTGTGGCATCACTTACGCCACTTGCTGCTTTTTTTCAGCTACGCGCTTTTTCTTCCGATATTTAGGGTGAGTGATCGGAATCGCAGATAGGAGTTTTTTGGTGTATTCGTTTTGCGGGTTTGCATAAATTTCTTTAGCGCTGCCTGCTTCTACCACTTTACCAAAATACATCACGGCAACTTTGTCAGAGACATGTTTCACCACCGAGAGATCGTGAGAGATAAATATGATCGCCAAATTCATTTCTTGTTGCAGTTGTAGCAATAGGTTCAAGATTTGCGCCTGTACCGACACATCTAACGCAGATACCGATTCATCACAAATCAGTAGTTTAGGCTTCAATGCAATCGCGCGAGCGATACCGATACGCTGCCGTTGCCCGCCTGAAAATTCATGTGGATAACGGTTTACTGCCGTTTCTGGTAATCCCACTTTGATTAAAAGCTCTTTTACCCATTGTTTACGCTCTGTTGGCGTGCCAATTTTATGAATAACAAACGGTTCTTCCAGAATCATACCGATGGTATGACGCTGATTGAGTGACTCCATTGGGTCTTGAAAGACGATTTGCATGTCTTTACGCAGCGATCGCATCTCTTTCACAGACAATTTAGTGATGTCTTTACCTTCAAAGAAAATCTTACCTTCTGTTGGCTCGTATAACTTTAAGATCGTGCGACCAAGGGTGCTTTTACCACAACCTGACTCACCAACTAGCCCCAGTGTTTCACCTTCAGAAACAGACAGTGAAACCCCGTCTACCGCTTTGATGGTGTAGCCTTTCTTGAACAGCCCTTTACCAGAAACAAAGTGCTGCTTAAGATTTTCAATTCTTAATACTTCTTTTGCCATAACATCCTCTTTTATGACTGGTTCACTTTGCCCAGTTAACTGGCAAACATACTGGCATCAATAGGCTTGATATCGATCATCTGCTTCGGCTCATTATCTAAGCTCGGCATCAATCCCATTAAACGCTCTGTGTATGGGTGCTGCGGGTTATCAAACAACTCAAAAATTTCTGCTTTTTCGACAATACGTCCGCCATACATCACGGCAACATCATCACACACTTCTGCCACAACCCCGAGATCGTGAGTGATGAAGATCATCGCCATGCCCGTTTCTTCCTGAAGCTCGTTCATCAGTTCAAGGATAGACGCCTGAACCGTAACATCCAACGCTGTAGTCGGTTCATCACAAATCAGAATATCCGGCTTACAGGCCAATGCCATCGCGATCATGACACGCTGGCGCATACCACCAGATAGGTTATGGGGATACTCATTCAATCGCTTCTCTGGCATTGGAATTTTTACTTTTGCCAGCATTTCAATCGAGTACGCCTCCCGCTCCTTTTTGTCGAGCTCAGGTCGATGGAGCTCAAGCACTTCACATATTTGACGACCAATGGTGTGCACTGGGTTGAGCGCCGTCATCGGGTCTTGGAAGATGATCGAAATGCGATCGCCACGCATGGCGTACATCTCTTCCGCAGGCAAATCAACTAGGTTGGTGCCGCGATAATTCACTTCACCTTTGATAATGTTGCCATATGGCTTAGGTAATAGCCCCATGATCGACATTGAGGTTACGCTCTTACCACTACCTGACTCTCCTACCAGACCGAGT
Organism: Vibrio sp. Vb1729; assembly: GCF_033338655.1. Classification (NCBI taxonomy): domain Bacteria; kingdom Pseudomonadati; phylum Pseudomonadota; class Gammaproteobacteria; order Vibrionales; family Vibrionaceae; genus Vibrio; species Vibrio sp. Vb1729. The sequence goes on along the minus strand of NZ_JAWOTB010000051.1, from coordinate 143,148 downwards.
GTACGTCCGGCTCTCACATCAAAGTTCACACCATGCAGAACCTTCACTGGCCCATCATCGGTGGTAAATTCAACTTCGAGATCTTTAACACTTAGGATTACATCGTTTTCCATAACCAATCCTTACAGCTTATAAGTGTCATCTACGACAACAACAGGTTCAAAAGCTTTGCCTGACTTCATCGCTTGTTTCGTTTCTTTTTTGATATCACTATCAATCCAGTAAGTGCCATCGCCTATGATTGCACCACTGAACAGCGCCTCTGTCATGCGATTCATTGGCTTATCTGGAAACTTTAACCAGCGCCAGTGACCATAGCGGACATAAGGAACCATGTAGCCTGGGACGATAACGTGAGCATCAATGATGTCACGCTGAATCTCATGACCTAGCTGGATCTTTTTATCCATATCCATGCCAAAACGATACTCGATGATCTTTTCATCCAGTTCAGGCGTGCTGTAGTTTGTGAAAGAGTTAGTTTGCGGCTTGTTCGCATTGACTGAATGGAAGTACTCCCAATACGTTGGGATCTCAGACGTACCCATATCTAAGAAAGCCAAATCGTGCTTTTTCTCACGTACGTATTTGAACATGGATGAGCCATCAACTAACTTGAGCTCAATATCCAGCCCTGCTAGCTTGGCTTGCTCACGCAAAAATGCAATACGAGGAGTATGAACAGGTGTTCCGTAGGTCAGCTCGAAGCTTAAGCGCTCACCTTTATCATTAACACGAATACCATCAGAACCAATTTTGTTAAAGCCTGCGGCTTCGAATGCCTCGGCCGCTTTTGCGGGATCGAACTTCGGTGCCTTAGCATCTGGTAGGGTGTATTTACCATGACCATAACCGGTCGGGTTCGGTTTACGGGAGTAGTCGCCACGCATGACATTCTCTATCATGCCATCAAAGTCAATCGCGTAAGTAATGCCCTTGCGAATGTTTAAATCATCCAGCAAAGGCATCGCGGTGTTCATCCATACACCACCAGCCCCAACTGGGAATTGGTTGTAACCCCAGAACTTTTGAATGTATCCCTTTTGGTAAGGTTCCGTATTCGATTTATCATGCCATAAGCTTGGTAAAACAAGACCAAATGCGTCCAGCTTCCCTTTCTCAAAGTGCTTCATCGCGATATCACTGTCGCGAATCACTGTGATGCGGATTTTGTCGACATTATAACGATGTTGATAATACTTATTGCTGTAACCCCACCAGTCTTCACCGACATGTTTGAAGGTAACACTTTTACCTTTTTTAATGTCATCTAGGTAGTATGCACTGGTCGTTGGTTCACTTTTAAAATTGTAGTAGCGGACAAAGTTGTCATGTATACCGTCACCATTTTCATCTTTTGAAGGGTTAGCATAAAAATGTGCGGGACGTGGGCGCAGGGCCCCCATTCGTAACAGCAACTCTTCCGGATTAAACTCTTTCGCCGCCTTAACAGCAAACGTGTGAGTGTCGTACTTGATAACATCCGCAATCGTTTTGTTGTAGTAATCGTTGTACCAAGGCTCCAAGATGTCCTTGGAACGATAAAACTTCAGCATGAACACGAAATCGTCGGCAGTCACAGGTTTGCCGTCCGACCATTTGGCTTCAGGGTTGAGTTTGAAATAGACCGTTTTGTTGTCACCTGCTAACGCCCACTCGTTAGCAAGCTCAGGGATAAACTCTAAAGTATCTGGGTGGCGGACCACCAAGCCTGGTGTTTCATCTAAGATAAAAGAACGTAGCCCTGCATTAGCGTCTGGGCCAACACTACGTAACGTCTGCGGGAAACTTGACATAAAGGTGCGATAAGTCCCTCCACGTTTCGCTTCTGGCGAACCATATTGAGGCTCATCCCAGTTTGTTTGCCAGTTTAAGTCAGTCGGAAGCGTTGCTGACATTGCACCAAAACTCAGGGCGCTCAGCGTGGACGCTAAAAATAATTTCTTCATAAAACTTCCCTTTTTATGTTTTGCTCACAATGCTCGCTTAAACATAGCGTGTGAATTTTTTCGGGTCGAAAGCCGCTCGAATGGCTTCACCAATAAAGGTCACCATTACCAGAACCAGAACAATAGAAGTCACTACTGACGCAACAATCCATGGCGAATCTAAGTTTGACTTACCTTGTTGCAGTAGTTCACCCCAACTTGGCGTTGGTGGCATCAAGCCTAATCCTAGGTAATCGAGAGCAGTCAGTGCTGTGATGTTAGCTGCAATAGTGAAAGGCGCTAGGGTTACAATCATCACCATCGTATTTGGCAAGATGTGATTAAACAAGATACGTCCGGTCGATGCCCCTAAAGCACGAGCCGCCATTACATATTCTCGTGCCGCTTCTTTATAGGTCATGGTCCGCATGTACCATGTCATCCCCATCCAAGTGAAAAGCACGTTAATAGCGACAAAGAGAGCGAACGTCGGCTGAACGATTGAGACAAGAATCATAATGACGTACAAAAACGGGACCATTGACCAGATTTCGATAAGTCGCTGTACAAACAAGTCAAATTTACCGCCCCAAAAACCCATAGCACAACCGACTGCAGTACCGATCGCGTAGGAAATGGCCATCGTAAGCAACGCAAATCCCATCGCCGTTCTGAATCCGTAGACGAGTCGCGCCAAAATATCGCGACCTATCACATCTGTACCTAAATAATGCTTATTTTCGGCACTAGGCGCTGTTGGCGGGAAATCACCACTAAAATCTTGTTCGTATGGGTTCCACGGCACAAGCGGCAAAATAACAAAGTTGTCGCCCCCTTCAGCCTCAAACGCTTTTTGCAGTACACGATAATCGGCTTCACTGGATGACTCTTGGCCGAATTCGCTACCTAAACGTACGTCACTGACAACAGGAAAATAGTAGCTACCATCGTACTTGACGACTAGCGCTTTACTGTTGATCAAAAGTTCGGCGAATAGAGAAAGGATCAACATGATAGAAAGAGCAACAAACGACCAATAGCCTCGTTTGATCTCTTTAAAGTGACGAATTTTCTTTTGAGTTAATGGACTAACTTTAATCATGTTACGCTCCAAACTTCACACGTGGGTCGACTAAAGCAACACAAATATCTGAAATGATGTTACCAATGAGCAGTAACAACGCATTAATGGCGACAATACCCATAACAACAGGGTAATCACGCTCCATGATTGATTCGTAACCCAATAAGCCAATGCCATCAATATTGAAGATAACTTCAATCAGGAAGGCACCGGTCATGAAGAACAACAAAGAGTTACCAAAGTGACTCGCGATCGGAATTAAGCTGTTACGCAACGCGTGCTTACGAACTGCTTTTTTGAAAGGTAATCCTTTCGCAATTGCGGTGCGGATGTAATCTGAGGAAAGGTTTTCCATCAGGTTATTTTTCATTGTCATCGTCAGCGTGGCAAAATCACCAATGAGGTAACAGATCAAAGGCAACACCGCATGCCACATAATGTCTTTAGCGCGTTCAAAGAAGGTTTCGTAATCGTCGAAGTCATCGCCGACAAAGCCTCCCATCGGAAACCATTCCAAGTGATAACTAAATAACGTGATCAGCAATACACCCACCACATAACCTGGTAGCGCGTAGCCTACGAAAATGAGTACTGAAGAGGCGGAATCAAACACAGAACCGTGCTTGAGCGCCTTATAGTAACCAAGAGGAATCGAGATAAAATAACTAATAAAGAAGGTCATGCCGCCATAAAACAACGACACTGGCAAACGCTCTGCGATCATATCCGAGACAGGCTCGTAGTAACGCGTCGACTCGCCAAGATCTAGCATTACCAAACGACTTAACCACTCGACGTACGCTTCCGTTACAGGTTTATCCAGGCCATAAAACGCATTCAGCTCCGCGATTTGATCGTCAGAAAGGGCCGTATTACCACCCGCAGACGTCATTGATGCGGCGCCATCTCCCTGAGACTGCATTTGTGACAACATGCGTTCAACAGGTCCGCCAGGCACGAAACGAGTGATAGCAAAGATGAGAATAGTTATCCCGAGAAACGTTGGGATAACCAACGCCAAACGGCGTAAAAAGTACGACAGCATATACAACTTGCTCCTTGTCTACTGTCCAGTTCAAACGGAGTGAAAGAGGATATTTTCCGCCCAAAATGGTGCATATTTATCTCATAGTAACTAAAACTGTTGAAGCACACTCCCTGCGCCTCAAGAGCTAGACTTTTCTACTACTGCAATAATTTCAGCGTCATATTTATCTTGAATCCACATCAGCTTCAAGTGTTTGAAACCAAAACATGACAAACTTCCTTCGATGTCGAAAAACAGAAATGTTTTTGTAAAAAATTATAAAAAACCACAAAAATAATTCATACAGAATATCAATCTAGGCTGTTTAGAGCCAAAACCCTACATAAAAATGCACCCTACACACATAAATAGACACATAATCCAAGGTTATATTTGACCTAAAAATACGAGTGAGCCCTTTAACAGCAATGGGTATCATATTTTGATACCACCTAATAAGTTCGAGCTAACAAAGTATGGATTCGATATAAAACTCATCTCAGAACAATTCACTGGAAAAATATCTTTTTCCAGATTCAATTACCCACTAAAAAACCATAGGCAAGATAAGTCATTAAAGTTTATAAGAAACACAAAATACGGTGTTTTATTGAAATTTAATCTCGATGCATAAACCTTATTCGGTTTTTTATTCCGCCTTTTAAACAAAGCCTGGTTATTTACATCTTTTTTACATTTAAGCATCCCCGTTTACCACTGGTTTGACTTCCTTTTTTCATCTCGGTTATACATTGGCCGAACGTTAACGAAATATTAACGTCACATTTGGCCGCTATGCGGCCAGACATAGGAAATAATAATAATCGGAGCAACAAGGATGTATAAAAACACAACCGCTTTATCTGTTGCGATAAGCCTTGCTTTGGGGACAGCAGCAGTTGCAGCCCCAGCAACAGCACTGGCAGAAGAGCAGCAAGTTGAAAAACTTCAAAAGATGAAAGTTACTGGTTCGCGTATCTCCACGACGGATATGGAAGGTCCATCACCAGTTACTGTTATTAATAGTAAAGACATTGAGTCTAAAGGCTTTAACAGCGCGCAAGACGTATTGAACAGTTTGACCCAAAACACAGGTGGTGTAATGGCTCAAACAGACTCTTTCTCGTTTACACCAGCAGCGCAGTCAGTCAACTTACGTGGCCTTGGCGCGTCACGCACATTGATTCTTATTGATGGCCGTCGTCTTCCTCAATACCCGCTAGCACAAGATGGTACATCTAACTTCCAAGATATCGGCCAAATCCCTGTCGCCGCTATTGAGCGTGTTGAAGTAATGACCGACTCAGGTTCTGCTATCTACGGCTCCGACGCAATCGGTGGTGTCGTAAACTTCATTTTAAAGAAAGACTTTGATGGCGTTTCTGTAAAAGTACGCGCGGGTGACGCGACGGATGGTGGTTACCAAAATGGTCGTTTAGACGTTGTAGCTGGCAAAAACTTTGACGACAAACGTATTCTCTTCGTTGGCCAATTTGCGGGCAACGAAATGCTAAAGCAATCTGACCGAGATGATTGGGCTGGCGATGACGGTTCTAGCCGTTCTCAGCTAAGTGGCTACTCTAGCTACGGTGCAAACTTTGAAGGCGCCAACGGAACACTTCTAACACCAGCTGATGCTGGTTCTTCATGTAAAGAAGTCGTTGGTGATGCCGCGATTGAACGAGCGGATGGAAAGTGTGGTGTTAACCGCTCTGCATACCGAACATTAAAACCAGAAAACAAACAAGTAGACCTACTTTTACGTGGTGAAATGGACATTAACGACAATGTCACTGCCATGGCAGAAGCCCGTTTTGGCTACAAGTCTACAGAATCTGAATTCGAACCTAACCCTTACAGCGTTGAAGTTGATGCCACTCACTTCCGCGGCGAAGGCGAATACACTCGCCGTATGGTCGAATTTGGACCACGCGAAAGTAACACTGAAGCCGATTCTTTTGGCTTAACCTTAGGCTTGAACGGCCTGCTTGCTGATACGTATGATTGGGACCTATCCGCTGGTTACTCTGAGCAAAGCGTTGAAACAAGCAACCCAGCAATCTTCCTAACTCTCGACCAAGCTGTACAAAATGGTGATGTCGATCTTCTAGGGCCTATCTCTCAAGACGTTGTAGACAAATACAGCGGCACTTCAAGCAAAGAAGCCTACTCAAAGCTTTACTCTGTTAACGGCTCACTGGCTGGTGATTTGGTTGAACTTCCTGCAGGTATGTCTGGCTTTGCTGTTTATGGTGAATGGAACCGTACTGACTACAATGAGACGATTGATGCTACAACAGCAGCTGGTGGTTTCTCTGGCCTAGGTGGAACATCAGGCGGCGGTGACCGTGATCAGATTGGTCTTGGTGTTGAAGCTCTTATTCCTATCATTGAAGATTTAGAAATGACTGTCGCTGGTCGTTACGACCACTACTTCGACGACTCGGCAACTGGCGGCGCATTCACTCCTAAAGTAGCCCTAGCATACCGTCCTACTGACACCCTATTGCTACGTGGTAGCTACGGTCTAGGCTTCCGAGCTCCAGACTTGAAGCGACTATTTGGTGATCAAACTCGAGGCTTTGGTTCTGGTTTTGACCCTGTGCTTTGTGCCAACGCTGGTGGTAGCGGCCCACAAGATAAAGACAAGTACCCAGAGTGTGATACTCAGTACTTCGATACGCTTAATGGACCTAACTCAGAGCTGAAAGAAGAAACAAGTACAAACATTAACTTGGGCCTAGCGTGGGAGCCTGTGGATGATCTTGGTGTAACCGTTGACTGGTACCACATCAAGATGGAAGACGTCGTAACAGCACCAACTTACCAAGACGTAATTAACGATCCAGGTAAATACCCAGGTACTGAAGTCGTTCGTAACCCAGATGGCACCATCAAGTCGGTATCCTATGGTCCAGTGAACCAGTCGTATGAAGAGCGTTCTGGTATTGACCTAGCGATCAAATACGCATACGACACTAATGAGTTCGGTTCATTTAACACGCGTGTTGCTGTAACGAAGATCTTGATTGCTGAATATCAAGAAAACGACAGCGAGCCTGTAACGGATGAAAGAGATTTCATGCCTGAATACACCGCAACGTTAAATCTTGGCTGGGCATATGAAGATGTCGCTATCAACCTATTTGGTAAATACCGCGACCGTATGTGTTCAAGCTACGCAAACCGTTACTACTTTGATGACTGTGATTCTGCTAAAAAAGCGGGTTACAAAGCAGAAATCGCTAGTATGACAACGTGGAACCTAACGGCTTCTTACCAATTCAACGAGAGTGGTCGTGTAACTCTTGGTGCTATCAACATGTTTGACAAAGTACCGCCTGCAGATCCTCTAAGCGATACCTCTCCATTCTATGCAACTGGGTATGACGATCCAATCGGACGTCAGCTATACGTCGAGGCATCATACGACTTCTAAAAAATATTTGGCGCGGGTTTTCCGCGCCCTTTTCGACTGACTAAAACACTGACAAGGATGCAACCATGAAATTCAAGGAATTTGGTCTCAGTGCCATAGCTGCAGCATTGCTTACTATCAGTAGTAGCTCTATAGCGGCCAACTCTGGTGCTGTCGTTTCCACACAAGCAAAAGCAAATCAATCTTCAGAAGCTTCGCAACAAAAAATCGACAATTATGCCGAAAGTACTGAAGGCATGTTGGCAGAATACAAAGGCTTACTACGTCAAATCGACAGCATGAAAGTCTACAACGAGCAAATTAATCGTATGGTTCAATCACAGCAAGGTGAATTGGACTCATTAAATAACCAAATTGCTCAGATCGATCAAACGGCAACAGAAGTAGTGCCACTAACACTTAAAATGATCGATGCACTCGATGAGTTTGTGACTCTCGATCTGCCTTTCCAGAAAAAAGAACGTAATAAACGTGTCCAAGAACTGCGTCGTCTCATGGATCGCGCCGACGTAACGACTTCTGAGAAATTCCGTAAAGTGATGGAAGCCTACCAAATTGAAGAAGGCTTCTCTCGCTCAATTGAATCTTACAAAGCTAGCCTAGATAGAAATGGGGAAACCGTGACTTACGATTTCCTACGTATTGGTCGCACGGCGCTTTTATTCCAATCTCCAGACGGTGGTGAGACAGGTATGTGGAACCAACAAACACGTCAATGGGAAACATTACCGGAAAGCTACCGCATAGCGGTACAGCAAGGCCTTCGAATCGCGAAGAAGCAAGCGCCACCAGCGCTAATCAAATTGCCTGTATATGCTGGGGAGGAATAAGAGATGAAAGGATTCAAAACTCTAGCCGCTGGTCTACTAGCGAGCTTATTTATGGCTTCAGGCGTACAAGCAGAAACGCCTAAAAACCTATCTGAACTACTCAAAAACGTAAAATCAGAAAGCATCGTTGAGTCAAAAGAGAACAAAGCCCGTGAAGCTGAGTTCAAGAACAACCGAGATAAGCAAGCAGCATTATTGCAACAGGCTCGTGAAGAGCTAGCTTCACAGCAAGCACTGGGCGATCAACTTAAAGCGACATTTGATGAAAACGATAAGCAGCTGACTGAACTAACAGAAACCTTACGTGTTCGCTCTGGTACTTTGGGCGAAATGTTTGGTGTGGTCCGCCAATATGCGGGCGAGTTTAAAGGCTTATTTGCAGCCTCTCAAAACGCAGTTCAGTTCCCAGAGCGTGACGCTCTATTAACGAAACTGGCTGAAAGTAAAGAACTGCCATCAACACAAGAGCTAGAAGCATTCTGGCATACCATTCTTCAACAAGTGGTTGCCTCAGGCGAGACAGCAACAACCCAAGCAACGGTTGTTTATGGCGAAGGTAAAGAAGCGGTTCGCGATGTTACTCTTGTCGGTGAATTTAACGCGATTGCCGATGGTAAGTACGTTACTTATGTACCTCAAACAGGTAAGTTCGAAGAACTCTCTCGACAGCCTCGCACCAATATTACACGTCATGTTGCGGGCTTTGAGTCAGCGTCAAACAGCTATGAGCCACTGTTTATTGACCCATCCCGTGGTGTAATTCTGTCTCTACTTGTACAAAGCCCTACCGTTCAAGAACGTATTGATCAAGGTGGCATTGTAGGTTACGTCATCCTTGGTATGGGTGCAGTTGGCGCTATCATTGCTCTAGTTTGCTTCCTACGCCTTCAAGTGATTGGCGGTAAAATGCGTAAGCAAGCGAAATCAGAAACCGTGATTCCTGGTAACCCTCTGGGTGAAGTTATCCAGGCTTACCAAGAGCACAAAGGTGACAACCTTGAAGATCTGGAAGCGAAACTGGACGAAATCATCCTACGTAACGCACCGAGCATTGAACGCTTTATCAGCTCAATCAAACTGTTCGCTTCTGTAGCACCTCTACTTGGTCTACTGGGTACGGTAATGGGCATGATCGGCACATTCCAAGCCATTACTCTGTTCGGTACCGGCGATCCTAAACTGATGGCTGGCGGTATTTCTGAAGCTCTTGTTACAACCATGTTAGGTCTGGTTGTCGCAATTCCATTACTGTTCCTTTACACCATCGTACACAGTAAAGGTCGTCGTTTGGTTCAAACTCTTGAAGAACAGAGTGCAGGCTTCATCGCTCGCTATCAGGAAAAACTACATAAAGCCGAAAGCTAAGGAGGCGTTATGTGGTGGTTAGTTGGAGAACTTGAATCAATTAGGCGCTTCTTGGGAATGGGTGGCGATGTACTCGTCGCCATCTTCATCCTCAGCTTTATGCTGTGGGCAGTATTGTTAGAACGTTGGTTCTATTTTGCTGCCGTCGCTCCAAAAGCCATGAAAAAAGCCGTTGGCTCATGGCAGGGGCGATCAGAGCACCAGAGCTGGAACGCTAAGATGATCCGACAAGAAATTGTTTCTCGTCAGGACATTGAGAATAAAAAGGGCCTGCCAATCGTGAAAGTGTTGATTGCGCTTTGTCCCTTACTGGGTTTGCTCGGCACCGTTGTTGGCATGATCCAAGTATTCGACATCTTAGCGGTAACAGGAACAGGAAGCCCTCGAGCAATGGCCTCGGGGATCTCAAAGGCAACAATCCCAACTTTAGCCGGGATGGTGGCTTCTCTATCAGGACTGTTCTTTAGTTCACGTCTTGATCATTTAGCCAAAGTCACAACGCAAAAGCTGGAAGATAAGCTAAAGCATATTGCCTGAGTAAATGGAATTAGAGGTATAGGTCATGAAAAGACGCTATAGCAGTGATAGCAGTGATGAAACCGCTATCGATATGACACCGATGCTCGACATCGTATTCATCATGTTGATCTTCTTTATCGTAACAACATCGTTCGTAAAAGAAGCTGGTCTAGAAGTAAACCGCCCGACAGCAAGCTCTGCGCAAACCGTGAAAAAAGGTAACATCATGGTCGCAGTTGGTGCGGCGGGTGATGTTTGGGTTGATAAACGCCGCATCGAAGTGGACGCGGTTCGCGCGAATATTGAACGTCTTCGTGCAGAAAGCCCTGATGGCGCAGTTGTTATCCAAGCCGACACAGAAGCAAATGCTGGCGTAGTCGTGAAGGTTATGGACCAGATCAAAATGGCAGGTGTAGAAAGCATCTCCATTGCCGCAACCAATAAGGATTAAGCTTATGCGGTATCTGGCCTCAATTGCACTGGCGCTCATTGTCTCCCTCGGGTTGTTCTGGGGGATGGACAAGCTAGTAAACAAAGAGCGCCACGAGTTAGTGTCGAATGATGACCTGCGTATGGTCGAGTTTATTCGCATTAAACCAGACGAAAAAATACAGGAGAAAAAACGCGAACTTCCAAAGCCACCACCGCCTAAGCGTCCGCCGCCGCCGCCAGAAATGAAAGTGACAGCGACAGTAAAACCGGTGATGGAGCAGACCCCAATGGATATGCCAAAGCTTGACCTACCCGTAAATGTTACAGGTGGTTCGGTGCTTGGACATTATAGCCAGGGTGGAGGTGCGCAACTCGCGGGTAGCGGAGGTCCAACACCTCTAGCGACATTCCAACCTCAAATGCCTAGGAAGGCTGCGAAAGCAGGAATAGAAAAAGGGGTCGTCTTATTAGAGTTTACTGTAAACGCACGTGGTGCCGTAGAGGACATCAAAGTTCTTAAAGAGCAACCACGACGCTTAGGCCTCGGTCGAGCGGCAAGAAAAACAGTCTCTAAATGGACATTTAAACCAAAATTGGTTGACGGGAAACCTGTTAGCTCGCGCCTATCGCAAGAAATAGAGTTCTCAACCAATTAAGGAGTCACGATGAAAAGTTTATGGAAAAGCAAAGTGGCTTCTTTAATTCTCTTCGCAGGAGTGGCAATGGCCGCTCCTACGATGGCAAAAGAAGCTCCTCAGTTATCAGATCGGACATTTCGAACCGTTAACAAAGTGCAAGAGTTGATCGCAACTGAAAAATATTCAGCAGCGAAAGAAAAACTAGCAAGCGCTTTAGAAAGCACAAGTTCGAAAAAATACGACCGAGCAGTTTTACTTCAGCAGACTGGCTTTTTGTATTCGCTACAAGACAATTATGTGCAAGCAGCAAAATACTTTGCCGAAGCATTACAGCTCGACGCACTTCCCGTTCCGGTTGCTCAACAAGTTCGCTACAGCTTGGCTCAGCTTTACCTAGCTGAAGAAAAGTATACGTTGTCTGTAAAAACGATGAAGGAATGGTTCAAGGTTGCAGAAACAACCAAAGAGAAGCCTCAAGCTCATGCTTATATCACGTTAGCGAGCGCTTATGTTCAGTTGGAAGATTACAAAAATGCAATCCCGCCAACCAAAAAAGCCATCGCGATGAGCAAGAGCCCAAGTGAGTCTTGGTACTTAATTCTCGTTGCATCTCACTACGAGTTAGGCCAGCTGAAAAGCGTTGCCAGTGTACTCAAAACTCTGACTTCAAAGTACCCTCAGAAAAAGCGTTACTGGATGCAACTTTCTGGTGTCTACATGGAGCTAGGTCAAGAACGCAACTCTCTAGCCACCCTAGAAATGGTTTACAAAATGGGGAAACTAGAAGGAGAGAAGGAATATTTACGCTTTGTAAACTTCTTGGCTTATCAAGGTATTCCATATAAAGCAGCCAAAACTCTTGAAAAGGAAATGGCAGCTGGAAACATTGAAAAGACGAAGGAAAACTATGACCGCCTAGCCAGCTTCTGGCAGCAAGCTAAAGAGCTAGATAAATCAATTCTCGCTTATAAAAAGTCATATAACCTCGCTCCTTCTGCTAAAACGCAAATTCAGATTGCTCGCTTAATGATACAAGACAAGCAGTATTATGAAGCAACTCGTTTTGTAGAAAGCGCGGCATCCAGTGCCTCTAAAGAGCAAAAGGCAGAACTTGAATACATTCGCGGGATGGCCTATTTCGAGCTTAAGCAACCACAAAAGGCCTTGCAGGCGATGAAAGGCGCTGCTCAATCGCCAAAATTCAGGTCAACCGTTAGCCCTTGGATAAATTTCCTAGAGTCTCAAGGATAATTCGAAGATTAAGTGTGAGTCAGTCGCACGCCTGGGGAAGTGAAAGCTTCCCCTTTTTTCCGTTTTATCTTTATTAACCCCTATTTTTAACCAGAGTCACTCACGCAAGCCAAATCGGGACTCTAAACCTAAAATCAGCACACTAAACGGTTGTAGAAATGGTTTTAATAACAGAGTGCGCGGATGGTAAGTCCTGTACCACGCTCCTTCTTCGCTGTTTAGGAACACTCTGGCGTAAGTAACTATTTCATCTGGGACGATCACAGACAGAAAGATCAACTGGTAACAAAATAGAGATCATGATACTCTTCGCCTCCATTTTTCTGGCGGGATTATCACCAATATCCACCCCTTTGGTGGTTGATTTCTCAATGCCAGTGCTATCGTTATAAGAATGTCGAACTTTCCTTCGGCACTCAATCAATCCAATCAAAAGTGGAACAGTACAATGGGCAAAGGTACTCTCTATATCGTATCTGCACCTAGCGGCGCAGGTAAATCTAGCTTGATCTCAGCGATGTTGGAACGCAACCCAACCTACGCAATGAAAGTGTCTGTGTCTCACACCACGCGCAACATGCGACCTGGTGAAGAAAATGGTGTCCACTACCATTTTGTAGCGAAAGATGAGTTTGAAGCCCTGATCGCTAAAGGTGACTTCCTAGAATACGCAGAAGTGTTTGGTAATTATTACGGCACATCTCGTGTATGGATTGAAGAAACACTAAATAAAGGTATCGACGTTTTTCTAGATATCGACTGGCAAGGCGCACGCCAAATCCGTGAACAAATGCCAGAAGCCAAAAGCATCTTCATCCTGCCACCATCAAACGGTGAGTTAGAGCGTCGCTTGAACACTCGTGGTCAAGATAGCGATGAAGTGATCGCAAAGCGTATGGCTGAAGCCAAGTCGGAAATCTCTCATTACAACGAGTACGACTACGTGATCGTAAACGACGATTTTGATACCGCTTTGATGGATTTTAAAGCTATCTTGCGTGCTGAAAGATTGAAGGAAGAAAAGCAAGCTGCTAAATATAAAGGTATGCTTGACGCGTTGTTAGCAGAGTAACTTCAAAAAAGTCACGCTGTAAAACATAAAGAATTTCCCGTTTTTTGCCCAGTGCGAAAAACACAATAAACTACCTGAGAAAGTCCACAAACGGTGGCTTGTCTAATTGCTAGTAAATAAAGTAGTTAGGTTGTATACTTTCTCGTCATTCTAAAATTTTAGTTAACTATTTGGAGTCCTCATGGCACGCGTAACTGTTCAAGACGCTGTTGAAAAAGTTGGCAACCGTTTCGACCTAGTACTGATTGCGGCTCGCCGCGCTCGTCAAATGCAAACTGGCGGTAAAGATGCACTAGTGCCAGAAGAGAACGATAAGCCAACGGTTATCGCTCTACGCGAAATCGAAGAAGGTTTAATTACTAAAGAAGTTCTAGACGCTCGTGAACGTCAAGAACAGCAAGAGCAAGAAGCGGCAGAGCTAGCGGCAGTAAGCAGCATCGCTCACAACCGTTAATTCTGACTTTAGAATTCAACAACCTCCCGGGCCTATAATTTGTATCTATTCGATAGCCTCAAAGACGTTGCCCAAGAATACCTAACAGAGCCTCAGATTGAGGCTCTGCGTCAATCTTATGTGGTAGCGAGAGATGCCCATGAAGGGCAAACCCGCTCTAGCGGTGAACCATACATCATCCACCCTGTCGCTGTGGCTCGTATCTTGGCCGAAATGCGCCTTGATATCGAAACCCTCCAAGCTGCTTTGCTGCATGACGTCATTGAAGACTGTGATGTAACTAAAGAAGATCTCGAAGAGAAATTCGGCAACACTGTCGCAGAATTGGTTGATGGTGTATCTAAACTGGACAAACTCAAATTCCGCGATAGGAAAGAGGCTCAGGCTGAGAACTTTCGTAAGATGGTTCTGGCCATGGTGCAAGATATCCGCGTCATTCTGATCAAACTGGCTGACCGCACGCATAACATGCGCACGCTTGGCGCGCTTCGACCAGATAAAAAGCGTCGTATTGCTCGTGAAACGTTAGAAATTTACGCGCCCCTCGCTCATCGTCTTGGTATTCACAATATCAAAACCGAACTCGAAGAGTTGGGCTTTGAGGCGCTATATCCCAACCGCTACCGCGTACTGAAAGAAGTGGTTAAAGCCGCACGTGGTAATCGTAAAGAGATGATCCAACGCATTCACAGCGAAATAGAAGGCCGTCTGCAAGATTTTGGCTTGAATGCTCGCGTCGTTGGTCGTGAGAAAAACCTGTTCTCTATCTACAACAAGATGAAAACCAAAGAACAGCGCTTTCACACCATCATGGATATCTATGCGTTCCGAGTCGTTGTTGATACCGCTGATACTTGTTATCGCGTTTTAGGCCAAGTACACAGCTTGTATAAGCCACGTCCTGGTCGCATGAAAGATTACATCGCGGTACCAAAGGCGAACGGCTATCAATCGCTACACACTTCCATGGTTGGCCCACACGGCGTACCTGTTGAAGTTCAGATCCGTACTGAAGATATGGATCAAATGGCGGACAAAGGTGTCGCGGCACACTGGTCTTACAAAGACAAAGGCGACAAGTCTGGCACCACTGCGCAAGTGAAAGCTCAGCGTTGGATGCAAAGCCTGTTAGAGCTACAACAAAGCGCGGGTAACTCATTCGAATTCATTGAAAACGTAAAATCCGATCTTTTCCCAGATGAGATTTACGTCTTCACACCAAAAGGTCGTATCGTTGAATTGCCTTTAGGCGCAACGGCTGTCGACTTTGCCTATGCCGTACATACCGATGTAGGCAACTCTTGTGTTGGTGCTCGTGTTGACCGTAACCCTTACCCATTGAGTAAGGCATTGAAAAACGGTCAGACGGTGGAAATTATCAGTGCCCCTGGTGCGCGTCCGAATGCGGCATGGCTAAACTATGTCGTGACTTCTCGTGCCCGCACTAAGATTCGACAAGTACTGAAAACGATGCGTCGTGAAGAGTCGATTACTTTAGGTCGTCGCCTACTTAATCACGCACTTGGCCGTCACTCGATTGATTCAATTTATCCAGAAAATATCCAAGAAGTCTTGAATGATCTTCGCCTAGAAAGCATCGATGATTTATTGGCTGCTATTGGATTGGGTGAGTTGATGAGCATTGTGATCGCACGTCGTCTCCTTGGTGACACCGAAGAGCTCACGACAACAAGTTCAATCCCAACGGACTCGAAGAAGAAGCTTCCGATTCGTGGCGCAGAAGGCTTATTGCTGACGTTTGCAAATTGTTGTCATCCTATCCCAGATGATCACATTATTGCTCACGTATCGCCTGGTCGTGGTTTGGTTGTTCACCGAGAAACATGTCCGAACGTTCGTGGTTATCAGAAAGAGCCAGACCGTTATATGGCTGTCGCTTGGTCTGAAGACTACGATAAAGAGTTCATTGCTGAACTTAAAGTCGACATGCTTAACAACCAAGGTGCTCTTGCAGAACTGACCAACGTGATCTCGAAAACAGGATCAAACATTCATGGCCTTTCAACGGAAGAACGTGATGGTCGTCTATACACTGTGACTGTGCTGTTGACGACGAAAGATCGTGTCCACCTTGCTGGTATCATGCGTAAGATTAAGGCAATGCCTCAAGCAACCCGAGTCAGACGCAGAAAGAACTAACCTCTATCGCCACCTACTCTGTTAGGTGGCGATTTTTTATACCTCAATAAATATGAACCTAGAACGTTACAACCGTATTCACCAAGTCCTAAAAACTCGCCAAACTGATCTGACACTTTGTCTCGAAGAAGTACATAAGCCAAACAACGTCTCTGCTGTGATCCGCACCGCTGACGCGACAGGCTTACACAAAGTTCACGCAATTTGGCCAGACAAAATGCGTACGCTGAGCCATACCTCAGCTGGCGCGCGTAACTGGGTTGAAGTGGATACTCACGATTCGATTGAAACTGCGATTACCGAACTCAAAGCGCAAGGTATGCAGGTTTTGGTGACCAATCTTTCGGACACCGCCGTCGATTTTCGCGAAATCGACTACACCAAACCAACGGCAATCATTTTAGGCAGCGAAAAGGTTGGCGCTTCGGAGCAAGCCAAACAGCTTGCCGATCAAGACATTATTATCCCGATGGTGGGCATGGTGCAGTCACTAAACGTATCGGTTGCCAGTGCCGTAATTTTGTATGAAGCGCAACGTCAACGTGAAGCCGCAGGCATGTACGACCGAGAAGAAAGCGCTCTGCCTAAAGAGACAATCAACCGTATTCTCTTTGAACGTGGTCACCCAGTGCTGGCAAAGGTCGCGAAACGAAAAGGGCTCGTTTACCCACCACTCGATGAAGAAGGTCAAATCATCGCCGATGACGCGTGGTGGCAAGAGATGCAAAGCAAGTAAAATACTTTCGTCATTCTAAACAGCGGCGAAGGAGCGTGGTTCAGGATCTAATTCTCAAATATACTGATGCTAATAGTGTTAACTTCAGCGACATACTTGTTGGAAATAGAATCCTGATGTCGCTAAAGCTCCCCCGGAATGATAGGTTATCAGTCAAATCATGACACTAACTAAAGCATGACTATTTTTTCCTGTACAAAAACACAGCTCCATGGTTAACATACTGCTATGTTAACCATTTTCTTGAGCCCTCTATGTCCGCCCAAATGTTATCTGCCGTCCCATTAACCTCCCTTTCTGGAGTTGGCGCGAAAGTCGCAGAAAAACTCGCCAAAGTTGGCTTACATAGCGTTCAAGATTTGCTGTTTCACCTTCCGTTACGCTACGAAGATCGTACTCGTATTTACCCTATTGCCAAACTGCATGCTGGCCTTTGGGCGGCCGTGCAAGGTAAGGTCATGGCAGTCGACACCATCTTCGGTAAGCGCAAAATGCTAACGGTAAAAATCAGCGACGGTAATGGCACTATCACGCTGCGCTTTTTCAACTTTACCGCAGCCATGAAGAACAATTTCACGCAAGGTAAGTTAGTACATGCTTACGGTGAAATTAAGCGCGGTGGCATGGGTTTGGAAATTGTTCATCCTGACTACAAGTTTTACGTTAACGAGCAAAAGCCCGATGTAGAACAGAGCTTAACCCCTGTTTATCCCACCACCGATGGTTTACGTCAAATCACATTGCGCAACCTTACCGAACAAGCTTTAGCCCTGCTTGATAAAACCGCAGTGCAGGAATTACTTCCAGCTGGGTTGTATGACCATCAAATCACGATGTCGCAAGCGCTGCACACCATTCATCGCCCACCACCAACCATTAATTTAGATGAGTTTGACGAAGGCAAACATCCTGCCCAAATCCGCTTGATCATGGAAGAATTGCTCGCACAAAACTTATCGATGCTGGCGGTGCGTAGCAAAGGTCAGAAGGATTCAGCGCTACCTCTCGGTCCTTGTCATAAACTAAAAACGCAGCTTTTAGCCCAACTGCCTTTCTCTCCTACAAACGCTCAAACCCGAGTAGTACAAGAGATTGAAGCCGATCTAGAAAAACCGCACCCAATGATGCGATTAGTGCAAGGCGATGTTGGTTCGGGGAAAACATTGGTTGCCGCTTTGGCCGCTGTTAGAGCCATTGAGCATGGCCATCAGGTGGCACTCATGGCGCCAACCGAACTATTGGCCGAGCAACACGCTATCAACTTCGCAAACTGGTTTGAAACAATGGGCATTCAAGTCGGTTGGTTAGCGGGCAAACTCAAAGGTAAGGCAAAGGAAGCCGAGCTGGCTCGTATTGCCAGTGGTGAAGCGCAAATGGTAGTGGGTACTCACGCGCTATTCCAAGAGCACGTTGAATTTCATCACCTTGCTTTGGTCATCATTGATGAACAGCACCGCTTCGGTGTCCATCAGCGATTAGAATTGCGTGAAAAAGGCGCAAAACAAGGCGCCTATCCACATCAGCTCATCATGACAGCAACGCCGATTCCGCGAACGTTAGCCATGACTGCTTATGCTGACTTAGAAACGTCGGTGATTGATGAGTTACCGCCAGGTCGAACACCAATCCAGACTGTCGCGATTCCAGATACCAAACGCAATGATATCGTCGAACGTGTCCGAAATGCCTGCTTAAACGAAGGCAAGCAGGCATATTGGGTGTGTACCCTGATTGATGAGTCGGAAGTATTAGAAGCGCAAGCCGCGGCAGATACCGCAGAAGAGCTTCAACGTAAGCTACCGGACGTAAAAATTGGTCTAGTACACGGACGAATGAAGCCGGCAGAGAAACAAGCGGTGATGCAAGATTTCAAAGACAATAAACTGCATTTGCTGGTCGCAACGACAGTGATTGAAGTTGGTGTGGATGTGCCAAACTCTAGCTTGATGATCATAGAAAACCCTGAACGTCTTGGTTTGGCACAATTACACCAGTTAAGAGGTCGCGTGGGCCGAGGTTCCGTTGCTAGCCATTGTGTGCTGCTGTACCACTCTCCGCTGTCAAAAACCGCGCAAAAACGTCTCGGAGTACTACGTGAAAGTAACGATGGCTTCGTCATTGCGCAGAAAGACCTAGAAATTCGCGGCCCTGGAGAACTATTGGGTACAAAGCAGACAGGTCTTGCTGATTTCAAAATCGCAGACTTAGTTCGAGATCAACGCCTGATTCCCGAAGTTCAGCGTATTGCGCGTCATATTCATGACAATTACCCGGCTAACGCAACAGCGATTATCGATCGCTGGTTGGGTGAGCGGGATATTTACTCCAAAGCGTAATGATTGAAAGCGAGCCAAATGGCTCGTTTTTTAATACGCCAAAAGCAAACGTTTGCTTTTTGAGAAAATCTCTCTATAATCGCGCACAAATTTTTAAGTGTGTTAGATCACACTCCACCAACCTGAGTTGACTCTGATTAACAGCAATCACAGGTAACGACGTCAACTCCACCCTGCTCTCCCATTCAGCGAGAACTAGGGAAATATTGCGACTAGCGAGACAAACAATGACAACTTCAAACCGATCTTCGGAACTGGTCTATCAACTCAACGATCGACCACCTTTGCCTCAAACCATTTTTGCCGCACTTCAGCACTTATTGGCGATGTTCGTCGCGGTTATCACTCCGTCACTGATCATCTGTCAGTCTTTGGGTGTACCAGCAGACCAAACGAATACCATCATCAGCATGTCTTTGTTTGCGTCAGGCGTGTCTTCGTTTATTCAAATTCGCACCGTTGGCCCAATTGGCTCTGGTTTGCTCTCTGTTCAAGGCACCAGCTTTAACTTTTTAGGTCCTATTATTGGTGCAGGCCTATCGCTGAAAGCCGGTGGAGCAGACATCAGTACCATGATGGCTGCCATTTTTGGTACGATTTTAGTCGCATCATTTGCAGAAATTTTTCTATCTCGCGTGTTGGAGCATGCCCGCCGAATCATCACTCCGCTTGTTTCAGGCATCGTCGTCACTCTTATCGGTCTCACACTGATTCAAGTCGGCTTAGTATCAATGGGCGGTGGCTACGCAGCATTAAATGAAGGAACCTTCGGCAGCTTAGACAAACTTGCTCTGGCTGGGACGGTACTTGGATTAATTGTGATTTTAAACCGCTCGAAAAACCCATACATCCGTGTGGCTTCAATCGTGATTGCGATGCTAGTGGGCTACATCATGGCGTATTTTATGGGGATGGTAGATACTTCTCAGCTAGGCGCAACCGAGATCGTAGCACTGCCCGTACCAATGCAATATGGCTTATCGTTTGACTGGTCTCTGTTCATTCCGCTGGTACTGATTTTCTTTATTACCGCACTAGAAGCCATCGGTGATATTACCGCAACATCTGAAGTGTCTGGTGAGCCAGTAAAAGGCCCAGTGTACATGAAACGCATTAAGGGCGGTGTGTTAGCAGACGGCTTAAACTCTGCAATCGCAGCCGTTTTCAACAGCTTCCCGAACTCAACGTTTAGCCAGAATAACGGCATCATCATGCTAACAGGAGTCGCGAGCCGCTACGTGGGTTACTTTATTTCTGGCATGTTAGTGATTCTTGGCTTGTTTCCTGGCGTCGCTAGCTTTGTTCAGCTGATTCCTGAGCCAGTACTTGGCGGCGCAACGATTGTCATGTTTGGTACGATTGCTGCCGCTGGTGTGCGTATTATCTCTCGTGTTGAGCTCGATCGCCGCGCAATTCTGATCATGGCCTTATCCTTCTCAATGGGACTTGGTATCGCACAAAAACCAGAGATCCTGCAATTTATGCCAGAATTTATTAAGAGTATTTTCTCAACTGGTGTTGCAGCAGGTGGCATCACAGCGATCATTTTAAATCTACTTCTGCCAGAGAAACTGGAAGACGAAGATGAACTTCCTCAGGAAGTGAAAGAGTCTTAAGATTATTGAGAATAAGAAAAGCCCAACCTATTTAGGTTGGGCTTTTTGTTTAAAGGGTGCAGGCCATCGACTTACTTGGTAGGAAAGCTGATTTGAGCGATTAAACCGCCTTCACTGCGATTACGCATCACCACAGAGCCTGAATGTTGGCTGATTATACGCTTCACAATCGCCAACCCTAGCCCAGTGCCTTCACTACCGCGAGCGGTGTCACCACGCGTAAAGGGTTCAAATAACCTCGCGATTTGAGAATGCTCGATACCCGGTCCGTTGTCCTCTACTGAAATCCACACTAGCTGCTTATCTGCTGTCACACCAGTGCTGATTTTGACCCAGCCATTGCCATAACGTAGCGCATTCACAACTAAGTTACTGATCGCCCGCTTAATCGCAATCGCGCTTCCTTTGGCTGGCGGCAAGTTAAGATTAAGATCTGTTTCAATTTCAACCTCATAACCACCTTCAGAACTGGCGACGTCACTGGCAATCGTACTGATATCAACCGCTTCAAACGATTCTTGGTTCACCGGTTTGAGATAATCCATAAACTGACTGATGATCTCATTACATTCTTCCGTATCGCTAATGATCCCCTCCGCAAGATAGCTGTCCTCAGGAGACATCATTTCTGTTGCTAGGCGAATACGCGTCAGAGGTGTTCGTAAGTCATGGCTAATCCCCGCCATTAATAAGGCTCGGTCTTCTTCTAGCTCTTGAATACCTTTCGACATTTGATTAAAGGCTCGAGTTACAGAGCGAATCTCCGATGCGCCTTTCTCTGCTAAGGGGGGCGGGATCTCACCTCGACCGACGTCTTTCGCGGCTCTCTCCAAAGCCAAAAGTGGACGGTTTTGCAAACGAATAAACAACCAACCACCTGCAATGATCAGCAGCGCCATAATCAAGCTGTTACGAAACAGCGGGGCAAAATCTTCTTCTTGCAGCTCAGATAACGGAATACGAATGATGGAGTTCGGCAACTTTTCGATGTGCATCCACAAAATGTAACTTTCATCGCCAAGCAATAAGCGCACTTCTGTGGGCGAACCCAGCTCTTGGCTCATTTCTTCAGACATCAAATCAATCGACATTGCGTGATGAAATTCAATCGCCTTATCGCTATCGAGACTATGAACCGTCACCCCTAGTCTTTCTAATAATTGACGCCTTAACGGTGCATCAGACTTTAAAGGTCCTTCATCATCAAGCACCAAATTGAGCTCATGGGCGAGAATTTTATTGAACTGCTGCAAACTCGGCATCAACGCGTAGTTAAAAACGGCGTAGTAAGAGAAAACTTGGCTCGCGAGAAGCAAAGAGATGAACAGCAGAATAGATTGTGTCAGTGAACTTCGGATGCGCATGGAACGTTCCTAGTGGTCCTAATCGCGAAATTTCAGCCTTCAAAGGGAAGGTAATGAAGGCTGAAGTTGCTATAGTCAAGTGCTGGCTATGGAGTGAAGAGATTACACCTCTTTGCCGTCTGGGACGAAAACATAACCTAGGCCCCACACGGTTTGAATGTAGCGCGGCTTGCTCGGATCGTCTTCTAACATGCGACGTAAACGTGAGATTTGTACGTCAATAGAACGTTCCATTGCAGAATATTCACGGCCACGCGCCATGTTCATCAATTTATCTCGTGACATTGGCTCACGTGCATTCATCACGAGCGCCTTTAGGACAGCAAACTCTCCAGAGGTGAGTGGCATTGCCTCGTCACCGCGGAACATCTCGCGAGTGCCTAGATTGAGTCGGAACTCCCCGAACTCCACCACTTTTTCTTCCGTGCTTGGTGCACCCGGCAACTCTACGGTTTGGCGGCGTAATACGGCCTTGATGCGAGCCAACAATTCGCGTGGGTTAAACGGTTTTGGCAAATAATCATCCGCCCCTACCTCAAGACCCACGATGCGGTCCACTTCATCACCTTTCGCGGTGAGCATTAAGATTGGCAACATATTGTTCGCGTGGCGTAGACGACGACAAATTGACAAACCGTCTTCACCTGGCAACATTAGGTCCAGCACCATTAAGTGAAAGTTTTCGCGCGTTAGTAGGCGATCCATCTGTTCGCCATTGGCGACACTTCGTACCTGAAAACCTTGCTCAGAAAGGTAACGCTCCAATAGAGCACGTAAACGAGCATCGTCATCAACCACTAAAATTTTATGATTTTCTTGCATTGAAACATCCTTTCAGAAGCGTCTATTGTCGAAAATGTATCACTGTTTTTCCTAACGTGCTCAAGCAAATTGTTACTCTTTTTATCTTAAGCGCTTTATTCTCTCTCTAGCAGGTATTTTCAGCACCTACTATTGACCATAATTCCATTCCAGTTCACGTTTGGCCTCAAGCAGCTCTTGCTGTGCCTCAGCCAGCTTGTGACGTTTTTTCTCAATTTTGTCTGCTTTCCCTGAATGCTGAGCTTCGACTAATTCTTCCTCTCGCTCCTCAACTTCTTTAGTCTTTTCTTCCACTTCTGTTTGCAGCTCTTGGCGCAGCTCACCTTCCGAGCATTCATTCTGGATAGCGGAAAGTGCTTGCTCCAAGCCTTTAATGCGATGCTCATTACCTTGCGCTTTTGCATACTCAAGCTGCTGCTCTACCGCTAACTCTTTAGCGTCACAGCCTTTCACTTCATCTTGAGCAAAAACTGAAAGTGAGAAACCTATTGTTAGTGCAGCACTACACATGACTGCTTTGTTCATTTTACTTCTCCGAGAAAGGCACCATGCCTTTATACCAAATATTCTGACGTTGAGACCCAAGTCACTTCTAGTGAACTTCATGAGACTTGAATCGGTGATAAAGCCTCAGTCTTCCGAGGCCGGTTGAGTGTATTCAATTGAGTTGATGAACCACTCTTTTTCACCTTCTGGGGTGCGTACCGTGAACTCTTCATCCACTTGTTTTTTCAACATCGCTCGCGCCATAGGTGAATCGATAGAGATGTAGTCTTTCGCATCGCCATAAATCTCTTCAGGCCCGACAATACGAAACTTTTTCACTTCTCCTGCCTCATTTTCTATTTCCACCCATGCACCAAAAAAGACTTTGCCTTCTTGTTGCGGAGAATAGTCAACGATCGTGACTTCTGGCAGGAATTTACGAAGGAAGCGGACACGACGGTCGATCTGACGGAGTAAACGTTTATTGAAGGTGTAATCCGCATTTTCTGAGCGATCGCCCAGGCTCGCAGCCCAAGTGACGATCTTGGTGATTTCCGGGCGCTTTTCATTCCAAAGGTAATCATGCTCTTGTTTGAGTTTGTTGTAACCTTCTCGTGTAATCAGCTTAGTTTTCAAATTAACTCCTATCTCAACTAAAAAATGCTGCTCTTTGGCAGCATTAAGGAGATGATATACCCAAAGATCCAATGTTTTTCAGGCTTTGGGTATCAAGGTGATAAGGCGGCCAGAGTGTTACTTTTCGTAATCCGGTTTTTGCGTCACGATGTAATTCGTAGCACTCGAAACAACCGCGCCATGTTTTAGGAAGTTTTTACCTAAAATCATGCTGTAATGGAAGCGACCTCGGTCCTGTAAGTTGACTCGGATCTTCTTCTCTAATTCGCCAAGCTTAACATGCATTTCAACCACAGGGCGTACGTTCGCTTTCTCGCCTTTCTTCGCTTTAATACGCATGACATCAACAACAGGCTTAGTAAACGCCTGTTTCATACCAAGATCGTTCTCATAGGTAAAGCTCACCATGTCTTTGCCGTCTTTCTTAAACTGCTTGATGTTCTTAGCATTGATTGAGCTTACATCTGCACCCGTGTCTAACTTCACAGGGAAAGACATCCCCTCAACTTCCGCCACTTCGATGTGGCCAGCTTTGAAAAGTGGCCTTGCATCTAGTAGATGGTCTGCGCGAGTGTTCAGCAACACACCACCCTTGGCTATGTCATGACCAAACACGAAAAAGGGTTGAGTGTCACCCTCATCAAGCACATCGAGCGCAAACTTCATTGATGTGTCTTTTCTACCGAGAAGAAAGTCTCCTTCGACAACAGGGCGAACCGCGCTGCCAACCTTGAGCTTTTTCAACACTGGTTTGGTGATTTTTTCTTCTTTCCCCTCATCGTTCATTAAATAAAACGTGACGGATTCATCCTTACCTTTTTCTGTTACTTCAAACCCATTTACACGCAGTAATGGCGTTTTCACAGTAAAAGTGGGGTAAGCAGGGACGGTATAACCATCAATGGTGACCTGTTCTTCTGGTGAAACGACAAGAGGTTTTGATTTGAGTGCGCTTTTGAACGTTTTTTCTACGCCACCCAGTAGATTTTCTCTGTCCGTATCAATAACAAAGTGCTGACTCGCGACGTCCCGACCTAAGCGAATTTGCGAACTGAACTTACTGCGATCACGCAGATACACCAACCAACGTTGAGTTTCATTTTCGCCGACTTTGACGGGTAAATAGACTAAAGGGCGCTCGCTTTTGGTCGTTTTCAGCATTCGTACCAAGGGTAATGTCATTGGATGACGCTTGCCATTCTCGCCCTCTAACATAAAAGAGACTTCGTTATGCTTTTTGTCTACCTTGATGTCCAGTGCATGGACGTTGGTATAACGGCTAGAAGTTGAGATGCTGATCTTATATGGCACACCTTCGACTTCAACCGTCTCTTTTTTGCCAATCATTTTTGCGCGTGGCTGTTCTTGAAGGTAATCGTAACCAGCGAAGACCCATGCGTTATCATCGAGATAGGTTTTACCAATCAAGATAGGAGAAGAGAATTGCGTACGCTTGGTCAGGTTCACTTCCGTATCAACGGTGTGACCAGCGATTGTCATCGGCATTTTTATTGTCGGGCGTAGGATGGGCTTTTTGCTTGTTCGACTGCGAATCGCGCTCACTCTTTCCAGAGCATCGGTAATCTGTATTTCCTTCCCTGTATAAGGGTGAGGAACCGTAAAGCTAACCTTTACTTGATATGGCTTAAAGCTGTCGGCGTCCCACTTTGCCTTCGTACCACCTAAGTCATCGACAATCGCCCAAAGTAACTCGTTATCTTTCAAATCTTGGTAATCTGGGTGTGAGCTACTGACATGGATATTCTCCGCATGCATCGATGTCGTATCTGCACCAGTATCAATCTTGCCAATAAATGGCACCGCTTTTAGTTCCGGAATGTCACTGTAGTAGACGCTCTCCACACGCCCTAGTACCAATTTGTTATCGAGCTGATAAACGGGAGCTTGTGTGGTTCCTGAGATAGACTGCGCCCAACTAAGCGGGGCGACAAGTAAGGCACTCGTAAGCGCTAACGCCAAAGACATTTTTTTCATCATGATTATCCGTATAAGCCGAGGTACATTTAGTGATATCAACAACCGTGGAATTAGGTTAGTCGATAACTGCGGATATAAGTTCTCAATTTAATTACAGTTTTGACATAAATCTGACTGATGTCCACCAGCGCCCGGTAAATTTTTGCCTCGTTAATTTAAAACATTGCAAATTCTTCGAACGACCCCAATGTTCTATACAACCAAAACCGAATTAAAAGAGAAAACACGGATGAGCCAAGCTATCTGTCGCATGATTGCTCAAGAACTGAATGTTCGCCCAGAGCAAGTCAACGCCGCTGTCACCCTAATTGATGATGGCAACACTGTCCCTTTTATTGCACGTTACCGCAAAGAGGTGACGGGGGGCCTTGATGATACCCAGCTTCGTACTTTGGACAGCCGTCTGTCTTACCTTCGTGAAATGGATGATCGCCGTCAAACCATCCTCAAATCAATCCAAGAGCAAGGCAAACTGACGCCAGAGCTAGAACAAGAGATCGCGCAGGCAGACAGCAAAACTCGTCTTGAAGACTTATACCTACCTTACAAACCCAAGCGTCGTACGAAAGGTCAGATCGCGATTGAGGCTGGTCTTGAGCCGCTCGCAGATCAGCTTTGGAATCACCCACAAACCGAGCCAGAAAGCGAAGCAAGCAAATACCTTGATGCAGACAAAGGCATCGCAGACACCAAAGCTGCATTGGATGGCGCTCGCGCGATCATCATGGAGCGCATCGCAGAAGACGCAAACTTACTGGAAAAAATTCGCAACCACTTAAATCGCAATGCGGAACTGGTCTCACGAGTCGTTGAAGGCAAAGAGCAAGAAGGCGAGAAGTTTAAAGATTACTTCAACCACAACGAGCCCCTAAGCAAAGTGCCATCGCACCGCGCACTGGCGATGTTGCGTGGCCGTAACGAAGGCTTCCTGACATTGGCGATGAACGCTGATCCAGAACAGGAAGAAGGCGCTCGTCAGTCTTACTGCGAAACGATTATCGCCGACCATTATGGCGTAACGCTAAGCAGCGCACCTGCGGATACCTGGCGTAAGCAAGTGATCAGCTGGGCATGGCGCATCAAAGTATCGATGCACATGGAAACCGAGCTAATGGGCGCAATGAAAGAGCGCGCTGAAATCGAAGCGATTGAAGTATTCGCCACTAACCTAAAAGACTTGTTGATGGCAGCACCGGCTGGCCCTCGTGCAACACTTGGTCTAGATCCGGGTCTGCGTACAGGTTCAAAAATCGCGGTTGTCGACTCAACAGGTAAAGTGCTTGCAACCGAAACCATCTACCCTCACCCACCACAAAAACAATACGACAAGTCAGCACAAATCGTTGAGCAGTTGGTGCGTAAGTACAACGTGGATTTGATTGCGATTGGTAACGGTACGGCTTCACGTGAAACCGACAGCTTTGTCGCAGACGTCATCAAACGTGGCAACCTGAAAGTTCAGAAGATCATCGTAAGTGAAGCGGGGGCTTCGGTTTACTCAGCGTCTGAGCTTGCAGCAAAAGAGTTCCCGAATATGGACGTATCACTGCGTGGTGCAGTGTCGATTGCACGTCGTTTGCAAGATCCATTGGCTGAACTCGTGAAAATTGATCCGAAATCTATTGGTGTGGGTCAATACCAGCACGATGTAAGCCAATCTATGTTGGCAAAACGCCTAGATGCGATTGTGGAAGACTGTGTAAACGCGGTTGGTGTTGATGTGAACACTGCTTCTGCGGCGCTACTGACGCGCGTAGCAGGCTTATCAAGCACCATCGCGCAGAACATTGTCGACTTCCGCGATGAGAACGGCCGCTTCGAAGCACGTACAACCTTGAAGAAAGTACCTCGTTTAGGTCCTAAGGCGTTCGAGCAGTGTGCGGGCTTCCTGCGTATTATGGATGGTAAGAACCCACTTGATGCGTCTGCGGTTCACCCAGAAGCGTACCCAGTGGTCAAAGCGATTTCTGAGAAGAACAACAAAGATATCAAAGCACTGATTGGTGATTCAAGCTTCCTTAAAGGTCTGCATGCGGTCGATTACACCGACGATAACTTCGGCGTTCCAACCATTACAGACATCATCAAAGAGTTAGACAAGCCGGGTCGTGACCCACGTCCAGAATTCAAAACGGCGACCTTTGCAGAAGGTGTAAACTCGGTATCTGACTTGGAACCGGGCATGATTCTAGAAGGCGTGGTGTCTAACGTAGCCAACTTCGGTGCCTTCGTTGATATCGGCGTTCACCAAGATGGTCTTGTGCATATTTCTGCACTGACAGATCGTTATGTGTCTGACCCACGTGAAGTGGTGAAAGCAGGCGACATCGTCAAAGTGAAAGTGATGGAAGTGGACGTGCAGCGTAAGCGCATTGGTCTATCGATGCGTATGAACGACGAACCGGGTCAAGACAACCGCAGCCAACGCTCATCAGCAGCGCCACGTCGTAATGACCAACCGCAGCGTCGTCAGCCTCGCCGTGATGATTCGTCATCGAACAGCGCGATGGGCGGTGCGTTTGCTGCAGCGTTTGCTAAAGCGAAAAAGTAACCTTACCTAGGCTTCACCGCTAACGAGCTTTCATAACTAAAAAGAAAACGCTCCAATCAGTCAACCTGCTTGGAGCGTTTTTGTTTGAGTAGGATATTGAGTCGTCATAATACTGCTATCACTTCTGACGGGGTATGGGGAGCGACTGCATGACCATAATGAAACTTGATCACCTTCCTGCGCTTTTCCATTAATCCTTCATTGATCGCAGCATCCAAAATGCGCTTTGGTAAGCGAAAGCGGATCGCGTAGCCTTTCCCCTGGTCTTCACTATACGATTTGAGCGCAAGCAAACTAAAAAGCCGTTCTAGTGTATCTTCCGGCTCTTCTTGATAACGCGTGTCGACTTCCGTTTCCATATCATAATCAGGATGCTCTGAAGGATCCCAAGAAGACTGACGTCGGCGCTTGTCATCACCTTTTACTTTTCGCTCTGCATTGGTTTTGGCCAATGCGACCGTTGGCGTTACAGGCTCTCGGACTTTATTGTCGCGAGCTGCTTGTTCCGTCTGCACATTCACGGATGGGGCGATCAGTGGCACACTTACGTTGGTCGGTGACACAATCATTGCGAACCCTCCTCAGAGTCGCCCAACTCGTCAATATGGCTTAGCTTTATTGGCTAATAAAACCTCACCAGCTTTTATATCGACCACTTTTTAAACAACTTGAGGTGTTTCCGCTCGCACTTGCTCAATCGTGAGCAAACTCTCGGATTTGAACACAAAATTCGTCATGTTCGGTGATAAAAGGCGCATGAGAGGACTGATTAAAAACAAACTGCTGGGTATGAGGCAACTGTTCACTTAAATCGTTAGCTACTTTAATTGGCACCAACCCATCTAAACGGCCATAAAGACGCAACATTGGAACAGAAAGAGACGTCAACGCATCGCGCAGATCCACATCAGCAAGGATGTTTAGCCCAACCAACAGCGATTCAGGGTTTGGCTGAGGGCGCGATAGTATCGCTTGCTTGAGCTGTTTAACGTCTTTACGCGCTGATGGGCTGCCCATCGCTTGCAACGCCATAAAGCGCTCAATGGTCAGTGAGAAATCTTCTAGCAACTGAGAGGTGAACGCACTCAGTACATTCGGTTGAATGCCGCGCCACGGTTTTTCTGCGGCAAATTTTGGTGAGCTGGCAACCGTAATCAACTTAGCCACGCGCTCGGGCATATTTAATGCCACATGCGTCGCCACTAAACCTCCGAGGGACCAACCAAGCCAAATCGCTTTCTCTGGCGCACCTTGCACCACCAAGTTAGCAATATGGTCTAAATCTTCGGCATGAGATTCGGCGCTATGTCCGTACCCCGGAAGGTCAACCACATGAACTCGGAAATAAGGTTGAAGAGACTCGACTGTCTGCTGCCATACCGCACCATTCATGCCCCACCCATGAAGTAACACCAAATCTGGTCCCTGACCAAATGACTGCCAGTGTAATTTCGTGCTCATGCTCTCAATCTCTCCCACTTATTTTATTCCCTACGGCTTCAGCCAAGCGTTAGGCTGAGTAAAATATCACCATGAATAAACGCTATGTTATCTCATCACTGGCAAAACATCATGCATCGCGTATTGAGCAGTCAATGCGGCCTGTGTCGGCTCCCTATTCAAACACTAAGCCACACAAATACTCTGCGCTGGTGCGAGCACTGTTTAAAATACCTAACTCCGGTAAAACGATGTCAACGCTGCGGTTTATCATTACAGAAAGAAGAAATGAGTACGGATAGTATTTGTGGTGAATGTCTTTCAAAGCCACCGCCATGGCAAAAGCTATACACGTTAGGCGATTACGACTTTCCCCTTTCACGGGAAGTACAACGCTTTAAAGATCACGGAGAGTCTTGGCATGTAAAAGCATTAACCGAGCAACTGGCACAGCGCATCACCACGCCAGCTCCAATCATTACCAGTGTGCCATTGCACTGGCAGCGTTACCTGCGCCGGGGTTTTAATCAAAGTGATGTTTTAGCCCGACACCTCGCCAAGCAATTGCAGACTAATTTTGATGCGAAGGTCTTTCGTCGAGTAAAGCTCGCCCAATCACAGCGTGGTAATACCAAAACAAGCCGTGAACAAAACTTAAAAGGCGCGTTTATTCTCAATAAGCAACCTCACTCTTCCCATGTTGCCATCGTCGATGACGTAGTCACCACAGGCAGTACCGTCCGACAATTATGTCATTTACTACTTGAAGTTGGCGTAGAAAGCATCGATATTTACTGCATCTGCAGAACACCTGCTCCTCGTTCTCTCTAGATCGCTTCGCCATGCCTTAGCATCAAAAAGACTAGACCCATACGTCAACAAGAGTAGAATAGCAGCAGTAACCTACAAATTTACTCGGGTATTCGTCGTGTCAAATATTACTATTACAGAAACTGCGCAAACGCATTTCGCTAACCTTTTAGGTCAACAACCTGAAGGCACTAACATTCGTATTTTCGTTGTGAACCCAGGTACACAAAACGCTGAGTGTGGCGTGTCTTACTGCCCACCAGAAGCAGTAGAATCGACCGACACTGAACTCTCTTACAGCGGTTTTTCAGCTTACGTGGATGAGCTAAGCCTGCCATTCCTTGAAGACGCTGAAATCGATTTTGTTACCGATAAAATGGGCTCTCAGCTAACGCTAAAAGCACCTAACGCTAAAATGCGTAAAGTTGCGGACGACGCACCACTGGTTGAGCGCGTTGAGTACGTTATCCAAACTCAAGTGAACCCACAACTTGCTGGCCACGGTGGTCACGTAAACTTGGTTGAGATCACTGAAGACGGTGTTGCGATTGTTGCATTTGGTGGCGGTTGTAATGGCTGTTCTATGGTTGACGTAACACTAAAAGAAGGCATCGAGAAAGAGCTGCTAAACCAGTTCATTGGTGAACTAACCGCAGTTCGTGATGCTACAGAACATGACCGTGGTGATCACTCTTACTACTAAGAGTAAACACTGTCAGAAAATGGGAGGCTTCGGTCTCCCATTTTTGTATCGATACTGAGGTGATGCTGAGATGCTTAGCTCGACTCGTAAAATCCGCTAGAAACTCAGGCGGAGTTCTCATATATTAAGAATCTTACGCATCTCGTAAACGCCAACGACACCAAGGAGCCAGCGTCATGCCGAAACGAACCCCACCAGAGATACTCTCATGCCAGACGGTTGCAAAATCCAAACTGTTTGCTGTGGAAGCGCTCGACCTTCGTTTTTCCAATGGTGAGCACCGTACTTATGAGCGTATGAAGCCAAGTGGACGAGATGCTGTAATGGTAGTCCCTGTAACAGAACAAGGCGATTTATTACTGGTGCGTGAATACGCCGCTGGAACTGAACGTTACGAGCTAGGTTTCCCAAAAGGGCTGATTGACCCAGGAGAAACACCACACCAAGCTGCGGATCGTGAGTTAAAAGAAGAAATCGGCTTTGGCTGTAATCAGTTAACCCCGTTGAAACAAGTTATCCTCGCGCCATCTTACTTTTCGAGCAAAATGACTCTATTTTTAGGACAGGCGCTTTATCCAGAGAAGCAAGAAGGCGATGAGCCTGAACCACTGGAAATTGTGCGTTGGCCACTTGCGCAAGCCGAAGAGTTATTAACTCACATGGATTTCTGTGAAGCACGAAGCATCACAGCGCTAATGTTGGCACTGAAACACTTACCAAACACCACTCACAAGCATAACCAATAACGGTCATTAGAACCGAATAACACTGTGAGTAAGGACTATCACTTATGCCAATGACAAAAGATCTATCTCACCTACTTCCTCAAGTCATCGAGATTGCCCGCAGTGCTGGGCAAATGATCCTCGAAATATATGAAAAGAAGCAATACGAGGCCTACACCAAAAGTGACGAAACTCCCGTAACAAGTGCAGATATTGCAGCTCACAAGTTCATCACTGAACGCTTGAGTGATCTGACGCCTGACATTCCCGTGTTGTCAGAAGAAGACGCAGACATAAGCTTAGAGCAACGCGCTCAGTGGGAACGTTATTGGTTAGTCGACCCTCTTGATGGTACTCAAGAATTCATCGCTCGCAGTGGTGACTTTGCCACTATTATTGCGTTGGTCGACAACAATCGACCAACCATGGGCGTCGTTTACGGCCCTGTATCTGGCGTGACTTACTACGCTTATAATGGCAAAGGCGCCTGGAAAATTCCCGACATGTCGGACAGCGTCAAAATCCATACACACAAACACGAACAGCCAGAGCAAAGCATCGCAATTGCTATTAGTCGTCGCCAAGACATCAATCGTATTACTAACCGTATGAGCAGCGCCTGGAATTACGACTTAATACCGCTCGGTTCTGCAGCATTGAAAGCATGCCTCGTCGCGGAAGGGGCGGTAGATTGCTATCTCCGACTAGGTCCAACAGGTGAGTGGGACACCGCTGCGACACAATGCATTGTTGAAGAAGCTGGCGGACGTATTCTCAGCACGCAATTAGAACCGCTGTCATATAACGAGCGGGAAACACTAGAAAACCCGAACTTTATTGTTCTTGGTGATGCGGATTTACCTTGGAATGAGATTTTACAACGCAAAGATTAAGCGCCTTATCGGTAAAATTTAGAGCACAAAGTTCTAGCAATAGAAAGGCCACGAATATCTTCGTGGCCTTTTCTTTTTGACCTTCTGTACAGCACTTGGAGCATTTGGCCTACTATGTTCCAACTGCTTGCAAAGCTGAACGAAAGAAAAAATTAATTAAAAATCAATTAAAAATCAAGGCTTTAAACTTTCACTCATTCCCAATCAAGATCGAATGTACAGCGAATAGAGGTTTTAGCTTACGATGATCCAAAAGCAAAAAGAGCTGCGCAATAGCAGCTCTTTTAAGATATTGGATTTTGTCACGATAGGTTAGAAGCGCCCTTGGTAATTAAACTCATATTGACCTTGAGCATTCGGCTTACCCAACCATTTCAGTTGCTCCCCCATGCTGGATGGGAACTCTGCACCAGGTTTGAACCACGCTTTGGTTGAGTACCGTTGATTAGGCATCAGTTCAGCGGAAAACGCCGCAGAGACTTGTTTGCTGCTCTGCTCACCAGTTGCCGTCAATACACTATCCTGACAGTTTATATCGGCAATCACAGGACCGAGATCTAAGCTGCCAACGGGGCTTTGAATACCACTGGCATTCCATACTAAAGTGCCTTCACCGTTCTTACACCAAGGCACAGCATAAGTCGCATGACGAATATTCAGCTCAAGCTGCCCATCAACACCAACAGGCACAGGGAGGCGCGCTTGCTCAACAACTTTTACCGCCGGAATCGAGGCAACTAAGTTTTTGGCATAAGGGCCATCACTTAAGCTATAGCCGACAAAACCGCGCCCACGAACGTCCATTTCACTACCACGACCAAAGCGCACAGCAAACTCAGCTTTACCTGTCAGTAGACTCGACCATTGGAAATCCCAATTAACTTCTCCAAGGTTCTGGCGCTGCCAACGAATACTAGCAGCTTGACCTTGCCATACCGAACCGTTGGCTCCTTGAATGTCCAGGCCTCTCACTGTTGGTGCTTGTTGTAACACCCAAGAGACTGGTAATCCCATTAAAAGACTGACTGAAAAAAAGACGATAAAGATAACAACGTAAAGTACTGCTCGCTTCACCTTAACCTCGCTTAAACTGAAGGCGGTTTACATCGATCATGCCCGCTTGCTCTGTTCGGTCGATATCTAAAAATTCGACTTCAATACCCTGTTGCTCTTTCAAGTAACGTAACCAATCCACTAGTTGATTAAACGCGAGTGGTTTGATCCACACTTGAACGCTCTCATTACGAGGTTGTACGCGAATCAACTCAACTTTATAACGACGAGCTGAAGAAGAAACCAACTGATTCAACGGTTGACTAGAGTAGCTCACACCGCTGCTTTTTCGCAGTGCAGTGATGCCATCCGCTTTATCTTGTACCCAAGCTAGCAACTGTTTTTCGCTTTGAATACGTGACTGAGCTAGCTCCGCACGTTGGCTCATTGGCTGTAATAAACCCCAATAAATAATACCGATAGCGGCAATAGCGCCACATCCCATGACCAAACGCTGCTCACGCTGCGAGATGCTGCTCCACCAAACCTGAGCTTGAGAAATTAAGTTTTTCATCATCACCTCACAAACGCTTCAAAACAAAGCTGCCAACCACAACGTTATCGCTACGGTTCAACTGACCTTGCTCAACATTAAACTTCTCTGCCAATTTCACACGAGCCTGCTCAAAAGGTTGGAAGTCTGAACTACGAGCCTGAATACGTACTTCGCCACGTTGTCCGTCGTATTTAAAGCTAGTGATCTCCAAGTCACTGACCTGACCAAGCGTCGCGGGTAATGCCGCCAACCATGACAACATTGCCTGCTGACCACTTCCACCAGATAAGCGGCGCTCTTCATCATCCATTTGTCGTTTGAGGTAACTAACGGTAGGAATGCGTCGTTTATTTGGGAACACCTGGCGGAAAATACGCTCACTCTCCTCACGATACGCTTGAGCTTGTGCTTCGTACTTGTGGACCACGAGCAACTGCTGCGCAACCATAACGACGATAAGCACCCCCGCAGCAATGGTGGCTTTTTGCCAGAGCTTCCAGTATTTACCCCAAGAAGATTTCGGCTTGAAGATCCCAGTCAGCAAATTGGCTTTGCTTTCTGTCACCCCCTTCGCCAGTATAGCCATCGTCATTTCTTCTGGTTGCGGCTCCCATATTTCAGGTAACGCAGATTCCGGGACCGAGCTATAGCAATCGAGCTTCCAACCTCCATGATTTTGTAGATAAGAAGAGAGGTAAAGGTCTAACCAAGAAGCGTCGACAACCGCGCCCTCTGTCGCAGAGTGACGAATTAGCCATTGCTCGCCAATCATTGCAGCACTGCTGTGATCTCCACGAACCGGTAACGCAAGCACATCGGGTAAAATGCGTTTAATGGCGATACCTTGGCTTGAGAAACGTTGCAGTACAGTCTGAATCCAAGCACGTTCAACTGCGCAAATCTGCGCTTTATCCGCTTGTTTACCCAACACGCTAAAGTGCAGGCCATCAACGTCCTGAGCAACTTCGTCTTCCACTAAGTACGGTAACATCGCCTCGAATTGGCGTGTTGCACCAGGTGGTATATCCACTTGCGTCAGGACTACATCATTACTCGCCAACAGCGCCACAACTTGGCGCTGACCAGCATATGAGACCAATTCATCTAAGTGTTCCCATCCGGCGATTTCACCGCTAGCAATCACTTCCTGTTGATCTGTCGACCACACCACCCAAGGAATGGTACTTTGTTGTTCGCTACTCAGCCGAACGGTCAGAAACTCGCTCACTGATCCCTCCAAAACGACGGCGAACTACGGTCACCGTTTCTCTATTTGTACTTTGCAAAAGGCTTCGGATACGTACACGTGATTCATCCACCAACACTTGTGCATCCAATTCAAAAAAGGCGCTATCTACACCCAAATAGCCTTTGGCGTTTTTCTTTACATCTTCACTTAAGCCAGCCATTTCTGACTCTGCTAAAAATTCATCAATGCTATCCCACCCATCAAATGGGCGTTTTTCAATTAGCTGAATCGCATCACTACTGCTTAAGTTTGGTGAGAACATTGCCACCAAAATCGGAGCTTGCTCAACATCAATCGTATTCACGTTTAAACGCCAGTCATCACTTGGCAATGCACAGACCAACGGCTCCAATTTTTGGAAAATTTCACCACTCACCTGATAGACAGCCCGTAACTCGGAAGCATCTGCCATCCAACCATTTGGTGCCAAATAGGAAGGTTTCATCGCTTCATATGTGCTGTCTTCAACCCCAGTAGTCGAACGGACAGAGTCATCAGCATCAATGTATTCCCAAGTAGAGTCTGCAATGATTTCTGCTTGATATGGCTCGACATCCAACTCTTCTAATAGGCGCTGCAATACATTCACTAAATATGGTCTTGTAATTTGCTGACCCGTTGGTTGCACACGACTCAATACATTTAGATTAAAGCACGCTTGCTTGTCTCTAATTCGTCCCGCCGCTTGACCATAATCTAACGGATAGACTTGCTCTTTTATCGCCCACGGTTGACTCATATTAATCGTGTCGGTGTCTTTATAACTTTGCTCGATACCCACTTTTGCTAGCGCCTCGACGCCAAGGCTGTACCAATACGCTTGCTGGTAATTGATTTGATTAGCGCCTCGCTGAAACTGCAAGAACAAACGTTCTGACATACTGGCAGCAACCGTCGCCATAATCGCCAGCAACATCAACACTATAATCAAAGCAACACCGCGCTGACGGTTAACCATTATTGCTGTCTCCTGAACTTTCCTCTTTCTGACTCAATGTGCCATCAGGAGTGAGATAAGTGCGGACAATTTCTCCATAGTCTTTGAGAGTGAGAACAACAGAAACCGCTTTCGGCAGCGCTTTTTCTTCAGCCCACTCTTTTTTCCATTGCTTACCATCATAGAAACGCATATCAAATGACTCGACCTGCGTTAGCAATGGAGTAACAGTGCCTTGTTGCCCAACCGGCGTATCAGGGTAGCGCCACCATACTCGCTGCAGTGTTTCTTCTTTTAAGCGATAGCCAACCTTGGTTACTTCTCCACGAGGGAACTGCTGCTGAGGGTTGTGCCAACCTAAACGGGCAAACATCAGCCCTTTAGTATCGGAGTCCAACAGGTAATCGGACCAAAAAATTAGCCGGCTAGCAGGCTCTTCACCATTAGTACGTGTTTGACGCATCGCCATTTGACGAAAATCGTTATCCATCATCACCATGGCACGCTGAATTTCGTTTAAGCGTTGGGTTCGTTCTTGTGATAGCGCATTGCTACGCTGTACTTGCGATACCACTTGGTACGCAGCGACACTTAAACTGGCAAAGATGGCAATCGATACCAACACTTCAATAAGTGTAAAACCTTTTACCCTTTGGCGCGTATTTGCGCGGGGATTATTATTGCGCCACATAGCTTCGTACCGTTACTATAGGGCTCGCGCTTTTCTCTACCGAGACGCTTACATCAAATGCTTTCAGCAATGGCTGCGTCGTGGCGACTGGCGTGACTTTCCAGAACCAAGTGCGTCCTGCCAGCTCTTCTGTGCCGTTTTTCGCTTTGAGTTCTCCGGTATTCAACATCACATTTGCCATCTGATTATCCACAACCATGGCTGCAAACATTTTTTCTTCTAAATAACTGATTGTATTAATATGCTGGCTCACAGAGCGAATGACACTGATGGCAGCGGTAGCGAAAATTGCCAGTGCGACCAATACTTCCAGTAAGGTCATGCCTCTCGTCCGGCGATGACTCAAATTTAGGCGAGCTTGCTTAAAATTGCGCATTCTCATCCTCTTTCACTTCTTCGCCCGGAGCTAATAACAAAATTTGTCCACTTTCTTTGCCAATGACTCGCCAACCGTCATTAAAGGCATCACCATTTTGCGGAAAAAAAGACAGGGTAAATGGCGTGACTTCGGCGCTGGAAAAGATAAACACTTGCGGTGGCTCAATTTTCTTTTCGTCCTCTTCTTCTGCGAACATGTCTTCATCAAAAAGAGAACCTGGTTTGAATAAGCGCTCATCATTATCCCAAGCACCACCGCCGAGCTCGAGTTGTAGCGTAATATCTTCTTCTAGCTTGGTTTTGCTCGGAATCTGCTTTAATTTCAGAGGCTGCCAACCTTCTGAGGTTAAACTCAGTAGAGCGTAGGTCGATTTGGCATCATCCACTCGAACGCCAAAATCTTTACCGCTCAGCACCGCTTCTTCATTGAGCAGCTGTAAACGCTGAAAAAAGCTTTGAGCATACTGTTTGGAAAGATCTTTTTGGCTAGTCGGTAACGTCGAGATCACGGCCACAGCCGTAAGAGATAGCAAAACCAGCACCAATAGAATTTCTATCAATGTAAAACCGTTATGTTTTCGCATTTGTTTCATTAGTGCTGGCTTAGGCTCAATTATTGGAAGTCTTGCATGTTCCAGTTGCCAATATCTGCAGCTGGACCTTCTCCACCCTCTTGGCCATCTGCGCCTAGAGTGAAGATATCGATTGTACCGTTATCACCTGGGCTTAAGTATTGGTACTGGTTGCCCCAAGGGTCATTAGGAAGACGTTTGATGTAACCACCATCACGGTAGTTGCGTGGCTCTGGGTTAGATGGCTTACTAACCAATGCTTCTAGACCTTGGTCCGTTGTTGGGTAAACGCTGTTATCCAACTTGTACATATCTAAGGCATTTTCCAACGCGACAATGTCCGTAATCGCTTTTTGTTGGTCTGCCTTCTCTTTGTTACCCAATAGGTTTGGAACAACAAAACTTGCCAAAATACCTAGGATAACCACAACAACCATCACTTCTAAAAGTGTAAAACCCTGTTGTTTACTACGCTTAAACTTCATTTTTTTCTCCGAAAGTTAGATTAAAGCCATGCCGTTAGTAGACACGTCTTAATTCGAAATTATCCGCTCATCAAGTTATTCATTTCTAACATTGGCATCAAGGTCGCCATCACAATGAACAACACTAATCCAGCCATTAATGCAATCAGCGCAGGAGTAAACACACCCAGAGCAATATTGACTGTTGATTCAAAGTTTTGATCTTGGTTATCGGCTGCCCGCGTCAACATGCTCTCTAATTCACCACTTTGCTCACCACTGGCGATCATGTGTAGCATCATTGGTGGAAACAAGCGGGTTTGGTCCAACGCCTTACGCAGACTAGCGCCCTCTCGAACGTTATCCGCTGCAAGCAACACTTGCTGCTTCACATAACGGTTAGACATAACATCTACCGCAACGCGCATACCCTCTAGAATTGGAATCGCACTGGAAGTACAGATCGAAAGCGTTCGTGCGAATCGTGCGGTATTCAAACCTCGAGAGATCTTACCTATTAGCGGTAAGCTCAAGATTTTTCTGTCCCAAGCTAAGCGAAAGTCTGGCTTTTGCAACGCCAGTTTGAGGCCATAGAAAAGCACCACCAGCACAACGAAAATAATCAGCCCCCAATCTTGCACAAACTCACTGGCTGCCAGTAAAAATTGCGTCGATTGAGGTAACTCTTGGCCCATCTGAATGATGGGTTCAATGATTTTAGGAACCACTGTCGCCAATAAGAACGAAACGATGACAACCGCGAATACCACCAAAACTACAGGATAAATCATGGCTTGAAGCAATTTAGATCGCATCTTTTGGCGGTTTTCGACATAGTCTGCCAAACGCTCTAATACGGTATCGAGGTGACCTGATTTTTCACCCGCCGCAACCATGGAGCGGTACAGTTCATCAAACACGTGTGGGTAATCGGCAAAACTGTCGGCAAGCGGATAACCCTCTGTTACTTTCGAGCGAACCGCAGCCAACATAGAACGAATCCTCGGCTTTTCAGCCTGCTCAGAGACCGCACGCAAACACTCTTCCAAAGGCATTCCTGATTGGACTAGCGTAGACAATTGCCGTGTGATGAGTGCCAGCTCAGATGTCGAGATGCCGCGCTTAAAGCTGACTGAACCTGAAGACTTAGCCGATTTAGCTTTCGTCTCGACCACTTCAATCGGGATCATCCCTTGCTCTTTGAGTCGCTGGCGCACTTGTCGGGCGTTGTCCCCTTCTATCGTGCCTTTTTTATGCTTGCCTTTTGCATCTAGCGCTTTGTACTCAAATGCCGCCATTAGGTTTCCTTCGTCACTCGCATCACTTCTTCAAGTGACGTAATACCACGACGTACTTTGCTTAAACCATCACTGCGAATACTTGGCGTATGGGCGCGAACGGCTCTCTCAATTTCTTGTTCACCAGACTCTCGATGAATCAACTCTTGCACTTGCTCATCAACCATAATGAGCTCGTGGATACCTGTTCGACCTCGGTAGCCTTTTTGGTTACACGCTTCACAGCCTTTTGCTCGGTGCAGTTCTAACGGTTCATGCGCTTCCATACCAAACAGTTTTTTCTGTTCCGCATCGGCTTCATACGGCTCTTTACAGCTTGGACAAAGCGTTCGAACTAAGCGCTGCGCTAGCACCCCTAATAACGAAGAAGAAATAAGGAATGGCTCAATACCCATATCACGTAGACGCGTAATCGCACCCACTGCGGTGTTGGTGTGGAGAGTAGACATTACCAAGTGACCCGTTAAGGACGCTTGCACTGCAATTTGTGCGGTTTCTAAGTCACGGATCTCACCGACCATCACCACATCCGGGTCCTGACGCAGAATGGCACGCAAGCCACGCGCAAACGTCATGTCGACCTTTGGGTTCACCTGAGTTTGACCGATGCCATCAATATCAAATTCGATCGGGTCTTCAACCGTTAAAATGTTGCGTTCGTTGCTATTGATCTCTTGCAAGCCAGCGTACAAGGTGGTTGATTTACCAGAACCTGTCGGGCCCGTCACCAAGATGATACCGTGAGGGCGGCCAATCAAGTGACGGAAGTTGTCATGCACTGAAGGGGTCATGCCCAAACTATGTAAATCAAGACGAGTCGCGTTTTTATCCAACAAACGCATTACCACGCGCTCACCATGTGAGGACGGCATCGTCGATACACGCACGTCCACCGCACGACCACCGATACGCAACGAAATACGGCCATCTTGAGGCACACGCTTTTCTGCGATATCTAGTTTAGCCATAACCTTCACACGAGAAACCAGCAAAGGCGCTAGCTTACGACTTGGGGTCAGAACTTCACGCAATACGCCATCGACACGGAAACGAATCGAAAGGGTTTTCTCGAACGTCTCAATATGAATATCCGACGCACCTTCTTTGATCGCTTCGCCCAACATGGCGTTGATCAATTTGATGATTGGCGCATCGTCTTCCGATTCTAATAAGTCTTCATCATGCGGCAGTTCTTCAGCCAAAGAGAAGAAATCATCGCTATCAGCACCAATATCTTCCATCAACTGACGCGCTTCAGACGAGTCGCGTTGATATGCTTCAGTCAGCTTTTTATCAAAGGCTTCTTTATCGATAGGTTGCGGTACGAAGCTTTTCTTTAATACACGACGGACTTCAACCAGAGCCGCAGGGTTAAGCGGCTCGACATAGTAAAGAATAGGTGGACGCTCAGGATGCTCTGTCTCCAGCACCAGTTTAAAGCGGTTGGCAAAACTGAATGGCAGACGACGCATACTTGGCGCTGTGTCTAACATATCAACCATTAGTTGTTTTCCATTTGATCAATAAACGCTTGGATCTCTGTTGGGTGCTGACGCTCCTGGCCAAAGGCAGGCATAACCGGGATCTTCTCGTCAGCCATCAACTTCAACCCTTGATCCGCTTTGTAAAGCTGTTCTGCGCGAATAAAGTTGTATTTACGCTGCGTAATACCGTCGGCCGTCACACCATCGCGAATAATCGTCGGCTTGATGAACACCATCAAGTTACGTTTTTCTGTTTGCGTGCTAGTTGACTTGAACAGATGGCCAAGTACCGGAATGTCACCCAATAGCGGCACTTTGGACTCACTTTCAAGTGCGCGTTCATCGACCAAACCACCAAGAACCAACATCTGACCATCTTGGATCATGACAGAGGTGTTTAACTGTCGTTTAGCAAAGCGAACGTCAACCGCACCGTTTGCGCCTAATACGTTGGAAACTTCTTGTTCAATGTTTAACTGTACAGAGTCACCTTCGTTAATTTGTGGCACTACTTTGAGTTTGATACCGACTTCTTTACGGTCAACCGTTTGGAATGGATTGTCGTTGTTTGAGCCAGCCGTAGAGCCCGTAATAACCGGAACCTCTTCACCCACAATAAATGATGCTTCGCCATTATCCATTACGGTAATACTCGGCGAAGATAGAATGTTTGAGTTGGAGTCAGAAGCAACAGCACTAATTAGCGCTGTCCAGTCACCCATGACAATACTCATTGCCGCACCATTTACTCCGCTAAGTGCTGACGCTAGCGTAGAGTAGTCACCTGATTCAGTAACATCATATGGCGTTCGTTCGCCATTAGAGTTGGTATAGTATTCAGTTCGGGTTTGATCTTTTGCTTCTTCTAGACCAACCATCACCTGACCAATCGGGGCTCCTGAGTTACCGTACTGAATTACAGCACCCGTTTCTAATGAACCCCACTGAACACCTAGGTTAATACCATCACCTTCAGACATTTCGACAATTAACGCTTCAATAAGAACCTGAGCACGACGAATATCGAGTTGAGAAATGACGTCTTGTAATGCCATCATAATATCTGGTGGCGCTGTTAAAACTAACGAGTTAGTTGCAGCGTGAGCAGCAATGACGACCTCACCACGCGATGCACCTGATGTTTTCTGACCGGCTTGCTTTTCAGCTTGCAGGTTATCGGAAACACCTTTCAATACATCCACCAAGTCTTCAGCTTTCGCATTTTTCAGGTACACGACTCGGTTGTTACCTTTTGTCGCCATTTCAACATCAAGTTGACGAATTAAACGTTTCAAGCGGGCTCTTACTTTTGGATCACCAGAAATTAAAAT
Organism: Vibrio sp. Vb1729; assembly: GCF_033338655.1. Classification (NCBI taxonomy): domain Bacteria; kingdom Pseudomonadati; phylum Pseudomonadota; class Gammaproteobacteria; order Vibrionales; family Vibrionaceae; genus Vibrio; species Vibrio sp. Vb1729. Next base: position 99,880 of record NZ_JAWOTB010000051.1, on the reverse strand, counting down.
CGCGTTAGTACGTTCATCGGCCACAATTTTAGGTTCAAGGAACTCTGGCGTGCTTTTCTGATTCGCACTTTTATTCAGTGCTTCGACAATGCGTACCATTTCAGCAGCAGATGCATTACGCAGCTCCACCAATTCAATTTCTTTATCACCGGCTTGGTCAACACGCTTGATGATCTCTGCTAAGCGATTCACTACTGCCGCACGACCAGTGATCAAGATAATATTCGCTGGATCATAATGAACCACGTTACCGGCACCGGCGTTATCAATCAGCTGACGAAGTAGAGGAGACAACTCTCGAACCGACACATTACGCACCGCGACAACTCGAGTGATAACACTATCGCCTTGCGCGCTGCCATCACCTAACACAGGGATTGCTGAGGTTTTTGAGTCTTTTGCTTTGATAACCTTAAGTACCCCATTGTCCATCTCTACGACTGCGTAACCGTATACTTCAAGGACATTAAGGAAAAAGCTGTAATATTGCTCTTCGTTAAGTACGTCATAGCTGCGGACATCGATCTTACCGCGTACTGAAGGATCAACAATGATGGTCTTTTCGAGGTTACGACCCACTATGTTGATGAATTCTTGAATATCAGTGCCTTTAAAGCTCGCACTAAATTCGTTTGCCATTGCACCTGGTACGCAGAGTAAACTTCCTGCTAGTAGCCAAGCACTTTTGCTGAACCAATGTTTCACGTATGTCTCCCTGAACTTACGCCGGTTGCCTAAGTCTTACAATTGGATATAGATATCGTACTGTTGGCCGTCTCGCTCAACAGTTAAATTTAATTCTTGCGGATCGCTCATCACTTGCATCAGTTGTACTGAAGAAGACGGATCACTTAAATCGATCCCGTTCAGTTGAACCGCAATATCACCAGGTTGTAGCCCTACATCATTAAATAATGCGGCATCACGACCAGGTGATACTCGATAACCAACAATGTCTCCGTCTTTTTTGACGGGTGAAATGGTGATGTATTTAAAAACGCTTTGTGGATCTTTCGCAATTTCCTCGCGGATTTGCTCTAATTTCTCTCCAACGTCAGACGTCGCTGCTTCTGCTCGCTGAGCTTGCGCCCTAGCTACCTGCGGCGATTCAGATAGCTTCTTATATTCTATACCTTCCATCATTAAGGTCTCGTCTCGACCTTGGTTATCAATGATGACGCGATCCACCAATACCGCTTTTAGTGTCGCACGTGTCCCTTCGATTTCTTCACCCAAACCGTACGTAGCTTGCTTACCTCGGTTAGCAATAACAGCAAGGCTGGTGTTGGCATCACTACTTGCAACCGCACCGACCAGCGTAAGGTTAAGGCGCGTCTTAGGGGCGTCTTTAACAATAGGCTGTTCTACAACCGCCGCTTTTTGCTCAGTGTATTTACCGAATAGGTTGGCATTCTGAAGGGCATTAAAATCTATCGCGTCGCCTTTATTGCTCGCAGCAACGCTACTCGCCGATGGACGCCATTGCGGCACTTCCGACGATTGAGGTATGGCTAACCACACAATTTTGCCAAGTATCCATCCGGTTATCGCAATAAACAGACAGGTAAGCAACAAGCTAAGTTTGGCTTGAATGGTATAATGATTGGACTTGATCTGAGCCAGTAGCGGTCTGCTTGATAATCCTGCACTTAGCTCTAAACGTTTCACTGAATGGATTCCTTTATTCTAACGTCCGTCATTTAAGCTATAACGATAGCTATCGACTTTAAATTGCTAAATTTGCAATAAAATTATTACTCAACAAAGAGCAGTGAACTATATCACAAGTTGTCTTTCATACCTTTTTCTTATGCAGTTTTTGCCAACTCCCTTGAAAAAAATACGCCTTGACTCCATCTGTAGGTGAATAATCCATCACTCATTGCCGTATTCGGGCAGTGATTAGATAGCGTAGTGTTCTATGAGTTCCCTAAATGAAGCCGTTAGGCTAGATAAATGGCTATGGGCCGCAAGATTTTACAAAACCCGCTCCATCGCGCGTAACATGGTCGATGGCGGTAAAGTCCACTATAATGGCCAACGAAGCAAGCCGAGTAAAATCGTTGAAGTGGGCGCTGAAGTCAGACTTCGTCAAGGCAACGAAGAAAAAATCGTGATAATCGAACAAATCTCAGATCAACGCCGAGGCGCTCCCATCGCACAAACCTTATATCGCGAAACCAATGAGAGTATCGCGAAACGTGAGGAACACGCGACTCAACGTAAGCTTAATGCCCACAACCCAAGTCCGGAACGCCGCCCAGATAAAAAGCAGCGCAGAGACATCATTAAGTTCAAACACCAATAAAAGCCGGAATTACCAACGAGGAAAGCACTCCATGGCAAATAATGTTTTAAACCGCTACCTATTCGAAGATCTTTCAGTACGTGGCGAGTTGGTACAATTGGATGAAGCGTACCAACGTGTTATCTCCAGCAAGGAATATCCGGCAGCAATAGAGAAACTGCTGGGTGAGCTACTCGTTTCAACTACTCTTTTAACTGCCACTCTTAAGTTCGAAGGTTCGATCACCATCCAGCTACAAGGCGACGGTCCTGTGTCTCTTGCCGTTATCAACGGTGACCATAACCAACGTGTTCGTGGCGTAGCTCGCTGGGAAGGCGATATTGCCGATGACGCAAACATTCACGATCTAATGGGTAAGGGCTACCTTGTGATCACCATCGAACCGAAAAACGGCGAGCGTTACCAAGGCGTCGTTGGATTAGAAGGTGACACTTTAGCAGAAGTGCTAGAAGGCTACTTTGCAAACTCAGAGCAGTTAAAAACGCGCCTATGGATCCGCACTGGTGAGCATGAAGGCAAAGCACACGCAGCAGGTATGTTGATTCAAGTGATCCCTGACGGCACTGGCTCTCCAGATGATTTCGAACATCTAGAGCAGCTCACTGACACAGTAAAAGATGAAGAATTGTTTGGTTTAGAAGCGAACGAGTTATTGTATCGACTATATAACCAAGACAAAGTACGTCTGTACGAGCCGCAACCTGTCGAGTTCCATTGTGGCTGTTCTCGTGAGCGTAGCGGTGCAGCAATCATCACCGTTGAGAAAGCTGAAATTTATGACATTTTGGCAGAAGTTGGATCAGTTTCTTTACATTGTGATTACTGTGGCACAACTTATACGTTCGACGAATCTGAAGTCACTGAACTGTATGCACAAGCTTCTACAGACAAGAAAACCCTGCATTAATTTACATAGCTTATCAAGCACGTAATTTACCCTACAAAAGGCCAGCTTAATGCTGGCCTTTTTGTGATCAACCCCTCGTAATAACTAGCCTCAAGCGTAATAAAACAACTGCTTAATTTTAAACAATTAATAATGATTTTGCCCTAGCGCAAAGGATTGCGTGCACGATAGACTATTCCCACCAATATGTGACGGGTTACCTAAAACCTTATTGAAATCATGGGTAAATTTTGAGCTATCTCCCTGTTTTCTCCCCGCCCCGTTGCTAGCATGGTGAGCAGATTAAAATTAAAACATTCTTACAAAATCCCTACAAAATCCTTATAAGGAGCACCTATGACCGTTATGGAACATACTAAGGCTGCAACACTTGATCTAACCAAGCACGGACTGCATAACGTAAAAGAGGTTATTCGCAACCCAAGCTACGAAATGTTGTTTGAGGAAGAAACGCGTGAAGACCTAACCGGTTATGAGCGCGGCGTGGTTACTGAACTAGGTGCGGTTGCCGTTGACACTGGCATCTTTACTGGTCGCTCACCAAAAGATAAATACATCGTCAAAGACGCTACGACAGAAGAACATATGTGGTGGACGTCTGATCAAGTGAAAAATGATAACAAGCCAATCACTCCTGAAGTGTGGGACGAGCTAAAAGAACTGGTCACAAACCAGCTTTCTAACAAACGCTTGTTTGTTGTTGACGGTTACTGTGGTGCAAACCCAGATACACGTTTGAGCATTCGTGTTATCACAGAAGTCGCATGGCAAGCGCACTTCGTTAAAAACATGTTTATTCGCCCGACAGAAGAAGAGTTAGCGACATTTGAACCAGACTTCGTGGTAATGAATGGCGCAAAATGCACTAATCCAAAATGGGAAGAGCAAGGCCTGAACTCAGAAAACTTCACCGTATTTAACCTAACTGAGCGCATGCAACTTATCGGCGGTACTTGGTACGGCGGTGAAATGAAGAAAGGTATGTTCGCGATGATGAACTACTTCCTTCCACTAAAAGACATCGCATCAATGCACTGTAGCGCTAACATGGGCAAAGATGGCGATGTAGCGGTATTCTTCGGTCTATCTGGTACGGGTAAAACGACCCTGTCGACTGATCCTAAACGTGCGCTAATTGGTGATGATGAGCACGGCTGGGATGATGACGGTGTCTTCAACTTCGAAGGTGGTTGTTACGCAAAAACCATCAAACTTTCGAAAGAAGCGGAGCCGGACATCTACAATGCAATTCGTCGTGATGCACTGCTAGAAAACGTAACAGTACGTGGCGATGGCTCTATCGACTTTGATGATGGTTCGAAAACAGAAAACACACGTGTTTCTTACCCTATCTACCATATCGATAATATCGTTAAGCCAGTATCAAAAGGCGGTCACGCGAATAAAGTGATCTTCCTATCAGCCGATGCATTTGGCGTACTGCCTCCAGTATCTAAATTGACACCTGAGCAAACTAAGTACCACTTCCTGTCTGGCTTTACCGCCAAACTAGCGGGAACAGAGCGCGGTATTACTGAGCCAACACCAACTTTCTCTGCTTGTTTCGGCGCGGCGTTCCTAACGCTCCACCCAACAAAATACGCGGAAGTACTGGTAAAACGCATGGAAGCAGCGGGCGCTGAGGCTTACCTAGTGAATACTGGTTGGAACGGCACTGGCAAACGTATCTCTATTCAAGATACACGCGGAATTATTGATGCCATTCTTGATGGTTCGATTGAAGAAGCACCAACTAAGCACATTCCAATCTTCAACCTTGAAGTACCAACGTCACTACCAGGTGTGGATCCTAGCATTCTAGACCCTCGCGACACGTACGTTGACCCACTTCAGTGGGAAAGCAAAGCGAAAGATTTAGCAGAGCGCTTTATCAATAACTTTGATAAATACACAGACAACGCTGAAGGTAAATCCCTGGTTGCGGCTGGTCCTCAGATTGATTAAATCGAGTAACAGCGACGTCGCGTAAACGCAGTGAAAAGTTGGCATTAACTTATCACCTTTACGTAGGCCAAGTTACAAAAATTGCTTCAAGCCCCTCTTTTGAGGGGCTTTTTATTGAATACCACAGAATATTGATACAAGCTAAAGCCTATCTAGTTTTATTTCATAACACACGTAGGTTCTAGCAAAGATGAAAACAGCGCGTCGAGTTCTACTTCTGTTACTGGTTATCTTAGTTGCCATTCCAGCCGCTACGATTGCGCTGCTAACAACATCTTACGCGGACGCAACCTGGCGCTTGCTGTCAAACACCTTTTCTCTTCCCTTCCGGGCCGGAAGCGTGCGTTATGGCTTTCCCTATCACCTAACTTTACAACGCGTGAACACCAGCGGAGACGATGCGTCTTACATCGAGCAAGTCGATTTATGGATGAATCCCGATGTTTATCGCGATGGTAAATGGATCGTTGATAGTTTATTGATTGATGGTATGAGCTTGCAGTATGGCGCACCAAAGCTCCCACCTTTAGACAACGTTTTATTCCATCAAATCGCGCTCAAAAATATTGATTACGCCGACGAGCAGTTCTCTGCCAATGGCATTGACCTTCAAATTCAATCACCACAATGGAATGGTCAATTAATACCATATGGCGAAGTTCAACTTGCAGCTGACCAACTCTATTGGAATGGCGAAGCCTTTAATCAAGTCTTAGTCGATATAGACTACAAACCGCAAGACAGTACGCTTTATGGCACCTCTTTTAACTGGCGTAACAGTCAAATATCTGGGCAAGGGGAGCAGTATCCTCAAGGCTGGTCTTTAGTAAATGTGACCATCAACAAGCTGAAACTGAGTAATACGCAGCGCCAATCACTGCTTGCAAAACCTTGGCACGATCTACCATTTAACATTAATCATATTAATAGCTTAGATTTGCTTAACGCCGATATTGAATGGGGCGACTGGCACTGGCAGAACTTGGATCTTTCTGTGGAAAACGCCACACTGCCACTGTCTCTCTGGAAGACAAAAGCTCAAGTGTCATTGCAGGCGGATAGCGTTCGATTCCAGCAGCAAACCGCAATAGAGCCACGTTTGAGTGCCGCTATCGAGCCAGGAGTAATCCAGCTCAACGAGCTCAGCTTAGATTGGCAGCAAGGTCGAGTGCAAGTTTCTGGATTGTTCACGCCAACACAATGGAAGCTCAAAGAAGCCTCTATTCAAGGCCTCAAGTGGGCAACACAGCCAGAAGACAACCTAAATTGGTGGCACGCCGCCACCAGCGAGTTAGAGCATGTTGCAATCGAACGACTCGACATTGAGCGCAGCCAAATTATCCAGCTATCTCACGAACCTTATTGGCAACTTTCCGGTTTAAATATCGAAGGGCAACAGCTTGATATTAAACAGTCGGCTCAACGTTGGGGCCTTTGGCAAGGCGAATTGGAAGTCAGCGTTGTCAATGCCAGCTATGACCAAATACTCACGTCTCACGCAGCACTTGCCATGCAAAGCAAAGATGGCTTTTGGCAATTGACTCGCCTTTTTGCGCCACTCGAGCAAGGCTACGTAGAAGGCATCGGACAAATAGATTTGAGTACCCCGAGCCAACCTTGGGCGCTCAACGTCAATGCTGATGGTATTCCCTTATCGCTCTTCCACGATTATTTTTTACCCGACACACTGGCTATTGATGGTTTTTCCGATCTCAGCCTCGATCTACAAGGGTTATCAGGTGATCGCAACATGCTGGCCTACAGCTTATCGGGTGAAGTGGAAGCCAATCTCCGAGATACCCGCTTGAAGTCCCAAGCGGATCATTCGCTCAAAGCCATTACCTTAAGTCCACTGCGTTTAAGCGCGCAACGAGGGGAAGTATCCATAAAGCCGGTCACAATCTCAGGAAAAGCCATAAGTGGTAAGGTTTGGGGAACATTTGATATGGCCAACAACCCGCTAAGTGGCATTACTTATCAATTGGAAGAGTCGTGCGGAAACATTGAAGGCGATCTACTAAGTGGTGAAACCCACCGTAATGAGTGCGTGAACGCATCAAAACTGGCCGAGCCTACTGATATTGAGACTCCACAGAAAAATGAACCTTCCATCGAGCAGCCAACCGTAATTGATAACATCAATTTGGAGACTCAAGAGGAAGAGCTTTACGAAGAAGTTATCGAAGAAGATGAAGTACCCGACACGAATTCCGCAGCAGAACAAACCCTCTCACCGACAGAGCAAGAAGGTGAAACAGATAAGCGCCCAGCAGATCAGTCGGCGTTTACCCCATCAGCAACTGAGTAACTGCGAGTAATTCGGTATCAGCATATAGGTACCGACAAAATCCACAGCGGGCGTGTCACCACTATAAATCACTACGTGAATAACGATGCGTGCTTTGCGTCCCGACTCCAATCGGTCTAGGTCACCACTGATCCCATCCAACGAAGTACTCGCCACGGGGTTTTGTTCGACTGGTTGACGATAACGAATCGAGCTGTCGGCTAACACAATATCACCGTGCAGCCCACGCTCTTTAAGCAGCAGCCACGTCATCCCCCACCCTGTCAGGGTTGCTAAGGTAAAAGCTGACCCGGCGAACATGGTGTTATGGGGATTAAGGTTAGGATTAAGCTGCGCACAGCATTCAAACTGGTAACCCGTGTACTGGTTAATTTTGATCCCCATTTTGTCGCTAATTGGGATTTGTTGCTCCCAGCGCTGTTGAAGCTCAGTACACCATTCAGGGCGACGTAACACATTGGCCATCGGATCCAGTTGCTTCACCATTTGCTGATGGCGCACAGGGCCACGCTCATCGGTTAGCTCGCCTCGACGCTCAAAGCCATTTTTTTCATAAAAGGCGATGGCATCTTCACGGGCATTACACACCAAGCGTTTCGCTCCTTCTTGGCGCGCTAACGACTCTAGTGCAACCAAAACCAGCGAACCCATCCCTTTGCTACGGCGATTATTTTTAACCGCCATATAGCGGATCTGGCCATCATTATCCGGCGTAATGTATAAACGTCCAATCGCCATAGGACGACCTCGACCATCAACAATCATGCGGTGATGGCTCATTTCGTCGTATTCATCGCGCTCAGAGCCGATCGGCATACGCCATGGCTCACGAAGCAGTTGCCAGCGAAACTGATAATACTTGTTTATCTGATTATCGGTTTTGGGAGTAATGAGTTTGAACATATCAATCCTTTGAAAGCACAACACTAATCAGTGTCGGAAAAATTACTCCAAGCCAATTCCATGAGCTTGGAGTTAAAGCTTAGACTATGGCGCCTGTGTTACCAGATTAGACCTGCAACCAAAACGTTACTGGACCGTCATTCACCAAGGACACTTTCATATCGGCAGCGAAGCGGCCACGCTGTGTGGGTAAAACTTCTTCACACAAGTCAGAAAAGTAATCATACAAGCGCTCTGCATCCACAGGATGCGCACCACGAGAAAAGCCAGCTCGCGTGCCTTTTTTTGTATCCGCTGGCAGCGTAAATTGAGAAACCACCAGCACTTTTCCTTCCACCTGTTTAACGTTCAGGTTCATCTTGCCTTCGTCATCTTCGAACACACGGTAGGTTGTAACACGCTCCATTAAACGCTTTGCTTTAGCTTCATCGTCGTCCTTCTCTACGCCCAATAAGACCAGCAGACCACGATCAATTTCTCCTACGACTTCACCATCCACACGGACGGCTGCTTCACTGACTCGTTGAATTAGCGCTATCACTACTCTCGCTTCCTTCATCTGTTAACTGAGATTCAGCGGTCGAGTGTATCATGTCTAAATCTTCACTCCAGTGCTCTCGCTCACCAAGCGCAGCCGTAACTTCCGCCCCCAATAACACGATCATCCAGCATAAATACACCCAAACAAATAAGATAGGAATCGCCGCTAACGCGCCGTAAATGAGCTGATAAGACGGAAACTGAGTGATGTAGAGTGCAAAGCCTTTTTTACTCAACTCGAACAGTATCGCGGCGACTGCTGCCCCCATGGCACCATGAGCGAGGTGTACTTTTTTATTCGGCACTAGAATATACAAGCCAAGAAAAGCAAAAAAGGACAGCAACAACGGTAGCCAACGCAGAAATAAATTAAACGCACCAGATAATGTCTCGTTCTCTAAAATTTGCAGCGAAGTCACGTACGACGTCGCCGCAATACTCGCACCGACCATGATCGGCCCTAACGTGAGTACCATCCAATACATAGAGAATGAAAAGACTAAACGGCGCTTGTCTTTAACTCGCCAAATGTAGTTTAAGTTCTTATCAATGTTGGAAATCAGCATGACCGCTGCGATGAATAAAAACCCACCGCCAACCGCGCTCATTTTGCCCGTATTCGCCACAAATTCCTGTAATGCCGTATGTACAGCTTCTCCAGAAGCTGGCACAAAATTCTCAATAATGTAGCCTTGCAGCACTTCACCAACGTTCGCAAAAACGGGAAATTTCGACAATATTGATAACAATACCGTCAGCATTGGCACGATGGATAACAAGGTAATGTAGGCAAGATAGCCCGCGTTCACATTCACACGGTCATGCGTTAATCGCTTAAGAAGATACTTAAAAAACGCGACGCAACTTGGCAGTAGATTGATTAATCTCGCCTTGTAACTCTCTGATAACTGGTTCATAGTTCATCCCATAATTAGCGCCGAGGACATAAGAATGCCTTATTTATTAGCAATTGTACTATCAATTTTCACTTTAACAGGGTGTCAATCTGCTTATTACTCAGCAATGGAGCAGGTTGGGTATCATAAACGAGATATTATGGTCGACCGCGTCGAAGATGCCAAAGAATCTCAACAAGATGCACAAGAAGAATTCACCAGTGCACTTGAAGCCTTATCTGCGATCACCAACTTTGATGGTGGTGAGCTAGAAAATGTCTACAACAACATCAATGACAAATACGAAGATAGCGAAAAAGCGGCTCAAGACGTACGTGACCGTATTGCTGCGATTGAAGACGTATCCGGCGCACTGTTTGATGAGTGGCAAGATGAGCTAGAGCTGTACTCGAGTGCGAAACTGCGTCGTTCAAGCGAGCAAAAGCTACGTGAAACCAAAGCCTCGTACAAAACCATGCTTAGCGCTATGAAGCGTGCAGAGAAAAAGATGACACCGGTACTGGATACGCTGCGTGACAACACGTTGTACTTAAAACACAACCTTAACGCTAGTGCGATTGGTTCTTTGCAAGGTGAGTTCTCTAGCTTAGAGAAAGACATTCAGTTTGCGATCAAACAAATGAACGAAGCGATTGCAGAGTCCGATAAATTCCTACAAAAGCTCAATCAAAAGTAAATGATTTAGACCTCCTCCTAGTGAGGAGGTTTTAGTCGGCGACCTTACCGAGTAAACCGATGACTCTTCGAACAAAGCCTACTCTCTCTGGCACAGTTCCCCATGGTACTTCTATCACTTCATAACCCAACTCAGTATAGACACTCACTAACGACTGATGAATCTCCAATGCTTCTTCAAAGCTGTGCGGACGCACTTCATCTTGCACGTAAATGGATGCTTCAGGTCGACAAGTAAACACCTGACTATGGTACCCAGCGCTTCCGGTTAAGAAAGCTTGGTCAACCTTACAGCCGCCCACTTGTAGATATGCAATGATGTCGGGGATGGCGCGATCAACAAACGCAACATCATGACAACGCGCATCACTCTTTTGTTTGTCCATCAACCCAAGGCATAACTTGGCAAACTCAGGTAAATTCGTCCACGGCAAAACACCATTTTCTAACTGGCTTTGCTGCTCAATCAAATCGCGAGACCCTTCAGGAAACGTGGCGTAACCACACGCGTCTAGCGCATTCAGCAGTGTTGTTTTTCCCGCACCAGGCCCACCGGTGATAATAATCGGGTTCATATTCAACTCCAGAAAACAAAAAGCCCCGAGCATAACTCGAGGCTTCTTCTTAATTGAATCGCTTAACGAAAATTATTTCGCGCCACGAGAAGCACGCTTACGGTCGCTTTCCGTTAGGAACTTCTTACGGATACGGATGCTTTCAGGCGTTACTTCTACTAGCTCATCGTCATCGATGAATTCTAGTGCTTGCTCAAGAGTCATCTTGATTGGCGGAGTAAGAACCTGTGCGTCATCGGTACCAGATGCACGAACGTTGGTTAGCTGCTTACCTTTCAGTGCGTTTACCGTTAGGTCGTTGTCACGGCTGTGAATACCGATAACCATACCTTCGTAAACTTCAACACCGTGACCGATAAATAGACGACCACGCTCTTGAAGGTTGAACAGTGCGTTAGTTAGCGCTTTACCCATCGCGTTCGCGATTAGTACACCGTTTACACGTTGACCGATGTTACCGCCTTTGTGCGGGCCGTAGTGATCAAACGTATGGTAAAGAAGACCTGAACCTGAAGTCAGTGTCATGAATTCCGTTTGGAAACCGATCAGACCACGTGATGGCATAACGAAGTCCATACGCACACGACCTTTACCGTCTGGAGACATGTCTTTCAGCTCACCTTTACGTAGGCCGATGTTCTCCATGATGCCGCCTTGGTGCTCTTCCATTACGTCGATAGTTACCGTTTCGAACGGTTCCATCAACTGACCATCTTCTTCTTTGATGATTACTTCTGGACGAGATACTGCTAGCTCGAAGCCTTCACGACGCATGTTTTCGATCAGGATAGAAAGGTGAAGTTCACCACGACCTGATACGCGGAATTTATCTGGATCGTCTGTTTGCTCAACGCGTAGTGCAACGTTGTGTACCAGTTCCTTCTCAAGACGCTCAAGGATGTTACGTGACGTTACGAACTTACCTTCTTTACCCGCGAATGGAGACGTGTTTACTTGGAACGTCATTGTTACTGTTGGTTCATCAACAGACAATGGTGGTAATGCTTCTACTGCGTTTTGTGCACAGATAGTGTCAGAAATTTTCAGCTCGCCAAGACCAGTGATTGCGATGATATCACCCGCGTTAGCTTGTTCAACTTCGTGACGCTCTAGGCCAAGGTAGCCCATTACTGTACCCACTTTACCGTTGCGAGTTTTACCATCAGCACCAATAATGGTTACCTGCTGGTTTGGTTTAACGCTACCACGAGTTACGCGAGCCACGCCGATAACACCAACGTAAGAGCTGTAGTCTAGCTGAGAAACTTGCATCTGTAGTGGACCATCAAGGTCAACATTTGGCGCGTCAACAACATCAACGATAGTTTGGAATAGTGGTTCCATGTTCTCGCCAGTTTCGCCTTCTTCTAGAGAAGCCCAACCGTTAAGTGCTGATGCGTAAACTACTTTAAAGTCTAGCTGGTCATCAGTTGCACCTAGGTTGTCGAACAGGTCGAACACTTGGTCCATAACCCAATCAGGACGTGCGCCAGGGCGGTCAATCTTGTTGATTACAACGATTGGTTTTAGACCGTGAGCAAACGCTTTTTGTGTTACGAAACGCGTTTGAGGCATTGGACCATCAACTGCGTCAACGATAAGTAGTACAGAGTCTACCATCGACATGATACGCTCAACTTCACCACCGAAGTCCGCGTGTCCCGGAGTATCTACGATGTTGATACGGTAATCGTTCCAGTCGATTGCTGTGTTTTTAGCAAGAATGGTAATACCGCGCTCTTTCTCGATGTCGTTCGAGTCCATGACTCGCTCTTCAGCTTCACCGCGAGACTCAAGCGTGCCTGATTGTTGTAGCAGCTTGTCAACCAACGTGGTTTTACCGTGGTCAACGTGCGCGATGATCGCGATATTTCTTAATTTATCAATCTGTGGAGTAGCCATGGATATTGATTCACTTAGATAGATGAAATGCCCCCACGCTGAGAACGGGTGCTCTCTGGCGACATTTGCTGATTAAAAAAACGGCCATAATGTACCAGATTTTAGCAAAAAGCCTAGAAATATGTGATCTACTCCCGAGCATTTCTGCGATTTTTACGCTTAATGCCCATTTTCTTCCTCAGAACGAATTGATTAAACGCAACTTTATTCTAATCGATGCATAATTCAAATTGACTCTTGCTCAAAAACTGGGCTGAATACGCAATGTACCTGTCACATTATGGTGCAACAATGATTTTTAGCACCATAATAGTGCAATCAAAGATCATTTTGGTGCAAGCAACTGCACCAAACTAGCATTCAAAAACACAATTGCTTGAAATTAATGGAATATTTTTTTTGGCACGGTTTTGGCTTTAGTTAAAACAGCATCGATTAATGAAAAGTCAAATTGATTAATCAATGCCAGGTTTCATGAATAATTCATAAATCGAGCTTTTACCGCTTATTAACACTGGAGGTTATCCAAGATGTCAGTAGAAAACGTTCTATCGCTGATCCAAGAAAACGAAGTTAAGTTTGTTGACCTACGCTTCACTGATACAAAAGGTAAAGAGCAGCACATTTCGATCCCTGCTCACCAAATCGACGCAGACTTCTTCGAAGAAGGTAAAATGTTCGATGGTTCATCAGTTGCTGGCTGGAAAGGTATCAACGAATCAGACATGGTAATGATGCCTGACGCATCTTCTGCTGTGCTTGACCCATTCACGGAAGACGCAACACTAAATATCCGTTGTGACATCTTAGAGCCTGCAACAATGCAAGGCTACGACCGTGACCCACGCTCTATCGCAAAACGCGCTGAAGACTTCATGCGTTCTACAGGTGTTGCAGATACTGTACTTATCGGTCCTGAGCCAGAATTCTTCCTATTTGATGACGTGAAGTTCTCGACAGACATGTCAGGCTCTTTCTTCAAGATCGACGACGTAGAAGCAGCATGGAACACAGGTTCTGACTACGAAGAAGGTAACAAAGGTCACCGTCCAGGCGTTAAAGGTGGTTACTTCCCAGTAGCTCCAGTAGATTCATCTCAAGACATCCGTTCTGCTATGTGTCTAGTAATGGAAGAGATGGGTCTTGTTGTTGAAGCGCACCACCACGAAGTGGCAACGGCGGGTCAAAACGAAATCGCAACTCGTTTCAACACGCTAACAACCAAAGCTGACGAAATCCAAATCTACAAGTACGTTGTACACAACGTTGCTCACGCGTTTGGTAAAACAGCGACGTTTATGCCTAAACCACTTGTTGGCGACAACGGCAGCGGTATGCACGTTCACCAGTCTCTAGCAAAAGATGGCGTAAACCTATTTGCTGGTGACAAGTACGGCGGTCTATCTGAAATGGCGCTTTACTACATCGGTGGTATCATCAAACACGCTCGTGCAATCAACGCATTCGCTAACCCATCAACCAACTCGTACAAACGTCTTGTACCAGGCTTCGAAGCACCAGTAATGCTAGCTTACTCAGCGCGTAACCGCTCTGCTTCAATCCGTATCCCAGTGGTACCAAGCCCGAAAGCACGTCGTATCGAAGTTCGTTTCGGTGACCCAGCGGCGAACCCATACCTATGTTTCGCAGCAATGCTTATGGCTGGTCTTGACGGTATCAAGAATAAGATCCACCCAGGCGAAGCGATGGATAAAGACCTTTACGATCTTCCAGCTGAAGAAGCAGCAGAAATCCCAACTGTTGCATACTCACTAAAAGACGCGCTAGCAGAGCTAGATGCTGATCGTGAGTTCTTAACAGCGGGCGGCGTATTCTCTGACGACTTCATCGATTCATACATCGACCTTAAGTCTCAGGACGTAGAGCGTGTGAACATGACAACTCACCCTGTTGAGTTCGAACTTTACTACTCTGTGTAAGGTCGACACTGTGTAAAATGTAAACACAGCAATAAAATATTAGGCTCGCCTCGCAGGCGGGCCTTTTTTGTATTCGCCACTCAAGCTTCGACGTTTAACATGAGGGGATAATAAAAATACGCTTAGAATTTTTCCTTACAGGTCAAAGAGCTAAGCCATTGAAACGTGAAATCATCGAACAAGAGAAGGTGAGCAATGAAAGTTCAGCTTATTCCATCACTGTGTGCACTCAGCGGATTGTTAATCGCCTCTATCGCCTTCGCGCAGGTCGCGTATACGTGGGTAGATGAAAATGGCGTGGTTCACTTTAGCGATACGCCAAACAAAGGAGCAAAAGCGATCGCACTGCCAAACCTTGAAGCCAGCGCACCAGCTCCTGAGGTAGAAAGTACTGAATCGCTCGCACCTCAGACTACGCCATCTACTGCATCACAAAACAAGCCAGATAAAACAACCGAGAAGCCTCTCCCATTACAACTCTCGATGCTGGCTCCCAAGCACAACGAGACCATCCGCAGCAATCGAGGCATCATCAATATTCAATTAGAAACCAATCGCAAGCTTGGTATCGGTGAGCAATTGCAATTGTTACTCGATGGAAAACCTTATGGTGCACCACAAAACCATATAGTGTGGCAGTTAAACAATATTGACCGAGGCACTCACACACTTGCTGTGCACGCGAAAAGAAGCGGCAAGCTTATTGCATCTACTAGCCCTATAACGGTGCATTTACATAGAGCAAGTGTTAAGCCGACCGTAAAAGGGGCAAAATAGAATATCTGGTGAAAAAAATCACATCACAGCGATGCTTTTCACTTTTTCTTCTAAGATTTATTCGCCATACTTAACGTTCAATTGCACCATTATTGTGCATCGCACAATCTTAAAGCAAAACAAGGACGTAATGTGGATACCAGTCTTCCTAGTGCCATTCTCAACAATATGGTGACAGCAACGCTGATTCTTGATGATGGATTGGCCATCCGTTATGCCAATCCGGCTGCCGAATTGCTGTTTTCTCAAAGCGCCAAACGAATTATTGAACAATCACTTTCTCAATTGATTCAGCATGCGTCGCTGGATCTCGCGCTGCTCACTCAACCGTTGCAAAGTGGTCAAAGCATCACCGACAGTGACGTCACTTTCGTTGTTGATGGCCGCCCTTTAATGCTAGAGGTGACGGTTAGCCCTATCACTTGGCAAAAGCAGTTGATGCTTCTGGTCGAGATGCGCAAAATTGATCAGCAGCGCCGACTCTCTCAAGAACTGAACCAACACGCCCAACAACAAGCAGCGAAGCTGTTAGTCCGAGGGCTTGCACATGAGATTAAAAATCCGCTTGGCGGCTTACGCGGTGCGGCGCAATTGCTAGAAAAAATGCTGCCAGAGCCCTCTCTCACCGAATATACACACATCATCATTGAGCAAGCAGACCGTTTAAGGGCGCTCGTGGATCGATTACTAGGACCGCAAAAGCCTGGTAAGAAGACACAAGAGAATCTGCACCAAATTCTTGAAAAGGTTCGCCAACTGGTTGAATTAGAGTCACAACGCTCAATCATCATTGAACGAGATTATGACCCAAGCTTGCCAGAGATTTTGATGGATACAGACCAAATCGAGCAGGCAATGCTTAATATCGTCAGCAACGCCGCACAAATTCTTAGCCATCAAGAACACGGGAAAATAACCATTCGCACCAGAACGGTGCATCAAGCCAATATTCACGGCAAACGCTGTAAACTCGCTGCTCGTGTCGAAATCACAGACAACGGCCCAGGTATTCCACCGGAACTACAAGACACGCTGTTCTATCCCATGGTCAGTGGCCGCGAGGGAGGAACTGGATTAGGGCTATCTATTTCGCAAAATTTGATCGACCAGCACAATGGAAAAATAGACGTAGAAAGCTGGCCTGGTCACACAACATTTACTATTTATCTGCCGATCTGAGTGCGCTAATGGACTTCAAGTCGCGTCAGTTTTTCGGTTTGCTGCAAGGATTACTACATGAGTAAAGGATATGTTTGGGTCGTTGATGACGACAGTTCAATTCGCTGGGTAATGGAGAAAACGCTCTCCTCTGCCAACATCAAATGTGAAACCTATGCCGATGGAGAAAGCGTGTTAATGGCGCTCGAACGCGAAGTGCCGGATGTTCTAGTATCAGACATTCGCATGCCAGGTATTGATGGGTTGGAGCTACTAAAGCAAGTACAGCGCGATTACCCAGACCTTCCCGTGATTATCATGACCGCGCATTCAGATTTAGATGCGGCAGTGAATGCGTACCAAAAAGGTGCTTTTGAATATTTACCAAAACCTTTTGATATTGATGAAACTTTAACTCTGGTTGAACGAGCCATTGCACACAGCCACGAAAACAAACGCGAGCAGCTCTCTCCAGAAGACATTCCAGCAGAAACGCCTGAAATTATCGGTGAAGCACCAGCGATGCAAGAGGTGTTTCGCGCCATTGGTCGTCTTTCTCGCTCCTCTATTTCAGTCTTGATTAACGGTGAATCGGGCACGGGTAAAGAACTCGTTGCTCATGCACTGCACCGTCACAGTCCACGTGCTAACAAACCTTTCATTGCGCTCAATATGGCGGCGATTCCCAAAGACTTGATTGAATCAGAACTGTTTGGCCACGAAAAAGGCGCGTTTACGGGGGCAAACAATGTTCGTCAAGGACGATTCGAACAAGCCAATGGCGGCACTCTATTTTTAGACGAAATCGGCGACATGCCATTGGACATTCAAACTCGTTTACTACGCGTTCTAGCTGACGGGCAGTTTTATCGAGTGGGCGGTCACTCTCCGATCAGTGTCGATGTACGAATTGTCGCGGCAACACACCAGAACTTAGAAAAGCTGGTGCACGAAGGTGACTTTCGTGAGGACCTATTTCATCGCTTAAACGTGATTCGCGTTCAGATCCCGGCACTGCGTGAGCGTAAGCAAGACATTGAAAAGCTTACACAGCATTTTCTTATCCGTGCGGCTGATGAGCTTGGTGTGGAAACAAAAACTCTCCACCCGTCGACTGTAGAGATTCTTAACCGCCTTGATTGGCCTGGCAACGTGCGTCAATTAGAGAATATTTGCCGTTGGTTAACCGTTATGGCCAGTGGTAGCGAGGTGTTACCAAATGACTTGCCAAGCGAACTACTAGAAGAGAAAAAATCCATTTCAGACTCTGCACATGGTAGTTGGCAAGAACAATTGGCGGATTGGGCACGGCATTCACTCGCAGCAGGAGATAAAGAACTACTTTCTTACGCTTTACCAGAATTTGAACGCATTTTATTAGAAGCAGCCTTAGAGCACACTAAAGGTCATAAGCAAGATGCCGCTAAAGTATTAGGCTGGGGGCGAAATACACTCACCAGAAAATTAAAAGAATTGTACTGACAATCACTTACGTGGTGCGTTAACAACGAGCGTCGTTTGTCACTCGATATTAATAAAAACATCAGTACAATTGTGGCGCACCACCATCTATGTGATTAGGCGATGTCTACTGCTACGACTCAAATTACACTGCGTACTGCTGTTCTGATTCCATTTGTCATGATCTTCTTACTGGCGATCGGTGTCATTGTCTACGTCCAAAAACAAAGTTACGAAGAAGTGGTCACGGATATCAGTGACAAGCAACTTTCCGTGTTAACCGAAAGTGTCCACGACCACCTCAATAGCTATCTACGTAAGCCTTTTACTGCGGTTATGGCTCTCGCGCACAACGTCAGCTATCACAACCTTTATCGCCCTCACGATACCTCAGACATTCAAAACTACCTGCTAAGTGCATTCAAAAATCTTTACCAATCGATACCGCAGTTGGATGTAATCGCATTTGGTTCAGAAAACGGCGACTTTGCAGGCTTTCGCCGCGAACTTTCCGACGATTACACCTTAATGGTGCAAGATCGCCACACCGATGGTGATCTGGTTATTTATGGAACCAACCATGTGAGTAACAACATTCGAACGGTTATCTCCCAATACGATCCTCGCACTCGCCCATGGTATAAGCCCGTTGCAGAGAGCCAAAACGCCACTTGGTCTGAAATTTATACCAATGCTGATGAACGCCAGGATATTACGCTATCAGCCATGACGCCGGTGTACAAACACGACCAATTTGCTGGTGTTTTGGTGACAGACATTCGTATCAATACATTCAACGAATTCCTGCGCGAGTTAAAATACAACACTAAAGCGTCGGTCTACATCATGGACCCAGATCATCGTTTAATCGCTCACTCAGGCCCGGGAAGCGTCATCTCATGGGGCACAAAATTTTCGGATAAAGGGCAGCGTTTGCTTGCCGCTGAAAACGCAGACCCGATCATCAAAATCAGTGCGAGCCGAGTCCGGTCTTTCGATCTCAACAACACCAAGCAACCTTATACTTTTTCATTTGAACATGATGGCCAACGTATTTTCAGTCGGCTAACCCCGTATCGAGACCAAGACGGCTTAACATGGTTTATCGGCACCTCCATTTCGGAGTCTGAGCTTCTCGGCCTGTTACCAAAAAGCCAGCAAGAGAGCTGGCTCGTTGGCATTATTGTAAGCCTATTTGGTATCGCCATCAGTTGGATCATTTTCAACCGAGTTACCAGACCAATTAACGCGACGGCCGCCGCCGCTCAGCACCTGGCAAATGGGGATTGGGATAGCGGCATGCCAAAGCCTGGTTATGTGTATGAGACAACCGTACTGGTCCATGCTTTTAATGAAATGGCGAACAATCTAAGAGCTTCATTCAAAGCATTGCGTGAACAGTTGGTTTATGACTCTCTAACACGCTTATATAGCCGTCAGGGTTTGGTCGAAATCTGTGAAAATCAGTCTGATCTTTGTCACGGCAGTTTATTTTTACTTGGTATCAACAAATTTAGAGATATCAACGACAGTGTGGGTCATCACAACGGCGACCAGCTGTTGGTCAGCATCGCTGAAAGGTTAAAACAGCAGTTTCGTGACAACGCATTATTGGCTCGGATTGGTGGTGACGAATTCGCGGTGTTTCTCTCAAATGTCGACACGGAAACCAAAATTAAACAAACCGAGCGTCGATTACAGCAACTCTTTTCCACCCCATTTATGGTGGAAGGCGAAAATGTAGTGATGAAGATTTCACTTGGTATTGTACAAACCCAGCCAAACGAAACCATGCCTTTATGGTTACGCAACGCCAGCATCGCATTAAGTTACGCTAAACAAGACTCACTGACTGGTGTTTGTCACTACAGCCCAGAACTAGCGAGCGCTTCAAAGTTTCGTACACAAATGCTGACCAAGATCCAAACTGGCATTGAAAACCGAGAGTTTATTCCTCATTACCAACCGATTGTGGATCTCGTCAGTGGCACAGTGTGTGGCGCCGAAGCACTTGCGCGTTGGCATAGCGACTCAGGTATGGTGTCACCATTAGATTTTATCCCAATCGCGGAAGAAAGCGGCATGATCAAAGCCATCGGCCAACAGATTCTGTTACAAGCTTGTCGCGACACTTACCAAGCGATCGAAAGCAAACAGTGGCCGTCGGACTTCCAACTGCATGTGAATATCTCCGTTAATCAACTATCCTGCCCAAGTTTTGTTGATACGGTGACAAGCGTATTGGATATCACGAAATTACCAGCAAGTAACCTCACACTAGAGATCACAGAATCACGTATCATTGATAGCGCACCGACCACACTAGAAAATATGACTAAACTGCGTGAAATGGGTATTGGTATCGCGATAGATGACTTTGGCACCGGCTACTCATCACTGGGTTACCTCCACTCTCTGCCGTTTACCTGCTTGAAGATTGATCGCACCTTCATCAATCAACTCACACAAGAAAACTTAAACAGTTCAGTCGTCGCTGCCGTCATCAATATCACAGCAGGTCTCAAAACTAATGTCGTCGCGGAAGGTGTCGAGGATAGCAATCAAGCACAATTACTGCGCTCTTTAGGCTGTAATCAGGTGCAAGGCTTCTACTACAGCCGCCCTATGCCACTAGAAGAATGGCCAACACATTTGGTGAACATGAAGTAGAAAAGAGCGAGAATCGTTGATTTCCTAGTCATCCTCTACTGACAATCTACCCAACTGTTATTTATACTTAACTGCAAATCTTACCCATGTATTGTCACAGATGATGTTTGGGCCCTGTTCCAGTTCATAACTATCCGGATCGACAAAATGATAACGAAGAACCTTCCTCTTACTGATTTGCACCGTCACCTCGACGGTAACATTCGTACTAAAACGATTCTTGAGCTAGGCCAAAAGTTTGGCATTGCCCTACCAGCGTACGATATTGAGTCTCTCACTCCTCACGTTCAAATTGTCGAAGCGGAACCCTCTCTTGTTGCTTTCCTTTCTAAGCTCGACTGGGGTGTTGCTGTCCTGGGCGATTTAGATGCGTGTCGTCGTGTCGCGTACGAAAACGTAGAAGACGCGCTAAACGCGCAAATCGATTACGCTGAGCTGCGTTTCTCTCCTTACTACATGGCGATGAAACACAAGCTACCAGTAGCGGGGGTTGTTGAAGCCGTCGTGGACGGTGTGCAAGCAGGTATGCGCGATTTTGGCGTGAAAGCCAACCTGATCGGTATCATGAGTCGCACATTTGGCACTGACGCATGTCAACAAGAACTGGACGGCATTCTGAGCCAGAAAGATCACATCGTTGCCGTCGACCTTGCGGGTGACGAGCTAGGCCAACCGGGTGATCGTTTTGTGTCTCACTTCAAGCAAGTACGCGATGCTGGCCTTGGGGTAACGGTCCATGCTGGTGAAGCAGCAGGTGCAGAGAGCATGTGGCAAGCAATCAATGAGCTGGGCGCAACTCGTATCGGTCACGGCGTAAAAGCGATTCACGATCCAAAACTGATGGATTACCTAGCAGAAAACCGCATTGGTATTGAATCTTGCCTGACGTCAAACTACCAAACAAGTACGGTAGAAACGCTAGAAAACCACCCTCTCAAGCAGTTCCTAGAGCATGGCGTTCTTGCGTGTTTGAACACTGACGATCCAGCGGTTGAAGGCATCGAACTGCCATACGAATACGAAGTAGCGGCACCAGCCGCTGGCCTGAGCCAAGACCAGATTCGCCAAGCGCAAATCAATGGCCTTGAGATTGCGTTCCTTTCAGAAGCAGAAAAATCGGAACTGAGAGAAAAAGTAAAAGATCGCGCTTAAATCCAGCGAAAACATAAAAAAATGCCAGCATCTGCTGGCATTTTTTATATCTTGAATCTGTATCTCTGATTAAATAACACGAGAGAACTGTTGCTGACGTGCCTTTGCTCGTAGGTATTTATCGAAGCTCATACAAATATTACGGATCAACAAACGACCTCGCAGCGTCACACGAATTTCATTATCATCCACTTCCACCAGCTCATCGTTAATAAAGGTCTGAAGTAGCTGCAAATCTTCTTTAAAGTACTGTTCAAACCTCACTTTAAACTCAGACTCAATGGCTTTCTTGTCTAACTTGAAGTTACAAATCAGCTGCTTAATCACTTCGCGACGGAGCAAATCATCAGAGTCCAGCGAGACCCCTTTCCATAGAGCGTGACGAAGTTCGTTGACTTGAGCGTAGTATTTCTTCAGCTCTTTCTGGTTTTGCGCGTACGCATCGCCGATCATCGAGATTGCAGAAACACCAAAGCCAACCAAGTCACATTCACCTTGTGTGGTGTAGCCTTGGAAATTGCGATGCAAAATACCTTCGCGCTGGGCAACAGCAAGTTCATCGTCCGGCAAAGCAAAGTGGTCCATACCGATAAATTGGTAGCCAGCACCAGTCAGTGTCGCGATGGTGTCTTGCAGAATCGCCATCTTCTCCTCTGCTTTTGGCAGGTCTTCGTCTTTAATCTTACGCTGCGCTGCAAATAGCTGTGGCATGTGCGCGTAGTTAAACACGGATAGACGGCCCGGCTGCATCTCTAGCACTTGTTCTAGAGTCTTGGCAAAAGATTCTTTGGTCTGCTTCGGTAAACCGTAAATCAAATCTAGGTTCGTCGAACGAAAGCCTAACTCTTTTGCGCGCGCAACCATCGCAACGATGAACTCTTCATCTTGCTCACGATTCACCAGTTTTTGCACTTCTTTGTTGAAGTCCTGCACACCGATGCTCAAGCGATTGAAGCCTTCACTACGCAGATGATCCAGCATGGTCAGCTCGATTTCACGCGGGTCAACCTCGATACTGATTTCAGCATCGCTACTAAAAGTAAACTCTTGGCGTAGCAGGCTCATTACACGCGTGATTTGCTTTTCAGAGAGAAACGTCGGTGTACCACCACCAAAATGCAATTGCGTCACGGTGCGACCCACAAGTAATGCAGCACGTTGACGAATTTCGTGTTCAAGCACGTCGAGGTATTCATCCGCTTTGTGCGAGTGGCGCGTAATGACTTTATTACATCCACAGTAGTAACAAAGCTTGTGACAGAACGGAATGTGTACGTACAGCGATAATGGGCGTTCTGGGTATTGAGTGCATGCCATATCATAATCAGAAATGGTGAACGCTTCATGAAACTCCAGCGCCGTTGGGTACGACGTATAACGAGGCCCGGAATAGTTGTACTTATCCAATACCGCTTGATCCCAGACGATTTGCTGTTTCGATTCAGTGTGTTGATTCGACATGGTGGTACTTTCCGTTAAATGCTAGGGCAACGAAAGCCGTCACCCGATATTCAGAGCCGCTATTTTGCCATACGACGATGACAAGCGTGGCAACGCCGACTGGCTTTTTAAGTATAAAACTAAAGAAGTGCTAGCGTGATCACGATACCCCCATTAGCCATAAGGAGACTATTGGAGGTCGCGCTTAAATCATCTGAATATTGATTTGATTATTCAGTGGCTGGACGTTTTTCTGCAACACTTTGAGCTCCTCAATAATCGCATCAGTGAGGCGGCTTTCCGCTTTATGACGCGTCAAGTTCTGTTGCATACGCTCTTTCTTGGCAAGTTGTTGGCGTTCTTCGCCACGCGCCATATCTTTCACGATGTGGTAAAGCTCAGAAATCGCAGGGTACGTTTTATCGAAATCAACGCGGTCTTCACCTTGTACATAATCCATGATGTTATACACACGGATACTGATTTCAGATAAATCGCACTGGCCTTGAATGCCCGCCTGACACAAGGTATGCACATTCTCAAAAATGTTGGCGTTACGTTTGTCTATCGCCAATTTTTGATGCTTCAGCTGCAATTCCTTTTGCTTTTTCAATTGAAGCAGAAGGTAACCTGCATAAGAAGCGAGTGCGATGATAATCACAACACCAGCAATAGCTAATAAGGTTACATTCATAGCTTAATTATCCTTTATAGTCGTCGAAATTAATGTCGTCGAAATCTGCCAGCAAGTCATCATCGTTGCGCGTGCTTTTCTTAGCAGGTGCAGTGAAATCTTCCTCTTCTTCAGGTTCCAACAAGCCTAGTTGGTCCATTAGCTTCTCAATGCGATCGAGTTTCTCATCGACGAATTTCTGTAGACCTGTGCCCAGGTTTTCACCCGCTTCAATACGGTCTAGCAACACGTTCAATTGCGCGTCATTTTCTAGCATCTCTAGTTCTTGCTCTGCCGACAAACGACGCTCTTGCTTCGTCATTTTCTTCGCAGGTTCAACAATCAGAGGTATTTTCTTTTTGCTGCCTAAGCGCGGGTCGCGATTTTGTGCAGCAGCTTGCTTTTTCTGCTCGTTAACTTCTGAGTTACGGTTACCCGTTTTCAGACCTTTACGCTTTTTAGCACGCTTGCGTAAGCGGCCTTCCACATCAGATTCTGTACGGTTACGAGTTACAACAAACTCAGGTGCACCAGCGGCACCCGGTTTTCTAGATTTTTTACTACGGCTCATTACTGGGGTTTCCTCAGTAAAATTACATCATTACCAATAAATTCGAGTTCGAGCTTATCCCGCTCTGCTAGGAACTGGAACGTGTCACGACTAAAGAACACTACGTGAGTGAGATCGTTCTTATAATGCCATGATTTGAAAGCCTCCACGTCGATGACCATTTTCGTCATCAGGCCTATCCAGCCCCCTGGCTTAACTAAATTCAACCATTGCTTCCACACCAAATCTGGGTGGTAGAGGTGCTCTATCACCTCTGTTGCTGTCATGAAGTCGTACGTTTTTTCTAAAACCGACGTATCAGGGTGGTAGTAGAGATCGTACAACGCCATGTTGTGCCCCGCCTCTTCCAGCATCAAGGAGAGCGTTGGGCCAGGACCACAACCAAAGTCAATACCATTTGATTGTGGAGAAATTCGCTCTGTGATCGGGTCAGCAATACGCGACAAAAAGCGTCGGTAACCCAAATCATCGGGGTTGTTCTCATGCAAATCATAGTGAGCTTTTTCGCTTTCCGCATCCAAACGTTGGTCTGGATTTACGAATACCAAGCTGCACTGCTCACATTGAAGATATTCACGACGCTTATCTTCAAAATAATGGTGAGTGCGCTGATTTTGGCATAAAGGACAGGTATGCATGCTGACTTCCTCAAACAGGGATGCGAAACATACCAGAAAGTGAACTCGGATTGGAGTGTTGTTGAGTATTTTTTCAGCAATTTTTGTTAAAAAACTTTGTTTACAACCTATAAAGCTAAATAAGTGCAGTAATATCAATTCAAGTTACGACTGAGCAAGTCAACGGATATAAAAAAAGCGACAGTCAGACTGTCGCTTTCTAAGTGCCATCAATTGGCGAAACTGTGTTGCACACATTTGGTGCACCAATGATCCCTTTGTTTTTAGAGCTTTCCCTGCCAAAAAGAGTTGTTTTTCATCTTCCTGATGAATTTTGGCTATCCGTTTACTTCCTGTCTACTGAGCAACTTCCTGTGCCTGATCCGTTTCACTGTCTTAACCGTCAGACGAGATGACCATCCTTATCTGATAGGCTCCCTACCTATCTAAATCCCTTTCTAAATCACCAAGCATCCGAGCTACATCCTTGGAGACCTAAACCGTGGTCTTAAATCCTTACATTCACCCCCTGTGAACGACTTCTACTTTACGCCATCCCGTTATACTCACAAGTAATGGGTTGAAAAAAAATCCGCCTATTTTTCTAAAAAATCAAAATTATCATTTAATCAAAAACTTAAAAACACTAACAAGAAAAAGTCAACATCAAGTATGGCAAATGTCTCACAAACTGCCGAGCCAACTATCGCTTTCGTATCCACACTCGACTGTGATATCTATCACGAACAAAAATGCCCTAGTGGATTTACTAGGGCATTTTTGTACAAGTTGCTCGAACGATGTAGGGACATCTACCCAACCAGCTCAAGATGCAGGATCTTGAGCGATTTAGGTATATTAGTGCAGACCGCCAACGTATTTAGACAGCACTTCGATATCTTCGTCTGTCATTTTCTTCGCGATGTCGCGCATCATGGCATTCATATCATTACCACGGTCGCCATCACGGAATTTTTCTAGCTGAGCTTTGATGTAGTCAGCATGCTGACCAGAAATTTTCGGGAAACCTGAAAGCTCAGTACCATTGCCACGAGGACCATGACATGCAATACATGCGGTTAGGCCACGTTCGGCATCACCAGCGGTATAAAGCGTTTTGCCTTTTGCTACTACATCTTCAGGTGTTGAGTTTTCTGAAACTGGTAGCGAAGCGTAGTAAGCAGATAGGTCTGCGATATCTTCATCGCTCAGTGGCATTGCCATACCACTCATTACAGGATCGTAACGACCTTGTTTACCACCACTTGTCATGCCTAGCTTAAGTTCTTTTAACTGCTTCTCAAGATACTTAGCGTGTTGGCCTGCGAGTTTCGGGTACGTTGTTATTGCACTGTTGCCATCTGCTCCGTGACAGGCGACACAGGTTTGTGATTTTGCTTTACCAGCCTCAATATTACCTTGGGCCCATACTGAGCAACTGGCTAAAAGACTCAAAATTAGCGCTAATTTCTTCATGACATTCCATTATAATTATCAAGCTTCCAGTACCACGGAATGTGAACATACCGCGTACACTCATGGTACAATAGGCGACCTTATGCCGAGCACGGTTATTTTACACATTTTCACAAAAAAGTAATCAATCGACTACACAAAGTCGAGATGGAGTTAACAGTGAGCGTAAAAATTCATTACCAAAATACGCATTTCATCACCAGCGCACCCGATATTCGTCACCTGCCGGAAGACGAAGGTGTCGAAATTGCGTTTGCAGGACGCTCAAACGCTGGTAAATCGAGTGCACTTAACCGTCTAACTAATCAAAAAAGCTTAGCCAAGACATCAAAGACACCTGGTCGTACGCAATTAATCAACCTTTTCAAAGTAGAAGAAGGTTGTCACATTGTCGATCTACCTGGATACGGTTTTGCTCAAGTACCGGTAGAGATGAAAAACAAATGGCAGAAATCTTTGGGTGAATACCTACAGAAACGCGAGTGCCTAAAAGGCTTAGTGGTTCTAATGGACATTCGTCATCCAATGAAAGATCTCGACCAACAAATGATTTTCTGGGCCATCGATAGCCACATTCCTGTGCAGGTTTTGCTAACCAAAGCAGATAAACTAAAAAGTGGTGCACGCAAACAAACTCTACTGAAAGTTCGTAAGCAAGTAGAAACTTTCGGTGGTGACGTTTCTGTTGATGTGTTCTCTTCACTGAAAGGATTAGGTGTCGATCAGCTACGTGCAAAACTGGATACCTGGTTTGCACCAGCACTAGCGCACCTGATAGAAGAAGACGAACAAGAGATACCAGCGAGCGATGAAGAATAATTAACAATATTTGTTAAATTTCTTCGACACGGCCCTGCCATTTGGTGGGGCTTTTGTTTATCTGAACTAAATAACAGGCAATAAAAATCCCCGCCTTCCTGGCAGGGATAACGGGAGAGAAAAATTGGTAATTATTGTTATGTGACGAAGCATTGCTGAACTGAGATTCGATTTCAATAGGTTAAAAAGCGCTCTTGTTTCCTGTGCATCACCAAACATTCACTCGAAAAACACCCAATAGCTTTACAATTCAGACAGTTAAGCCAAGCAAAGCTTCAAAAAAGATGTAACTTAGTTTCCTTCAAGAAAAAATAATAGTGTGACTGGCGTAAATTTACAGGATGAATAACGCGATAAATTTGAAGGAAAAATCGAGATTTTGCAGTGATTTAGAAAGGTCAAAAAAGAAGGTTTCTGAAGGCTTACTTTAAGCTACTGATCCAAAAGAATAATTTTCTTTCGTCCAATAAAAAACGCCCCAGTCAAAAACTGACTGGGGCGGCTGAATCAGCCTAATCCAATAACGTGAAACAAAAGGTCTGAAAGATAGAACATCTTACCTCTGTACCCTACGAGTATTAATGTACAACAATTGGTCAGAATTGCAAAGAATTTTTGTAGTTTTTTTTCATGAAATTTTTATTAAGCAACATCAAAGTTAACTTTGCGCTAGCTTTTTTAATCTCAAAAAAAAGCCAGCGTTTGTGCGCTGGCTCATAATTAATTGGTTATTTTGGTCTAAAAGTGACTAATGAGCTTGATCCCAGTTATCACCGTGACCTGCTTCTGCAACCAACGGTACTTTTAGCTCTGCTGCAGATTCCATCAATTTCTGTACTTTACTTTCAATTTCGGACAATGATGACTCTTCAACTTCAAAGACCAATTCATCGTGTACTTGCATTAATAACTTCACACGACCATTGCCTTCTTCCTGAATCCACTGATCAACCAACAGCATCGCTTTCTTAATGATGTCCGCAGCCGTACCTTGCATTGGTGCGTTGATTGCCGCACGTTCAGCAGCTTTACGACGCATCCCGTTGCGCGATTTGATTTCTGGTAAATGCAAACGTCGACCAAAAATCGTTTCAACATACCCTTTATCTGCTGCCGTGCTGCGTGTGTCTTCCATGTACTGCATCACGCCTGGGTAACGTTCAAAGTATGTATCCATGTACGCTTGAGCCTCACCACGAGGAATGCCTAATTGCTTCGCCAAACCAAACGCACTCATGCCGTAAATAAGACCGAAATTAACCGCTTTCGCACGACGACGTTGCTCACTTGAAACGTCTTCAATAGAAACACCCATGATTTCTGCTGCGGTTGCCGCGTGGATATCTTTGCCATCACGGAATGCATCCAACAACGCTTGGTCACCAGAAAGGTGCGCCATGATGCGAAGTTCGATTTGCGAGTAGTCGACCGCTAAGATTTTATGCCCTGATGGCGCGACAAACGCTTGACGAATACGACGGCCAGCTTCGTTACGAATTGGAATGTTCTGTAAGTTCGGATCAGTAGAAGATAGACGACCCGTTGCAGTCACTGCTTGGTGGTAAGAAGTATGCACGCGCCCCGTTGATGGGTTGATCATCTTCGGCAGTTTGTCGGTGTAAGTTGATTTTAGCTTCGCCAAACCACGGTATTCCAAAATCAGTTTTGGTAGTGGGTAGTCTAGCGCGAGTTCTTGCAGAACTTCTTCATTCGTCGATGGTGTGCCTGATGGCGTTTTCTTCACAACCGGTAAACCCATTTTTTCAAATAGGATGGCTTGTAATTGCTTTGGCGAGTTCATGTTAAACTCTTGCTCTGCAATTTCGTACGCTTTCTTTTCAAGCTCATCAAGGCGAGCGGTAATCTCGACCGACTGCGCACTCAGCTTCATTTCATCGATAAAGACCCCAGTGCGTTCAATGCGCGAAAGAACTGGCACCAACGGCATTTCAATCTCTTCGTAAACTGTCTTCAGGCTTTCATCCTGCTCGATATTAGCAAACAAGCGATTGTGCAGACGAAGGGTCACATCCGCATCTTCTGCCGCGTATGGCGATGCTTGTTCCAGTTCGATTTGGTTAAACGTAAGCTGATTTTTGCCTTTACCTGCAATTTGCTCAAAAGAAATGCAGCTGTGCTGTAGGAAGCGAAGCGCCAAGCTGTCCATATCGTGTTTACCGCCGACACTGTTGTAGATATACGATTCCAACATCGTGTCGTGCTTGATACCTTTTAGCTCAATGTCGTAACGAGCGAGTACAGACGCATCATACTTTAAGTTTTGACCGACTTTTGCTTTCGCTGCATCTTCAAGAATTGGCTTCAGCTGTTCTAGTACCCAATCACGATCAAGCTGTTCAGGCGCATCTAAATAGTCATGTGCAACTGGCACATAAGCCGCAATACCTTCATCGACAGCGAATGACAAACCAACTAGATTCGCTAGCATGTAATCTAGGTTATCGGTCTCCGTATCAAATGCAAACAGCTCAGCCGTTTGAAGTTTATCTAGCCAAGCATTGAAGGTTTCTTTATCCAGAATTGTTTCATATTGGCTGCGATCGATTGTTACCGCAGAAGTTTCCATCTCGGCTTGAGAAGAAGAAGCTTGTGAAGATCCCGCAAGCTCTACGGCCTCCACTGATCCAGAACCGCCTTCAAGTAGTTCATTCAACCAAGATTTAAACGTCAGTTGGCCATACAGCTTCACTAATTCGTCTTTATTTGGTTCCGCTTTCAGCAATGATTCTGGCGTTTCCTCAAGCTCAACATCCAATTTGATGGTCGCGAGCTCATACGAAAGCATGGCATTTTCTTTGTTGTCGATGAGCTTTTTCGCCATGGTTTTAGAACCACGGAAACCAAGCCCTGCAATATCATCGAGGTTTTCATACAACTTCGTCAGACCACCAATACCTTGCAGTAGTGCGGTCGCTGTTTTATCACCGACACCCGGTACACCAGGAATGTTATCTACTTTATCGCCCATCAGTGCTAAGTAGTCGATGATCAATTCAGGTGGAATGCCAAACTTTTCAACCACACCTTCACGATCCATTACGACGTTCGTCATGGTGTTGATCAAGGTAATGTTATCATCCACTAGCTGCGCCATGTCTTTATCACCAGTACTGATCAATACAGGCATGCCCTTTTGTGATGCTTGGTATGCTAACGTACCGATGACGTCATCCGCCTCGACGCCAGGAACACAGATCAGCGGCAAACCCATTGCACGAATAACATTGTGTAATGGTTCAATTTGACAACGCAGGTCATCCGGCATTGGCGGACGATTCGCTTTGTATTCTGCATACATATCATCACGAAAGGTTTTTCCCTTTGCATCGAAAACCACCGCGATGCGCTCAGACGCAAACTGACGCATCATGCTGCGTAACATGTTCACGACGCCGTAAATGGCATTAGTTGGAATTTCACCATTGCTCATGGTGCCCGGGTAGGCGTGAAAAGCGCGATATAGGTAAGAAGAGCCGTCGATAAGGATCAACGGATTTTCAGGAATACTTGCCATAATTGTCTGTATCCAATTCAGTACTTGAGAGATCTGCCTAGGATGCCATGACTGCTGATCTGAATCTATCTTGTTCGCTCGATCTAGGTCGCGTAAATTTTTCCGACTTTATTCACGAAAACACCACCTCCTGTGGATAACTCTGTTTATAGAAATTATC
This sequence comes from Vibrio sp. Vb1729, assembly GCF_033338655.1. Lineage (NCBI taxonomy): Bacteria > Pseudomonadati > Pseudomonadota > Gammaproteobacteria > Vibrionales > Vibrionaceae > Vibrio > Vibrio sp. Vb1729. Next base: position 68,431 of record NZ_JAWOTB010000051.1, on the reverse strand, counting down.
CACTGGTTATCCAATAACAAAAAACACAAGAAAGCACCAACCCAAACCATTGATTAATAACAACAAATTCGCATAACGGCGAGAAGATCAACGATCCTAAAATGATCATCGCATGTGGAAAAGATATTAATAGTGACGTCAAATAGAAATCGTAGAAAAGAAAAAAGCGACCCGAATGGGGTCGCCTAGCAGAAGTGGTAAAGCAAATTCTGTAAATAGAGCAGCTTAACCAAGAAGCTATAAATTACACTGGAAGCAATGTGAGCAATGTCGTGTCAAAAAGAATTCGTGCAAGTTCTCGGAAAAATGTTTCATCACTTCTCAACTTTCAGTTAATTAACTTCTGTTAATAAGTCACTCAACGTCCTTGTGAACTTTCCTCATTCCCTAAGACAGGTTTAATAATAATGATTCTCATTTCGTAGTCAACAGTTAAATGAGAAAAAATCTCATTTATTTTCACATTGCTTTAATGAAATGCACTCGAGATTCTCGAAGATTTACTTTTTCTTCAAACTTTTCAATTATATAGCCATTTCTCAACAACAAGCGAAGCATAGCCGGAAACTGGTTTCGAGATTTCACTTTTAATGTGTTGTAGCCTTGTTCTGCCACCCAATCCTCTTGAGCTTCCAAAAGCAGTTGTGCCACGCCTTCATTTCGAGCTTCAGGGACAACACCACCTAACCAGCTATAGAAAACACCATCCTCTAATTCGTAACCTATTTTGAAGCCGACAATCGTGCCATTTTTTTCTGCAACGAGGATTAAACTGTTTTTCTCTTCTAAACGTTGAGTCATGGAGTCTACCGTTTCTCCTTTCGAAAACTCGGTAACACGCGCCACAACTTGAAGTGCTTCTTCCAATGTGCCTTCACGAATCAGCATTGTCATTATTCTCTTCTCCAAAATAAAAATACCCAAGCACCTTGGATTGTTACTGTTGTAATCCGCCTGAGGTTACTTGGGTATATACAGACGAACAACTCTTGTTGGTCTGGTATTTCTCACTGAGCGATAATTACTCTTCTGTCGCTTCCGGAGTACGATTTAGGTGTTGAGCAGTTTGTGCATTCTCTTCTGCCAACCACTCAGCAACGTCTTTCGCAAAGTACGTTAAGATGCCATCTGCACCTGCACGTTTGAAGCACAATAGTGATTCCATCACAATTTCACGCTCTTTGAGCCAGCCATTCATGATCGCCGCTTTATGCATCGCGTACTCGCCAGAGACTTGATAAGCAAATGTCGGTACTTGAAGTTCAGTTTTTACTCGGCGAACTACATCTAAGTATGGCATACCAGGTTTAACCATCACCATGTCCGCACCTTCATTGATGTCTAGCGCCACTTCGTGAATCGCTTCATCAATGTTTGCTGGGTCCATTTGGTAGTTTTTCTTGTTGCCGCCTTTTAGATTTGAAGAAGAGCCAACCGCATCACGGAATGGTCCGTAGTAGTTCGATGCGTACTTAGCCGAGTAAGCCATGATTTGAGTATGAATGTAGCCCGCGTTTTCTAATGCTTCGCGGATCTTACCAATTCGGCCATCCATCATGTCTGAAGGCGCGACTACGTCAGCACCCGCTTCTGCATGAGACAAAGCCTGCTTAACCAATACTTCTGTGGTTTCATCATTCATTACGTAGCCATCTTCATCGATGATGCCGTCTTGGCCATGTGTCGTGAATGGGTCGAGTGCCACGTCTGTGATTACACCAATTTGAGGAATGTGTTCTTTAAGTGCTCGTACTGCTCGCTGAACCAAACCTTCTGGGTTGTAGGCTTCAGTAGCACATAAGCTTTTAGCGTCTTGGTTTACGACAGGGAAAAGCGCGATTGCTGGAACGCCTAGATTTGCAAGGTATTGTGCTTCTTCTAGCATTAAATCAATCGACAAACGCTCTACACCCGGCATGGACTCCACGCTCTCACGACGATCTTTACCCATAAGAATGAACATTGGGTAAATCAGATCATTAACAGAAAGTTGGTTCTCAGCCATCAAACGACGACTAAAATCGTGCTTACGTAAACGACGCATACGGCGTGCAGGGAATGGACCTTGAATTGATACAGACACCATTTTCTCCTTGTCTGGACGGTTATGATGATCAAATCATCTGGTGAACAAAATCATATCACTCTTGATGCATGTTGCGAGTGACAATCTGGAAAAAGGTAATGAAAAAAACTGAAAATGACCCAGCACTCACACTCAAGTATACTTCGAATACGAAACCAACCATGAAGCACAGAGAGTAACGATGATCGATACCCACGCGCACATCTATGCTAGCGAATTTGATAACGACCGCGATGAAGTAGTACAACGCGCCTTAACGCAAGGCATTAATAAAATCCTGTTGCCAAACATCGATCTGGACTCAATTGAGCCCATGCTAAAAACCGAAGCGGCATATCCTGACGTATGCCACTCAATGATGGGGCTGCACCCTTGCTATGTGGATAACAACGTTGAGCAAACGTTGGAGATCATCCGCGGCTGGTTTGAGAAACACAAGTTTATTGCGGTGGGCGAAATCGGTATCGACCTGTATTGGGACAAAACCTATCGTGCTGAGCAAGAAATGGCGTTCGTAGCTCAACTTAACTGGGCAAAAGAGATGGATTTACCGGTCGTTATCCACACTCGTGATTCGATTGAAGAAACACTCACTTTGCTACGACAAGAGCAAGATGGTCGTCTGCGTGGTGTATTCCACTGTTTTGGAGGCAGCTTAGAAGAAGCACAAGCAATCAATGAGCTAGGCTTCCACTTAGGCTTAGGTGGCGTATCAACCTTTAAGAATGGCGGGATGGATAAAGTCATTCCACATTTGGATATGCAGTGGGTCATTTTAGAAACCGACTGTCCATATTTAGCGCCGGTGCCACACCGTGGTAAACGTAATGAACCAGCCTACACTTCTCTCGTTGCACAACGTGTTGCCGACTTGCGTGATGTCGACATCGCAACCATCGATGCCATAACGACTGAGAATGCCAAAACGCTGTTTAATATTTAATTCACGAGAATTGAAAAAAGCGACGAAATCAACGTCGCTTTTTTATCACCTAAACTATTGAATGAACGATTCAACCCGTTGAAATAGTAGAACAATCCATACAAAATTATTGATAAACATAATAATTAACTAGCAACTCTACTTACTTCTCATATCGTCACTTTACTTCGTCCGCTTTGCAAAACTGTCGACAACTCGACACATTATTTTTCTATACTGATTTACGCCCATTAATTAGCACAAATGTAAAACAGCATGAATATGGAAGTTGAAGTGTGTACACATGGTGCTTACTTACAACGCGTACCGCGCAGTTTTTTTCAAAAGCTGCTGGGCATCAAGGAAGTATACGTATGCACAAAATGTGGTTACGTCATGAAAGTTAAGTAATTAGCCCAAGAAAAAACCAACCGCAAAAAAAAAGCGGCTCAATTGAGCCGCTTTTCACATCTAGATTAGCCTTATTCTTCGGTTTCCGCTTCTACTTCTTCGCTTCGACGAGTATAAAAACGCGCGAAGAACAAACCGACTTCAAACAGTAAACACATCGGAATAGCGAGTAAGGTTTGCGAGATCATGTCTGGTGGCGTTAACACCATACCTACGACAAACGCAGCCACTATAATATAAGGACGTTTCTGTCTTAAATCTTCTGGTGTAGTGGCCCCAGTCCAACACAACAAAATAATCGCAACAGGCACCTCGAATGCGATACCAAACGCCATAAATAGCGCCAGCACAAAGTCGAGATAACTCGAGATATCAGTTGCAAACTCTACTCCACCAAGAGAAATGGCGGTAAAGAAGCCAAACACCAATGGAAATACCACGAAGTAGGCAAATGCCACTCCACAGTAGAACAATAGCGAACTAGAGAACAGCAGTGGCATGATCAATCGACGTTCATGCTTGTACAAACCTGGCGCTACAAATGCCCACACTTGATACAAGATAAACGGCACCGCAATAAATACCGAAGCAATTAACGTCAGCTTAAGTGGCGTAAAAAAAGGTGACGCTACATCCGTAGCAATCATGGTCGCGCCTTCAGGTAGACGTTCTACTAAAGGTGCGGAAACAAACTCGTAAATGTGGTTAGAGAAATAAATTAGTCCGACAAACACGACCAACACTGCGAGGATTGAGCGCAGTAGTCGGTTGCGAAGCTCCAACAAATGACTAATTAAAGGTTGTGTCTGCTCGACGGTAGACATGGCAAACCTCTTATTAAAAACCAGATCAAAAAGGAGCTACCAATCACTAGTAGCTCCTCCTAATGAGACTATTCGGCTTTCTTATCTGCCGCTGTAACCTTGCTCTCTTGCGCTTTCTCTACCTTTTCTGCTGCTGGCTCTGTTTTTACAGGCTCAGCCTCTGAATCGGTGTTCTTTGCGTAAGGACGATTTACAGATTGCGCTGCCTTCTTCAACTCTTCAACTGAAGATTTCAACTCAGGGGACAAATCATCCATCCCCATTTGTTCTGCTTTGCGCAAGTTTTCTTGCAGCTCTTGGACTTTCAGCTCGTGTGACAATTCGTCTTTGACGCTATTTGCCATACTCTTAGCGGCACCGATAAAGCGAGACACGCTGCGAATAGCATGAGGCAAACGCTCCGGCCCAAGAACGACCAGACCAACAACAGATATTAATACCAGTTCCCAAAAACCGATATCAAACACGTTTTACGCCTGCTCTTTGTCTTTTTTCGTTTCAGGAGCAGCTTCTTTTTTCTGCTGCTCTTCTAGACTTTTTGGTTCGAAGTCTGCGTCTTTGTCATTTTTTGCAGGTTCATCTTCGCTCATCGCTTTTTTGAAGCCCTTAACGGCACCACCCAGATCGCCACCGATACCGCGTAGTTTCTTTGTTCCGAATAGCAATACAACAATTACAGCAATGATTAGAAGTTGCCAAACACTGATACCACCCATTCTCTTTACCTCGGGTCTTTAAACAAACAAAAATATTTCAAGAGTTTAACGTCTATTGACGATAAGCTCGCCAACTAAGCAGCCAAAATGTGACACCTGCGATACCGCAGGCCAACGAAAGCTGCTCAAAAGCATCGTTCACCAATATTGCCGAGCATACGACTAAAGTCGCGCCAACGCCAAACAAAAACTTTCCTGTCGCCTGCTGGCGCTTGCTCTGGCGATACCCTTGATAAAGCTGATCCATACGTTGATTCATCGCTTTACCTTGTTTCAGGCTATCGTAAAGTAGCTCTGGCAGTTCAGGTAATTTCTCTGCCCAAAATGGTGCGCGGTCTTTAATCGCATTCACTAGAGCTTGCGGCCCAACTTGATTCATCATCCATTCCTCCAGGAATGGTTTTGCGGTCTCCCACAAATCAAGTTGAGGATATAGCTGCCTACCAAGCCCTTCCACGTACAACAGCGTTTTTTGCAACAGTACAAGCTGTGGCTGAACCTCCATATTGAATCGACGTGCCGTGTTGAACAAATTCAACAACACATGACCAAAAGAGATTTCGCACAATGGCTTAGCAAAAATAGGCTCACACACAATGCGAATCGCGAACTCAAACTCATCGACATTGGTATCCGCAGGCACCCACCCTGAATCCACATGTAACTCCGCCACTCGGCGGTAGTCACGATTGAAAAACGCCAGGAAGTTTTCCGCCAGATAACGCTTGTCTTCGCTATTAAGTGTACCAACGATTCCGCAATCTAGCCCTATCCACATTGGGTTCTCTGGATGTTCGGGTTTGACGAACACATTACCCGGATGCATATCGGCATGGAAAAAGCTGTCTCGGAACACCTGAGTGAAGAACACACTCACACCGCGTTCCGCGAGCAATTTCATATTGGTGCCATTTGCTTTCAAGCCTTCAATATCAGAGACTTGAATGCCATATATTCGCTCAGAAACCATGACAGTTTCATTACTGAAGTCGGGAAAAACTTCAGGAACATACAATTCTTCGCTGCCCTCAAAGTTGCGGCGCAACTGAATGGCATTCGCCGCCTCACGTCGCAAGTCGAGTTCATCAAGCAGGGTTTTCTCGTACTCACGCACGACTTCAACTGGTTTTAAACGACGTGCTTCAGGCATCGCTCCGGCGACTATACGCGCCATTCGGTGCATCAGTTTTAGATCTGAATCAATGACTGGGCGAATATCTGGGCGGATAACCTTTAATACCACTTCTTGGTTAGTGTCTTTTATGCGCGCAGTATGTACTTGAGCAATCGACGCAGACGCCAGTGGTTTGATATCAAACTCGGTAAACCATTTTTCTAACGGACCTCCCAATGCTTGCTCCATCTGCTTTTTTGCCAACTCGCCATCAAAAGGCGCGACTTGGTCTTGAAGTAAAGCTAGGGGATCAGCGATATGCGGAGGAAATAAGTCACGGCGCGTCGACATCATCTGACCGAACTTAATCCAAACCGGCCCCAGCTCTTGCAGTGCTAAACGCAGACGTTCACCGAGTGGTTTTTCTGGGTGCTTGTTCTTAATCCAAAACAAGCTTTTGCGCAGTAAAAGCGGAGCTTTGGTCAGTTGGTGATCGGGAAGCAGCTCATCTAAGCCGTATTCCAGTTGTACTTTGGCGATGTGGTATAAGCGCTTTAGTTCTGCTGGCGTCATGGTTTCTCCAATGCAGGCTTATCTGCATCCAGCTTATTCAGCAAAGCCGTTAAACGAGCTTCAATGCGAGAAGCCTGGCTGCGAACCTCATCAACTTGGTCGCAGAAATAGGCCACTTCTAACGGAGCGGGAGCCAGTTTCCATTCTTCAGTCACTACTTGCGCAAGATGACGCTGGTGTTTTTCTGCTTGAGACGCAAGAAAGTTGCCGATGTTTTTTGAACCTTGCACAAAGGTATGTGCGGCGACATCGCCAGTCACGCGAGACAACCACTCTTCAACATCTGGTTTACAATCCACCATCAACTGAGAGAATTTCTGCGCCAATTGAATATCGCCTTCGAGTTCAAGTTTATCTTGTTTAATAAGACGAGTGATGTTGGCCTGATCGCGCAGCTCTGGTAACACACTCAAGTTGAGCGATAGGTAGCAGTTAGGCTGCCCTTCGTAATGACCAAGCACATCAATTTGCTGACTAAAAACGAATGTCAGTGTTTTATTGATCTCTTTCAGGTGAACTTGAATAACTTGACCTTTTAGACGCGCTAAACGACGGCCCAATGCAGGGTCGTCTTTGATCAGTGTATTCAGTGACGTTTCAATCACAGCGGTGATAAGTGGTTCAAATGGCATGCCGTTAACCCTTAGAATTTATAACCGCGATGCAAAGCCACAATACCACCAGTTAAGTTGTAGTATTTGGTGTTTTCAAAACCTGCGTCTTGCATCATGCCTTCCAGCGTTTCTTGGTCTGGATGCATACGGATTGACTCCGCTAGGTAGCGGTAACTCTCTGAGTCATTCGCAACTAGCTCACCGATTCTCGGCAACAAGTGGAATGAATATGCGTCGTATACTTTAGATAACGGCTCTAGCACTGGTTTTGAAAATTCCAACACCAATAGACGGCCGCCAGGCTTCAGTACGCGGAACATTGAACGAAGCGCTTTGTCTTTGTCTGTCACATTACGCAAACAAAAACTGATGGTGATAACATCAAAATAATCATCAGGGAACGGCAGTTCTTCTGCGTTGGCTTGAACATAATGCACGTTACCCACAATACCGTTGTCACGCAGTTTATCGCGACCAACGTTAAGCATTGAGTTATTGATATCGGCAAGGATGACATGGCCTTCATCGCCAACAATGCGCGAGAATTTCGCCGTCAAATCACCCGTACCACCACCTAGGTCAAGAATACGTTGGCCAGGGCGAGCACCACTACAATCGATAGTGAAGCGCTTCCAAAGGCGGTGAATACCACCAGACATCAGGTCATTCATGATGTCGTATTTTGTTGCCACGGAGTGGAATACTTCGGCAACCTTAGTCACTTTTTCGTCTTTTGCCACTGTAGAGAAACCAAAGTGAGTGGTTTCATTCTCTAACGCTGTATTGGATTGCAAACTTGTGTCCGTCATTCTAATTCCTCTTAGGCAGCGCTTTCCTCTACGGGGCGTTTGTTGACAAATAAAATCGCCCACTGCACTGCGGGCGATTAGTTTACTTTATCCTCAGCCGGATGTCTTTCTACTAACGGGTCATTTTCTGAAAATGCATCACTCTGCGCTAACTGCGCGAGGTCGGAAGAAATCGGTCGTTTAATTTCAACTCCCAAGTGTTTAAAGCTTTCGGCTTGGCGAATCACATTTCCGCGCCCTGTGGCAAGCTTGTTCATCGCACCTTGATAGCTTTGATTCGCCTTATCCAGCGCACCGCCGAGCCCCTCCATGTCGTCTACAAACAATCGTAATTTGTCGTAGAGTTTTGTCGCACGCTGCGCAATCATTTTGGCGTTTTCATTTTGGCGTTCATTGCGCCATAGATTATCAATGGTGCGCAATGCCACCAGCAACGTTGTTGGGCTCACCAAAATGATGTTTTGCTCCATCGCGTCTTTAATCAAGCTCGGATCGGCTTGAATCGCGACTTGGAACGCCGGCTCAACCGGGATAAACATCAGAACATAGTCCAAACTCTGAATACCTTTGAGTTTGTGGTAGTCCTTCATGCTTAACCCTTTGATATGTGCACGTAGAGCAGCTAAGTGCGCATTCAAAGCCTGATCGCGCTCAGCATCAGTTTCGGCGTTGAAGTAGCGCTCATAGGCAACCAGCGCCATTTTAGAATCCACAACCACTTGTTTGTTTTGTGGGAGATGCACAATGACATCAGGTTGGTAACGCTTGCCTGCTTCATTTTGTAAGTTCACCTGAGTCTGATATTCGTGCCCTTCACGCAAGCCAGATTCGGCAAGTACCCTAGCGAGCACCACTTCGCCCCAGTTACCTTGCTGTTTGTTGTCCCCTTTCAACGCTTGGGTCAAATTAACCGCTTCGCGCGTCATTTGTTCGTTCAAACGTTGCAGGTTTTTCAGCTCATGCACTAGGGTATGGCGCTCTTTAGCTTCTTGGCTAAAGCTGTCATTAACGTGCTTTTTGAACCCTTCTAACTGTTCTCTAAGCGGTGACAACAAGCCTTCTAAACTCTGACGGTTTTGCAAATCGACCTTCGCGGTTTTTTCTTCAAACAGTTGATTTGCCAAGTGCTCAAATTGTTGTTTCAAGCGTGCTTCTGCTTGTTCTAAAATTTGCAGTTTTTCGGCATTAGCTTGGTTAATTTGCTCATGGCGAGCTTGCTGTTCACGCAGCTGCGTTTCTAGACGTGATTTGTGTTCACGCATTTGACCAAGCTCATCAAAGTATTGCTGGCGCTCTTGCTTTACGGCCTCGAAGTAACGCAGTTTTTCCATAGCTGCCATCAGCTTTCCGTGCGTTTGACGCACTTCAAACGCGGCTTTATCGCGCTCATCATCTAATTCATCCAACTCTTGCTGGGCATCGGCAAGGCTTTGCTTGACCTGTTCAAGTTGCTGTTGATGAAGCTGTTTTTCTGAAACAAGTTGTTGCTCGAGAAGCTGAGTTTGGGTGATAAAACGCTGTTTCACCCACCAACCGGCAGCGACACCACTAAGCGTGGCAGCACAAAGAGAAGAGAGAATGAGAGATTGGTACTCAAGAATCCATTGCATAATAGCGAGTTAGCCTGTGTTTTGTATCTATAACAATGGTATTTAGACACTGGATAAATGTCCAGTTTGTTGGATGAAAAATCCTCGCATACACTAGGCCTTCCTATAATATTCTTTCTTCCGCTCAAATTATCCAAACCGAGCGGCACATCATCACGCAGAGGCATCATGAACGAGCGTCGCGCCCTAGGATTTGGGCTCTCAGCAGTATTACTTTGGTCTACCGTTGCAACCGCATTTAAACTCACGTTGGCAGAATTTACGCCGATTCAAATGCTATGCATTGCCAGCATCGTCTCTGCGATTGCACTAACAGTAATCTGTGGTGTGCAAGGTAAATTGGGCCAGTTAAGCGCTACATTTTTCTCAAACCCTTGGTATTACCTACTGCTTGGGTTGATTAACCCTTTGGCGTATTACGTTATTCTGTTCAAGGCATATGACTTGCTGCCCGCATCTCAGGCTCAAGCGATCAACTACAGCTGGGCCATCACCTTAACGCTAATGGCCGCTGTTTTCTTAGGGCAAAAGATCCGTGGTAAGGACTGGCTGGCTTGCGGTTTTAGTTATGTCGGCGTGATAGTGATTGCCACACAAGGCAATCTTTTAGGCATGGAATTTGAGAGCCCGTTGGGTGTTGGTCTTGCGCTGCTATCAACACTGCTGTGGGCCGGTTACTGGATTTTAAATACCAAAAATAAGGCCGACCCTGTGGTTGGCGTTCTGCTCGGCTTTTTGGTCGCTATTCCATTCGCCATTGGTTTAAGTCTTTATGAAGGTGCGAACTGGCAGATGATCTCAGCTAAAGGCTGGGCAGCGGTGACGTATGTCGGACTGTTTGAAATGGGGATCACTTTCGTTTTGTGGCTGAGCGCACTCAAATCAACGCAAAACACCGCGCGTATCAGTAATCTGATCTTTGCTTCTCCATTTATCTCACTCATGTTGTTAGCTACCATCATCGGCGAAGAAATTCATCCTTCAACCTTGATTGGCCTGGTATTGATCATCAGTGGCTTAGTCATTCAGCAAGTCTCATGGGGTAAGAAAACCAAAGCGGTAAACGCTTCTTAATCACCTATCAAAAGCCCTAAAAAAAGATGCAATAAGTTGGATAAAAAAGAGATATAGATAACATTTTAATGATAGAAAGCACTTTACGCTGCTAGGATTTAGCTACGCGTTGGATACGATACTCACAAAGCCCAATAGCTTACGCTAGATTCTAATATAATTACCTTTGGGCGATTTAGGACTCGTTATTAATTTATGTTTCGCTTCGCTATTCCTTCGCCTTTGATGGCAGACTGGCAACACGCTCTGCGACAATGCTGTGATGTAACTCAAGCTCAGGGACAGCTTTATACTCTGAGCGATACTCAGCAGTGGCTATCGACTGAGGTGTCCACCTCAACCCAAAATCATCGTGCTATCGTCGATGTGATAACGCAAGTTGTCGATCACTTTACGCCGACAGATTTTACAGTTAGCCATACCCCCTTTGAAGAGCAAACCTTGAGCATTGGACCGATTTGGCTACCTAATGGCGAATTGCTTGCCGTACTGACACTGACTCACCCTAATGATCAATCAACGGTTGTTTCGGCATGGCTAAGCGCAATCGCGGGGCGGATCAGCTTTGATATCAACTTGCACTGTCAGCAAGAACAAACGCGACATCAAAGCGCGGAAATAAAGCCAACACCTACACTACAAGAGTTTATCGACTGCCTTGAAGACCACGTATGGATAAAAGGCATGGATGGCCTTTATTCGATGACCAACCGAAGCGTAGAAAACGCGTGGCAAAAAACCAACAGTGAAATCATTGGAAAAGACGATTTTGCCCTGTTTAGCCATGAACGTGCGGAAAAATTCATTGATGCCGATAAATTGGTGGTAGCCACTGGCACGCAAAATATTGTTGAAGAATGCCGTCAAATTGATGAAAACAATAACCCCACTTGGCTAGAAACCATTAAGTCTCCTGTCCGTGATCATGCGGGAAACTTAATCGGCATTCTGGGGATGACACGTAACATCACCCGCCGAAAAATGGTAGAAACGCAGCTCTCCTTAGCGTCCCAAATTTTCAACAATTCGCAAGAAGGCATGGTCATTACAGACCGCAATGCCAACATCATTGATGTAAACACGGCTTTTACCCAAATTACAGGTTACCGCCCTGAAGAGGTGATAGGAAAAAACCCACGAATTCTGCGCTCAGGCCATCATGATCAAGGCTTCTATCAACAGTTGTGGCATCAACTCGAAAACAAAGGCCAATGGAAAGGCGAATTCATCAACAGAAAGAAAGATGGCAGCATTTATCCGCAATTAGCGACCATTAGCGCCGTAATGGACGATAAAAACCACCTTATTAACTACATTTGTGTGTTTGAAGATATCTCTGTGCGTAAGGCACACGAAGAAAAGCTGCAGCGCATGGCTTTTTACGATCCATTAACCAATCTACCTAATCGCACCCATTTACTCAGCTTACTCGAACAACACATCGAAACCGGACACAAAAACCAGCAGACGTTTGCCACCCTATTCTTAGATATCGACCATTTCAAACACATCAACGATAGCATGGGCCACTTCTGTGGTGACCAATTGCTGTCTAAGTTAGCGATTCGTCTGCAAGATGTGCTTCACCTCAATGCGCATGTGGCTCGCATTGGCGGCGATGAATTTGTGATTATTTTGCCAGACATCTATAGTGATGTTGCCTTACTGGAAACCGTCGGCGATATTCTAAGCGTATTCCAGCAACCATTCGACTTAGCAAATCACGACTCACTTCGTGTCTCGACCAGTATTGGTATTGCCTTGTACCCAAGAGACGGTCAAGACAGTGAAACCTTACTGAAAAACGCAGACACCGCGATGTACTTAGCGAAGAAAAATGGACGCAACGGCTACGCGTTTTACTCACCGGATTTGACCGATAAATCCGTATCCCATGTACGCATTCAATCCGCTTTGCATCAAGCAATAGAAAAACAACAACTCCGGTTAGAATTCCAACCGCAATACAATTTGGAACAAAATACGATTGTCGGCGTGGAAGCTTTATTGCGCTGGCAGCATCCAGAGTTTGGCCTTGTACCACCAGCAGACTTTATTCCAATTGCAGAAAAAACAGGGCTGATTCAAAGCATTGGTGAGTGGGTGTTACAACACGCTTGTTTGCAAGGTAATGCTTGGCTGGACCAGGGCATCGAGTTTGGCAAAATCGCCGTCAATGTTTCTGCGTTGCAGCTTCAGCAGTCAAATTTCATTCAGCGATTAAGTACTATCCTCGATAACACCGGATACCCTGCCCAACGGTTAGATTTGGAGATCACAGAGAGCTTTTTACTGATCGACCCTCAACAAGCCATTGCATCGTTAAATCAATTACGAGAGCTGGGTATTGAGATTTCTCTGGATGACTTTGGAACTGGCTATTCGTCTTTGTCTTACTTGAAAGGTTTGCCAATCAACAAACTGAAAATTGACCGCTCATTTGTCAGTGATGTCCCAAGTAATAGCGACAGCAACGCGATTGTGAATGCCATTATTGCCATGGGAAAAACGCTGTCGTTGAAAGTCGTCGCGGAAGGGATAGAAACTCGGGAACAAGCCGATTATTTATTCGAAAAAGGCTGTATTTATGGTCAGGGATATTTATTTAGTCAGCCAGTGAGCGCTGAAAAACTGTTTCGTTGAACCAGCTTGCTCCTCAAGTCACTCTCGCGGTGCCACGTCCGCGGAGGTGATTTGCTTTGCTTGATTTTGGGCTGATTGGCACAGCTCTAGGCGATCAACCAAAATATTGATACAAACCAGCAACGGCACACCGATCAATAGTCCCATTCCGCCCCAAAGCCAGCCCCAAAAAACAAGCCAAACAAAAATCACTAATGGGTTTAAATTAAACCTTTTCCCCAATAGTGTTGGTGTAACAAACTGACTTTCAATCAAATTGAGCAGTAAATAGATAGACACAACCGTCAGCATAAAACTGACCGACTCCAACTGAAGATAAGCAACAAAGCCAAAGCTCATCATGGATATGACAGGGCCGAGGTACGGCGCAAAATTCATCACGCCTGCAAATGCGCCCCATAGAAATGGATCTTCAAGGCCTAGAACAAAAAACACGGCCCCGACACTCAACCCCAGCCCAGCATTCACTAAAGTGATGGTGCCAATGTATCGAGATAGGTCTTTCTGTAGCGCTTTGACCAACTCAATCGCTTGGCGCTGTTTGGCGAACCCATGTAAGTAAGACACTGACTTTCGAAATAAGCTTCGTCCATGATTGAGCATAAAGTAAACCATAAACAGCACGATCATCGCTTGTGTCAAAATCGTCGGCGTAGTGGTCGCGAGCGTTTTTACCAAAGAAAATACGGTGTTGTTCCCGACCTCATCCATACTCATATCGTTGGCGATATTCAATGGAGTATTAAGGTGATCAGCCGAAGCTTTAGTAACTTCGCTTACTTCTTGCGACACATTTTTCACGATACTGGGCAGCTCAGACCACCATTGCTTGGCGGGCTCCGACATGGCGGCAAGACCAATAATTGAGGCGCCAACGAGGAATGACAGCGTCAACACGACGGTAATAGCACGTGGTAAACCTTTGTCTTCAAGATAATTAATGAAAGGGCTGCACAGCAGAGAAATAAAGGTGCTAAGCACAATAGGTAACAATATTGGCTTGGCAAAATACAGCCCTGGGACGAGTAACAGGACGAGAAGCGTTGCACCAATCGCAGTGTTGGCAGGAATGTTCAATTTCGCTGTCATAATAAGCTCAGAATCGGTAAGAAAATTTTGCGGTGAAATCCGCTATTAGAGTGGTTCGCCCTCTGTCGTCGCAGCGTTGCTTACTTGTGTTGCTGCATTTCCATTTTGCTCCGCATCTGACTCATCCAGAGAAGCTGCCGCGACCGGCTTTGTGAGCGAATCGGTAATATCAGACACGCTGCTAACCAATAGCCCCATTGACGAAATAGAAGAAGTCAGTCGAGACAATCGACCTGCTTTTGCTGCGGTAACGGCAACGACAGCACTAATGCCTAATGTCGTCCAAGGGTTTTCTCTCACAAACTTCTTGGTGGTAAACGTGAACATTTCCATCGACAAACAACATTGCTCTAGAGATGCTTTACCTTCCATCCGCTTGATCCGCATGGCTCGATTGAGCTTTTGTAGCGAGCGCATCCCACCCCTCCTGTAATTGTTCTGTCGTATTTTTGAATCCAAGAAATCCAACTAAACGCTTCTGCCACCAGGCTAAAGCAAATAATGCCAAGCCTAATGATGTGATAAATACACCCACGGCAACATACACGTTGGCAGTTAACTGATAAGCCACCACCCCAGAGGCAAGGCACAAACTGAATACGAACAATACCGACAATAGGGTAAAAACAACGGTACACAGCAAAATCTGACGCACTGCGGACACGTTAACTTTCATCTCCAAGAGGAACAAATCCAACGTTGAACCTGACCATGCTTTTAGCGATGTCGTCAGTTGGTCCAATTGCGCAAGAATGCTGCTCAAACCATTAATGGTTTGTTGGATATCCTGTTCTTCTGCCCCATCAGGGGCTCGGCCGCTGTCTGAAGCCGCCGAGCCTGATTGCTGATTGGTAACTTGCCCTGAGTTATTCATGTGAAGCCTCGCCTTTCTGTTGTGTGGCTTAATCCTTGGTGACCACTATTATTTGATCAGCTTCGAAACCGCCCAACCAGCAAGGAAGGCGCAGCCTATGCTCAGCAATGGGCGCTCCTTGATTACATTTTCTGCCGACTTAGTCGCCTGCTGAACTTGCTGCGCACCGACATCCAGCTTCTCTTTGGCTTGGTCTTTCATCGCGCCAACGGCTTCCGTCGTGGCTTGTTCCGCTAAGTGATATGCTTCTTCTAACTGCTCTTGAGGTTTTACTGTGCTTTCTTTTGTAGTAGCCATAACTAGCCTCCATTAATGAGTTGAATAGTGAATCAAGTGAAACAATGTTTGACCTCACTTACTCCCTACAAAGCCATATCCATGCCAGAATTTTAAATTATTGTTTTTTATTGATTTTATTTTTATTTCGATAAAAAGCCGTATCTGTACGTGTAATTCTTTCCAGGCTTTCCCCGCCATTCTTGTAATTTTTTCTTAGCGCCTTACCGACTGTTAGCAAGTTATTGCAAAACAAGATATTAAGTCACTGATTAATAAGACTTAAAGTTCATTGGCATACAACCTGCAATTGAAGATGAACATCGTGTTTGTATTCCATACGCTCAAACACCCCTATCACCAGTAAATAAGGAGTGGCATATGAAAAATGAAAACATCGCCTCAATCATTGAGCTTATCGAAAGCGGAAATGAAATTTACAACAAGGCCATCGAGAACATCGACAACACTTCTTTGAATAATGTGTTGGTAGAACTGCTCAGAGTACGTGAGCGTGCAGTCATTGAGCTCACTCCCTACTCTCTAGCAAGTAACAATGAAGAATCTGCCGACGACACTCCGGTTTCCTACACCATCAAGGCGCGTGAGGTCTACAGCGACGTGATGAAGGAAGTGTCCTCTGACAAAGAGTCTATGTATTTAGAACAGCTTGAAGGTGTCGAAAGCAAGGTACTCAAAGAGATTGAGAATTTGATTACTTCCCACCCAGAGCAGGCGGATAACTCGGTTCTGCTGAAAGTTCGTAGCGATATAAAAAGTTGCAAAGAAAAACTCAGCAGCATCAGCCTTATTAGCTAAAACCTGGTGGTCGCCCTTGCAATAAAGCTCGGTATTGAGCAAAGAAATGGCCAACTTGCTTTGGCCATTTCTGACAAGCCCACAGGCGCATTAACATAACCGTCACGAGAAATGTCCCACGACAATAATCACAAATAAAGAGGTCACTATGACATTGGATAACAATCGAGTAAGGGAGCTACTCGTAAAAATGACACACCATCGCCAAACGTGTTTGCCTCTCGTTAACCCGCAATCACATATGACACTCGCAAGAGCGGCATATCGATTCGTGAAAATAGAAAAAGTGATGATCAAAAAGATGGCGAAGCTGTTTTTCGACCAAGATGGTGAACAATTCATTGCAGAAAATGCCACCGAATACGGCGTTGCCGAGCTAGGTAATTACAAAGAAATGCATTTTATGAATAAATTACTGTTAGATGATTTAAAAGCCCTGCTTAGAGCCATTGACGACACCAACTTAACCGCACTTGTTTCTTATTGGTTAGCTGCTTTACAAGTTGAAAACGATGAAATTGAAAAGCACTTACCTCAGGGTGAGTAATTATACTCGCCCTTCTTTCTTCACTTTGTTTAACCCTCATCCCCAATCAACCTAATAAAAAGGTGCAGATAGACAAAAGCCGCTGCATCTACGCAGCGACCTTGATAGCCTTTTTACGACGCACACCAAATCATCAAACAGCACAGAAAAAGCGCCATGTAGAATACGAAGCAAATGGCGCGTTATCCGCGGATTATCTGTGTTAAAGCGAAGCTGATTTACGTCTCTGGCTTGGAACAAATACGTTCAATGACTTTGGACGCAGCTTGATTGCCAGTTGCTCATCAGAATACAGTTCACCATCAATCACATATTCAATCGGTTTATTCGCAGAAATAGTGACGCTCTGAGCCGTCGCGTATTGAAAATGTGTCGATTCTTCCTGTGCGCCTACGCTCGTTAATGTCAGATCCGACAAGGCGATAAGACGTCCGCCTAAAGACTCGGTGTTATCTAAATATGTGATATGCAGCTTGCCATCATCAGGCTGCGGCGCATCACCACCTTGGGCAAGCAACGTACTAAATGGAGCGATATTCGCAACGACAAAACTATGGACGTCAAGCGTTTGTGTATTCTTGTCGTGGTTTCCATCTTCAGTTGGAGCGTCTAACGATACGGTTAAAGCTTGCGTTTCTTCCGCCACTACAGCATTAAAAAAGCCGGTGAGGTAAGCGAGTTGTCCAAAAACATTTTTCTCTTCTCGCTGAGCGTGCTCGATCATTTTCTGTTCTAGCCCAATGCCTAAGACCAATAAAATAAGCCGCTGATTACATTCCGCAGTATCAATACGTTGGCAGTGTCCGCCAAGCAACGCTTCACACGCTTTTTCGACCGGTGAGAATTTTGCGCCAACGCCATAGAGCACATGACATAACGCATTGGCAGTTCCGAGCGGAACAATACCGAGTTTTAGGTCGGTATCCACCAATTGGCTCGCCACCTCTGTTACTGTGCCATCGCCACCAGCTACGATGATTTGCTTAGCTCCACTTTCTTTTGCCTGTTGTGTTAGCTGCTCGGCGCTGAGGTTTGTGGTGGTTTGATGAATACTCAAGCGATATTTTTTGGTTAGTTCACGAATCAGGTGCTGTTCGTTTTCCTCCCATTTTCCGCCACCTGCAACAGGGTTAACCACCATCCAAGTGGATTGATCCAG
The DNA here is from genome assembly GCF_033338655.1 of Vibrio sp. Vb1729. Lineage (NCBI taxonomy): Bacteria > Pseudomonadati > Pseudomonadota > Gammaproteobacteria > Vibrionales > Vibrionaceae > Vibrio > Vibrio sp. Vb1729. Next base: position 50,271 of record NZ_JAWOTB010000051.1, on the reverse strand, counting down.
CCCTAGTACGCCTTTTTCACTGATCGCTCGTAACGTTCTAATCTGTAATTTATTCAATCTCGCGGTACTGCGTACGTCATTGATTTTTTTCATCACGGATTCAACCGTCAGTGACGGGTCTTTGCTCAGTAAATACGCCGCCACAACAAACACTGAACGACCACGCCCTAACGCACAATGCACAACCACTGCCCGCGAGCACGAGATTTGAGTATCAATCCAGTTAATCGCATGGCGAAGGCGCTCTAGCGTTGGGGCTTTGTGGTCGAGTACCGGAATCGAAAGGTAATGAAACTGCTTGTCGGTCATCGCACTTTCAAGGCCTGCAAATTCTGCGGTGACATCGACAATACAAGAGATTTCATTGGATTCGAGAAAATCTAAGTCACTCTGAAACAAACGGCGAGATAGGTATAAATTGTCGCTGACTTTTTGGATTGGAGGCACTGTATCACGCCGTCTTTCCCAGGCGTTATACGCTCTAGCCCCCAATAGAAATGGGATGAATGCCCAGCGAATCCACCTGACAATCTTGCCATCTTGGTTTTTTCTAAAAATAGAGGGAATGTCGAATACGTAGGCTACGCTGACCAACGCTAAAGAAAGCGATATCCATAAGAACAGCAAACTAACGATAATTTGAGGCGTATAGATAGCGGCCAATAAACTGATCAGAGCGCCAAGAATATAATATTTGATGATAAACATTCGCTCTCCTTGCTTTCAGCGAGTGCACTTTTTAGTGGAAGTTAGAATACGCGGGGGATTGAGCTTGGATACATGAACTTTAGTAAACGCCTTGATTGAGTGCCTTCCCGTGCCGAAATGGCACGAAAAGGTCCAACACTCTACCTAGCTTACCATCTCTTCAACATAACCATCCGCTAGTTTCATTTTCTGCTTATCGGTCATTACCTTACCGGCTAACTGGAAGAAACGCTGCTCTTCTTCCTCAAGATGGTGCAACACTTTGTGACGCAAGGTTTTCATTAGGTTGAGCCACGCTGGCGAGCTCATATCGGTTGCATCAAGCTGTGCAATCACTTTATCAATTTCATGATGCTCTGCGATGCCATGGCGAGTGAGATCAATGGTCTTATCACTATCTATTAAAGGCGCGTAGAAAAACCGCTCTTCTGCCGCTGCGTGCTGTTCGAGTTCCTCTTTAAGGTTGTGATAAAACTCTTCACGAGCGGGGGAATCTCCAGACGTTTCCATCAGAGCATCGAGTAAAAGGCGTTGCTTTTCATGACTCTCTTTCAGTACATCAAATATGTTTTTCATCTTTGACTCCTTATCTGATTGTAAACAATTGGGACAAAAGGAAGGGCGGTGATTGACCGCCCCTCTCTTACATAGCTATGCGTAAAAAACCTAACCTAATTCGGCTAACAGTCTTGGTCTTCAGCGTTTAGGTTTTCTTTAATGTTTTCACATTCATCTTCAATCGCATTTTGGGTTTCTTCGGCGGCTTCATCTATCTTTTTGCCGGCCTGTTCCATTGGCCCTTCTTCACTACAAGCTGCCAACGCAAACACCAAACCGAATACTGCGGCGATACGGTAAATAAATGACGTAAGTCGCATGGAATCTCCTATCTATTTACGTTTTTTCTTCCCAGTAGAACAATCACTATTGATACAATTAATGACAGTAGGAATAGGTAAAATATCACTTGCGCGATAGAGGCAGCAGCTCCTGCAATACCGGTAAAGCCTAATAGTGCAGAAATTAGTGCCAGTGCCAGAAAAATAAACATCCAACGAACCATAGTGTTACCTCCTAATAAAAGTGGGTTAAATCACTCGGCTCGCTATTATTGAACCACTTCTAGCTTATCAATCACCTTATTTACGTCATTGGTGTTATTTGCAATTGAAATTGCAAGATCATGCTCCGCATCTGAATTAACTTTACCTGCCAACGTTACCGTTTTGTGTTCTGTCGTTACATCAATATCCGTACCACTCACATTGGTATCCATTAGTAGGCGCGTTTTAACTATAGTCGTGATTTTAGAATCGGTCAGTGTAGCTAAAGCTTCTGAATCAGTTTCTTTCTTGCCTTCATTCACTACTGACAATTCGTTGTTTACTTTTTTCACACCATCAAGACCAGTAACAAGCTCTTCGGCAAGTGATTTTTCAAGATCATTGTTTACCGAACCAGAAAGGGTAACGACCTGATTCTCTACATCGGTATTGATATCAAAAGAGTTGAGATTGCTGTTTAGCAGTAGTGTGGTTTCAGCTTTACCATCTAGCCAAGCGTCCATGGATTCTTTTTCCCATTTATCACTCGCTAAGACTGCTGTAGATGAAGTAGCAAGAACTGACGTAAGTACAATTTTAGCTGCGATGTTATTCATGGTAATTCTCCTTTATTGACGTTGCACTTCCCTAGGAGCAAACCATGTGCCAACTTTATAACTCATTGTTTTTAAGTGACTAATAAAGGAAAGAGGTAAAAATGAGATGAGCAATAAAGTATAAGCATGAATTATTTACACGTAAAAAATGTAATTTTTAATCGGTGATAAAGCCTCCGTCACTTGTGCCTAAATAACCTGATAAAACAGAAAGGCTATTTCCCCAGAATCAATTAATAGCAAACTTATTATTTTAAAAATAAAAATCTGAACAAAAGGAAATATCTACTGATGGCTCTCACCGATATATATCAAAAAGGGGCTAACAACATAAAAATACCGAACAAATCCTTAAATCTATGCTGACAATATTTTGTCTTGTGAAGTGAGAATAATCCACGTACATTGTTTCTGTCATAGTAAAGAGGACATTTCTATGTCGATGCCAAGCCTGTTTCTAAGAATACAAGATCCATCACTTAAAAATGCCATCGCTTCTTGCCAGGAACTGAACAAATTTCGTCTGCATGACATCGATGCCGCAGACCAATGGATTGAAGATTTTCTACAACTCAAACCGGAAGTTGCGATTGTTGAAGTCGCCCACTTTACTAGTGCAGATTATCAACGTCTTTCTAATATCGAAGACATCTACGATATGGACTTGATCATCATTAGCTCAGGCGCTCCAAACGAGAACTTGGATAAGCTGATGAACTTGGGTGCTATTTTTCACTACAGAAAGCCCGTTGATATTGCCATTCTGACGGACACCCTGAGCGAAGTCAGCCAATACTATCAACACAAACAAGATCAAGGGCGTAAAGTGTCCACCAGCGATCTTGACCAATTTGGTCTTTTGGTCGGCTCTTCCTCTCCGATGCATCAGCTCTATCGTATGATCAGGCGCGTTGCTAAAACAGAAGCCAACGTCCTTATTGTCGGTGAAAGTGGATCAGGCAAAGAACTGGTGGCGCAGACCATCCACTTAGCGAGTGAGCGTAAACAACAGCCCTTTATAGCGATTAACTGTGGTGCCATTAGCCCTGAATTAGTTGATAGCGAACTGTTTGGCCATGAGAAAGGCGCTTTTACCGGAGCAAATAAAACTCACCAAGGTGTATTTAAGCAGGCAGAGGGCGGCACCCTATTTTTAGATGAAATCACCGAGATGCCTATCGAGCATCAAGTGAAGCTATTGCGGGTGCTAGAAACCGGAGAGTATCGCCCAGTTGGCAGTAATACAGTTCATATCGCTAATACTCGCATCATTGCTGCTACAAACCGTGATCCTAAAATCGCCATTGAGGAGCAGTTCCTGCGTGAAGATCTGTTTTTCCGGTTATCGCATTTCCCATTAACGATACCGCCACTGCGAGAACGAGGCGGTGATATCGTCGGTCTGGCCAAGCACTTTATTGCACACCGCAACGCCAATGAGGCAAAAACCAAAACGATTCTTGACTCTGCGATCCAAAAAATCGCTGCACACGACTGGCCAGGTAATGTCCGTGAGCTCAAACACACGATCGAGCGTGCATTTATTTTGGCTGATGACACCATCCGAGATGAACACCTTATCTTCGACACACCACCATTGGAAACAGGCACCAGCATCGAAGACCTTGTTCCGGCGGGCGTTTCGCTAGAAGAGCTAGAAAAAGCCGCCATTCTCAATACCCTTGAAGAGAATCAAGGTAATAAAACGGAATCAGCGCAGGAGTTAGGCATTAGCGTGAAAACGCTCTATAACAAACTCGAAAAGTATCAAGACGAGTAACTCGCTATGGGAATACAAAAAGAGCACTGACTTTTATTCAGTGCTCTTTTTGTATCTTATCTTTTATGCAGTTAGGCTGCGTTTGGTGTTTGATTAAACCCACTGCCCAGCAACAAAACCGCTCGACCAGCACCACTGAAAATTGTAGCCCCCTAGCCAACCAGTCACATCCATCACTTCACCAATAAAATAAAGCCCTTTAATGTCTTTGCATTCCATGGTTTTCGAGGATAAGTGATCAGTATCGACACCGCCGAGTGTCACTTCCGCAGTTCGGTAGCCTTCAGTGCCATTCGGGGCGATATCCCAATGCTCTAGACGCTCCACAATCGCCGCAAGCTCCTTTTGATTGAACTGTTTTAGCGGTTTATCGACTAGCTCTTTACGTTCAATTAAGACTTCAACCAGACGCTTAGGCAGCACTTTGGCAAGCGTATTCTTGAGTGACTGATTTGGATGCTTCTCACGACTGCGTTCTAATAACTCAGCAACATCATCGTTTGGCACAAGATTGATCAACACCTTTTGTCCGGCCCGCCAGAATGAAGAAATCTGTAACACTGCTGGACCAGATAACCCACGATGTGTGAACAACAGGGCTTCTTTGAACATGGTGCCATCTTCAGCCGTAATTTCCGCAGGTACCGCGATACCAGATAACTCAGCAAAGTCTTCTTTGTCTTCTTTATGCAGAGTAAATGGTACAAGCCCTGCCGTGGTTGGGATAACTCGAAGACCAAATTGTTCCGCGACTTTATAACCAAATGGTGTCGCTCCCAGTTTTGGCATCGACAAGCCACCTGTTGCGATAACTAAAGACTCACATTCGACAATCTCAGTACCAGCATGCAAACGAAAGCCTTCATCAATTTTTTCAATCGAATGAACATCGCATTGGTAACGCTGCTCGATGTTCGGCATGTCACACTCAGCTAACAACATCTTCACGATATCTTTGGCCGTAAATGCATCGACACAAAACAACTGGCCGTGATCACGCTCTTCGAACTCAATGCCATGTTTACACACCATCGAGATGAAATCCCAGTTAGTGTATTGGGAGAGCGCCGACTTAACAAAGTGCGGGTTTTGACACAAATAGTGATTAGCTGAAACGTCGTAGTTAGTGAAGTTACAACGACCACCGCCCGAGATAAGGATTTTACGTCCTGGCTTTTTAGCATGATCGAGCACCAAAACACGGCGGCCTCGCTTGCCTGCTTCTGCAGCACACATTAAACCTGCTGCGCCTGCGCCAATTACAACAACATCAAATTTCTTACTCATCGGTAGCTCTTAGACTGATTGGTATCGAATCAAAATAAAAAAGGATGTGCACATTGCACATCCTTGCTTTCTAGGCGCGACATTCTACCGACAAATACCGAAAGGGAAAAGCGCTTAAACTCTAAGCGCTCTGTATGTCCGCAAAATCTCAGACAGAACAACTTCTGGATTATTGACTCTTAGAGAATGAAGGCCGCAAGTAGCGTCACGCCGAGCAACGCGGTCGATAGAACAAACAATTCACGCACTCTTTCACACTTACCAGTAAAAATTTCATCGTGGTGATGATGATATTCTTTACTTTTAATGTAGTGATACAACCTCACCTGCTTGGTGACATTTCCATGAGTGGTAAAAAAACCATTACCATCAACTTGCTGATATAACAGCGGATGCGCTTCACGCATGATATAAATTAGAGAACGAAGAGCGGTGAGATACCGGACCATATTAACTCCAGTTACCACCATTAGCGCAAATAAGATTGTGTCTCCACTGATCATCTTTTCCTCCCTACATCTTCAACAATGCTCAAGAGAAAAAGACGATCAACACTTCGTCTTTACCCGCTACTTACAACGTCCCAAAACGCGTTTACGCAGCTGGAGCATCCATGATTGAAGATGAACCTTCTTTCGCCATTTGTGCTAGATCTTTGTCAATGAAGAACAACGCTTTACCGTCTTCACCTACCAGTTCGATCTTATCTAAAATCCCTTTAAACAACTTCTCTTCTTCGTGCTGTTCTGACACGTACCACTGTAGGAAGTTAAACGTTGAGTAGTCTTGGCTAGTAAATGCAACGTGCGCCAGTTTGTTGATTTTTTCCGTGATCATTTGCTCATGTTCAAATGTCTCGCGGAAAACGTCACCTAGGCTCGCAAAGTCATGCTTTGGCGCATCAATAGCGCCTAAGATTGGCATTGAGCCAGTTTCACTCACGTAAGTGAATAGGCGTTGCATGTGCTCCATTTCTTCTACGGCGTGAGCGCGTAAAAATTCAGCCGCACCTTCAAAACCTTTGTCTTCACACCAAGCACTCATTTGTAAGTATAGATTGGATGAGAAAAATTCTAGGTTAATTTGCTCATTCAATTGTTCGACCATAGTTTGAGACAGCATGTTAACTCCTATTATTGTGCATGCAATATACCCAAGTAACCTCGAAATAAATGACGCTGCGAGAATAGCTTGGTCTGGCAGACACGGCGAAGTTTCACTTCAACTCTAGTCAGTAACACTACGCTTATTTCAGCATATCAAAGTCACTTGGGTATAACGCCACTATAACATGATTACTGAGACAAGACTTTGTACCTACGGCACCGATATGAGATCACTTCAGCAAATTTTTTTTGGGGTTGGTGCTAATCTAAAACTATGACCTTACAAGGAGATAGCAATATGAGTTACAAACACATACTTGTGGCAGTCGACCTTTCAGACGACAGTAAAGTGTTGATTAAGAAAGCCGTATCACTGGCTAAACCTCTGGATGCGAAAGTCTCTTTTATTCACATCGACGTGAACTACGCAGAACTCTACACCGGGCTTATCGATATCAATATGGCAGAAGCGCAACATCAAGCAATGGAAGCATCGCGCACACAATTGGCAAACTTCGCTGAATATGCGCAATACCCAATTGCCCATACTTTAGTCGGTAGTGGCGATTTGAGTAATGAGCTGTGCGATACCATTCAAGATTACAGTATTGATTTGGTGGTTTGTGGTCATCACCAAGATTTCTGGAGCAAGATTCTATCTTCGACTCGACAGCTGATTAACTGCTCACCAGTCGATATGCTGGTCGTACCGCTAAAAGACTGATTGGCGCAGCGATAAAACTTGGTTAGACTGCGGGCACATTTGTTGTTGATAAAGATTCTCATCCATGGCTTATCTATCCGCAGTTACCCTACTTTGGGCATTCTCATTTAGCCTGATCGGCGTTTACCTCGCCGGTCAGGTTGATTCTTGGTTCTCGGTGTTCATGCGCGTGGCACTGGCGAGTTTGGTTTTCATTCCCTTTTTGAAATTCCGTGGCGTTAGCAAATCCCTAATCGCGAAACTGATGACCGTCGGTGGCTTCCAGCTCGGCTTGATGTATTGCTTCTACTACCAATCTTTTTTGCTCCTTTCCGTGCCAGAAGTATTGCTGTTCACCGTATTCACACCCATTTACGTCACGCTAATCTATGACTTCTTGAAAGGTCGCTTTTCACCTTGGTACTTAGTTACCGCTGCAATAGCCGTATTTGGTGCCGCCTGGATTAAATTTGCAGGCATTAATGAAGATTTCCTACTGGGCTTTTTGGTCGTACAAGGAGCAAACCTCTGCTTTGCCATCGGTCAGGTGGGCTACAAATATATCATGGAGAGTGAACCCGTCGATTTGCCACAACACACCGTGTTTGGCTACTTCTACTTAGGTGCACTTTGTGTAGCAACCGTGGCTTTCGCGCTCATGGGTAACCTCGACAAACTACCAACCACTACAACGCAATGGGGCATTCTGACATACCTTGGGTTGATTGCTTCTGGTTTTGGTTACTTTGCTTGGAACAAAGGCGCGACTATGGTGAACGCAGGTGCACTGGCAGTAATGAACAATGCATTGGTTCCGGCGGGCTTGATTGTAAACATTGTGATTTGGAACCGCGATGTTGATGTCATGCGACTCGCCATTGGCGGTGCGATCATCATGCTATCCCTATGGATTAACGAAACCTGGGTGAAAAAGCGCGTCGAAATGAGCTACGCCAATAAGTAACGCCATCGCTACTAACAAATATTCCAGCAATAAAAAACGCTCTCCGACTGGAGAGCGTTTTTTGTTTGATTAATGCACTTTGGCTTGTGAGATTGCGTTTATCAAAGCATTAGGTGGCGTTGGCAGCAACACTTCTAGTTTCGCATTGCGCGCTTCAAGCTTGCGCTGACGCTTAAGTAACTTTTGTTGTTTTTTCGCCACTTTTAGCAACTTCTTTTGCTGCTTATAGTGCTTTTTCAGTGTTTTTTTCGCTTTCTTGAGCGATTTTTTATCCGCTAAATCAAACCATACTGGTGCGTCGGCTCTTACTGGCTCCGGAGATTTTTCGGCTTGTTTTTTCTCTTTCACACGCTCAACAACACGCCTCACAATCGCGGCTTTTTCGTTGCTTTGTTTAGTGATCACTGGAATCGCTTGTGCTGGCAGAGCTTCAACCAATAAGCCACATGCTTGTTGCTCACTCAATGGCTTGTCTTGGCATTTTTGTGGAGGAATTGCGGCTGGCTTACAAAGGGTATCTTTGGCCGATGAAGAGCGTGCGCAAGAACGACAAACGAATTTTGGTGCGACAACTAAACGATGGATATCACCAAGTTCTGCCGCGATCTGTTTGCGACTCATTTTACATAAACGTTTAGCCATTCTACTACTCCAGCTTCCCAGTTATCGACCGCATCACAACAAGTGAAATAATAATAATTCTTAGTTAGATATACAGTCAGGGAAGGGAATTAGCAAGAGAAAACTATCAATAGAGACGAGGAAAGAGAGGCTGAGTCACAGCACGACACACCGTACTGTGACAAGAAAAGTTGAGCCGTCAGGAAGTTATGCCATCGATGCTTTAACGTAGACATCGAAGCGATTTTTTTTCGTTTCAATCGCCATGGTCGGTTTTTTCTCGTTCAGCCAGTTAGCATAATCTGGGCGTTTAACTACTACACGCTTTGTGGCTAACGCCATGGCTGGTTCTAGCAGACCATCGGCGTCCAAATCGGCGCCAACCAACGATTGGAAAACGCGCATTTCTTTTTTTACGAGCGCCGACTTCTTTTTATTTTCTGGGTGCGGATACATCGGGTCAAGATACACCACATCTGGCTGGACAAAGTCTTTATCTTGCGCCAATTGTTCCAGCGCATCATGGCTAGAAGCATGGATTAGCGACATGCGCTCAGATACCCAGGTGCCGATTTCTGGGTCTTGTTTCGCTCGATCCAAGCCATCATCTAACAAAGCCGCTACGACTGGATGACGCTCGACCATCTGCACTTTACAACCTAGCGAGGCGAGCACAAACGCATCACGACCAAGACCTGCCGTGCCGTCTAACACGGTTGGCGTTGCCCCTTTGTTCAACCCCGCAGCTTTCGCAATTGCTTGGCCTTTACCACCACCGAACTTGCGACGATGACCTACCGCACCACCAATCAAATCCACAAAGATTGCACCCAGCTTTGGCTCATCCACTTTACGTAGCTCCAAACGCTCGGTGGTTAGCACCAAAGCAAAATCGCTATCGTCAGTGTGTGACAGCTGCCAACGCGCAGCGAGTTCATCAAGATGAGATTGTTGAGACGGGTTTTCACAGATCAATTGCAGTTGCAAAAGGAGGCTCCAATAAAAATCGAGGTAACTGGCGCTGAGTGTATACCTAAGTTACCTATTAATGCTAGGTTGAGCTTGCTACGCAGAGGTTATACAACCGTCAGTTGCTCCACTAGCTCAGAAAGCGGCTTAGGATGACCAATACCGTAGCCTTGACCGTAGTCCACACCGAGGTCTATCAAATGCTGCATAACCTGGTCATTTTCGACAAACTCCGCCACCGTCACTTTACCTAGTTGCTTCGCCAAGTCATTGATTGAACGAACCATCACGCGGTCCATTTCATTTACGTTGATATCTTGCACGAAAAGACCATCAATTTTCACGATATCGACAGGAAGTTTCTTTAAGTAGCCAAATGAAGACAATCCAGATCCGAAATCATCCAATGCAATCATACAACCCAAAGCCTTTAGCTTGGTAAACAGCTCAATGGCTTGATCCAGATTGCTCATCGCCGCTGTCTCGGTGATTTCTAAGCAGATTTTTTCACACGGCAGAGTCGAACTTTCCAATCGCTCCAATAAGAAGTCAATAAACTCTTGATTCCCCATAGATTGACCTGAAAGGTTTATCGAACAGCGACCAAGCTGTTCAACCACCTCAGGACGCTGTTCAAACCACTCTAGCGTTTGAGTAATAACCTGCTTATCAATCCAATGGGCAATGTTGTAGCGCTCGGAAGCAGGGATAAACAGCGCAGGAGAAACATAATCACCGTACCCATTGCGAATACGCACCAAAATCTCAAAATACATTTGAGTCTCGTGCTTTTGTAAGCTTTTTATCGGTTGAGCAAACAGTTCTAAACGTTGATTCGACAATGCCTCATGCACCAAATTGACGCTCTGCATTTCCATCTGACGACGCTGCAACTCTTCGTTATCTAAGCTGAATAGATTATAGCGGTTACGGCCTTGCTCTTTAGCGGCGTGACAAGCAGAGTCTGCTTGAGCATGCACCATTTGTGGCGTATCAGCGGTATGATCGATGATACGGATACCAATTGAGCAACTGATGAACAGGCGTGTGTCTTCCCAAATAAAGAGGTGTTCGCTTAGTGTCGAGATGATCAGTTTGGCAATATTGATGGCGCCATATTCGTCACAGTCTTTGAGTAACACCGCAAACTCATCGCCTCCCATTCGAGCCAAGATGGAATTGTACGGCAGAACGCCTTCCAGCATACTGGCGCAGAATTGAATCGCCGCATCACCTGCATCATGCCCAACCGTATCATTGAGGACTTTTAGTTGATCTAAGTCGAGGTACAACATGGCGTGGACTCGACGATGGCTGTCCACTTCGCACAGTGCGGTCTTAAGCTCTAGTTCAAAATGGTTTCTGTTGTAAGTCCCCGTCAGTAAGTCATAGCGAGCTTGGTATTCCAATTTCTCGGAGAGCAGTTTGGTTTCGGTAATATCTTCGCCCACAATCAGCAGTTGCTCAGATTCACTCAGCGGACGAATATTCTCGCGCACCCAAACACGATGACCATTTGCATGACGATACTCGACTTCACGTCGCCAAACACCATGCACTTGCTGGTTGGGTTGCAATAACACTTGGCGAGGGAACAGCACTTTGTCATCAAAATAGAACTCCCTCAGGCGATGTCCGAGCATGTCCATCGGTTTGTAGCCAAGAAGTAGTTGAGCAAATCGATTCACTTCTTGAATTCGGTTATTACTATCAAGCGTCACCATCATCACAGGCTGCTGCTCGTAATAGTTGCGTAGAGTTGACTCACGTTGGTAGAGCTTGTCCTCCATCAATTTACGACTGGTAATATCGCGCGCTTCAAACAAGTATTGCTTATGATTCCCTACTTGCTGAGAAAAAGGCTTGAGCGAAACTTCTAATACCAAGGCGCCGTGTTCTTTACTCCAAATTTCAGCTTCAAACGTCGACACTTGATGGTGAGGCGCATGGAAATACTCCTCTAGCAGCGCTTGGGCTTTCTCACTCCAGTTGGGATGAAACCAAAGTGGTCGGTCTAAACGCAGTCCTTTGTGATAAAGTAAGGATTGAAGGTGATCGTTGCCCGATTTAAGCACACCGTTGGCATCCAAAATGCCCATATACTGCATGCTCTGATCGAAAATCGATTCTAGAATAGCCTGGCTTTCTCGCGCAGCGCTCTCACTTCGACGCATCCGCTGTAAATAATAACCCATCAGCAAAATGACCACCGACATCACCACAAACAGGCTACCAAACAGGCGAATTTCCTTGGCAAAACGTTCAGAAAGCTTCATTGGCTTATTAAAAAATACCGCAGAAACCTCTTGTTCAGCCCCCAATCCCCAACGCGCTACCGCTTGGTAATCGAGCTTTATTTCAGAATCACTTTTTTTCACCGCAGGCAGAGGCTGATCAGGGTTATCCAAAACGAATTCAAGCATCTCTGCACTCTCAATACCATGCCGATAACCACTTTGAATAACCCCTCCAACTGCGCCATGACCCAAACCAATGTCATGCACCATAAACAGCGGCGCGTTTGAGACTTTGTTGACACCAACCCAGTCACGCTCGCTGCCAACCATACCTTGTTTATCTCGGTAATAGGTCCAGAACAAGACGACTTTATCGGAACTCAGTTTTGCGACTTGTTGTTTTAGATCGATGATACTGTCTGGGACAACTTGTACAATTTTGTCTCGATATTGCGGGAACTTGAGGACAAAATTGTCGATTTGATAACGCAACACCTCACCGGTCACCGAGTGGTCACTGACGATGAGAACTTGTGTGTAGTTCGGATGTAAGCGCTCAATAAGAGCGAGATTCGCTTCCAAATCGACATCTTCCATGACTCCGGTTGCATTCAGAGAACGATGTAAAGAAGGATGGTAGTTATTAATGCCGTTAAATATAACTGGGGTGTCTTTGATGATTGGGGCTAAACGCTGCATGAGTTCAAGCGCATTGTTATCGCTCACTAAAATGGCATCGAATCGCTCTTTGCGTAATTTCGTAAGATATAAGGATTTTAGTTGTGCAAAAAACTGCTCACTCTGGTTACGTTTCGAGTCTAGATAGAGCACACGCATGTCCAGCGCTCGATCGCCCAGCTGTTGCTCGATGCCTCGCTGTATGGAGTCCGTCCAGAAAAAACCCTGATGATAGGAGTGCACGACCAACACCTTCGGATCTGAGGCCGTAGCAAACGCGCTCCAACATAGCGCGGCAATAACCAGAAAACGCTGCACATTATCTCCATAGCTCGGAGTTAACCCGCAGTTACTCCTGCCAAACCTTGTGAATCCTATCCGCTATGAGTATAAAAGGGAGGTAAAACTCTATCCCTAACGGAAATCATAGTATGAATGCGAGCCTGCCGAAACTCGACGACCTTGACCGCGCAATATTAAAAACACTGATGGCTGACGCCAGAACGCCCTACGCAGAAATGGCAAAGCAGTTCGATGTCAGCCCTGCCACTATCCATGTGCGTATCGAGAAGATGAAGTCGGCGGACATCATCGAAGGAACGGAGGTGATCATCAATACCAAAAAGCTTGGCTACGATGTGTGCTGCTTTATTGGTATTAACCTCAATGCAGCTCGTGATTACCACTCCGCGTTAGAAAAACTCAACGCGCTCGACGAAGTCGTTGAAGCTTACTACACCACGGGCGCGTATAACATATTCGTCAAATTGATGTGCAAATCGATTGAAGAGCTGCAATTTGTACTGATCGACAAGCTGCAAGCCATTGATGAGGTTCAGTCCACGGAGACATTGATATCGTTGCAGAACCCGATCAACCGCAACGTAAATCCGTAAAATTTTTTATAAAAACTGTACAAAAAAGGCCAACCGAACGGTTGGCCTTGATGTTTTTTGCTCAATTTACGCCGCAATACCCGAGTGGCGCAACAGTGCATCGATTTGTGGCTCGCGGCCACGGAAGCGCTTGAACAGCTCCATTGGCTCTTCACTGCCCCCCATTTCTAGGATGTTGTTCAGGAAGCTTAGACCCGTCTCTTTGTTGAAGATGCCTTCTTCTTCAAAGCGAGAATACGCGTCTGACGACAGCACTTCAGCCCATAGGTAGCTGTAGTAACCCGCACTGTAGCCACCAGCAAAAATATGGCCGAAGCTGTGTGAGAAACGCGCCCACTCAACCGCAGGAACTACCGCGACTTTCTCTTTCACTTTCGCCAGAGTTTCCAGTACACGCGCACCCACTTCAGGGTCATATTCGGTGTGAAGCGTGAAGTCGAACAAGCCGAATTCTAGCTGACGCAAAATACCCATCGCAGATTGGAAGTTTTTCGCTGCGAGCATTTTGTCTAGCATCGCTTTAGGTAGCGGCTCACCTGTCTCATAGTGACCAGAAATGAACGCCAGCGCATCCTCTTCCCAACACCAGTTTTCTAGGAACTGACTTGGTAGCTCAACCGCATCCCAAGGCACGCCATTAATACCTGAAACAGCACCTGTATCAACTTGCGTCAACATGTGGTGGATTCCATGACCAAACTCATGGAATAGCGTCACGACTTCATCGTGCGTGAACAGTGCTGGTTTGTCGCCCACTGGACGGTTGAAGTTACACGTTAGATACGCAACCGGCGTTTGCAGCTCGCCAGATAGCGTAACGCGACGACCACGACAATCATCCATCCACGCGCCGCCACGTTTGTGTTCACGAGCGTAGAGATCTAGGTAGAAACTGCCACGGAGTGTGCCTTCAGCATCAAAGATATCGAAAAAGCGCACGGACTCATGCCAAGTGTCTACGCCTTCGCGCTCAGTAACGGTCATGCCAAACACGCGGTTTAGCACTTCAAACAGACCGCTCACGACTTTTGACTCTGGGAAGTATGGGCGCAGTTCTTCATCCGAAATTTGGAACAGGTGCTGCTTTTGTTTCTCGCTGTAGTAAGCGATATCCCAAACGTTCAGCTCTTCAACACCAAACTCACTTTTCGCAAACTGACGTAACTCTTCGACTTCACGTTCACCTTGCGGTTTCGCTCGTGTCGCTAGGTCATTCAGGAAGCCCAGCACTTGATCCGGCGTTTCAGCCATCTTTGTTGCTAACGACTTTTCACTGTAAGTATTGAAACCTAGCATACGTGAAATTTCATGGCGCAGTTTTAGCTGCTCAGTAATGATTTCTGAGTTATCCCATTTGCCTGCGTTTGGACCTCGATCAGAAGCGCGCGTCACGTACGCTTCGTACACTTCTTTACGCAACTCTTGGTTATCGCAGTACGTCATGACAGGTAGGTAAGATGGGATATCTAGCGTAATGAGGTAACCATCTAACTCTTTTGCTTCTGCGGCAGCTTTCGCTGCTGCCAGCGCCGATTCTGGCATACCTGCTAGGTCTTTCTCGTCTGTGATGTGCTTGGTCCAACCCATGGTGGCATCCAGCACATTGTTAGAGAATTTAGAGCTCAGCTCAGACATACGTTTGCTGATCTCGCCGTAACGGTGCTGCTCATCGGATGGCAAACCAATGCCTGATAACTCGAAATCACGCAGTGCATCAGTGATGGTTTTCTGCTGGGCACGAGTTAACGTTGCAAATTCTTCGCTCGCTTTGATGGTTTTGTACGCTTCGTACAACCCTTTATGCTGACCAACCCAAGTGCCGTACTCTGACAAAATTGGTAGGCAACTTTCGTAAGCTTCACGTAGCTCTTCGCTGTTCACTACCGAGTTCATGTGACCCACTGGCGACCAGATGCGGCTTAAGCGATCATCCGCTTCTTCAATTGGCGCAATCACACTGTCCCAAGTTGGGTGAGCGTTGTCTTGTAGAACTTCATCGATTTTTGCTCGGCAGTCAGCAATCGCTTGCTCAACGGCAGGCTTGATGTGTTCTGGTTTAATTTGAGAAAACGGAGGTAGGTCCGTAAACGTCAGAAGAGGATTAGACATGAATAATTCCTTTTGTGTTTTGACTCTGTGATTGCCTGTCTATTTTGTGTAGATAGGCCAACTCAATGTACAGACGAGCCAGCAACATGGATTGGGGGAGCTCCGTTCCCTTTCTCTATGCCGCGATGACCATCTTATAGTCAACCAGCGCTACTCTGTCCTTGAGTCTTGTTATACCTAAATGAGATTTCACACCCTTTTGAGTGCGAGAAACTCACCTAGTTCAATTCGATTACCAATAGTAAGTGTGGGTGACTTAAAGAAATTTCAATAGCGTCCCCTTATCAGAGGAACAGATTTGATTGGAAGTTCTACATCTTTAAGTTACTTGAGTATAATACCGCCATAGAGTGAAAATCACAGACCACACTCAGACAAAGAGTGTTTCGAGAGTTTAATTTGTTAAGTTACCGCCACAGCTTCCACGCTGGCAACCATGCCGACGTGGTCAAACACATCGTTCAAAGCCTCATTCTTGATGCGCTGAAACAAAAAGATAAGCCATTCGTTTATCACGATACCCACTCGGGTGTGGGCCGTTACGATCTGACTCACGAATGGTCTGAAAAAACGGGCGAATACAAACAAGGCATCGCACGTATTTGGGATAACCCAAGCATTCCCGAAGACATCAAAAGCTACATCGATGCCATTAAAGTGCTCAACAACGGCGAGAAACTGCGTTACTACCCAGGCTCACCACGTGTGGCGCGCGCGCAAATCCGCCCACAAGATCGCATGGTGCTGACCGAGTTGCACCCGGCCGATCACCCATTGTTAGAGCAAGAATTCCATCGTGATCGCCAAGTGAGCATCTTCAAAGAAGACGGATTCCAACGCCTCAAAGCAAGCTTACCGCCACAAGAACGTCGTGGTTTGGTGCTGATTGACCCACCATACGAACTCGCGAAAGAGTACCGCGATGTGGTGCGAGCGATTCATCAGAGCCATAAACGTTGGGCAACCGGTATCTACGCGATTTGGTATCCAGTGGTAAACCGTCACGACATCGAAGATATGATCGAAGGTTTGGAAGCACTCGGTATTCGTAAAATTCTGCAAATCGAGTTAGGTGTTGCACCAGATACCAACGAGCGCGGCATGACGGCATCCGGCATGATTGTGATTAACCCGCCATGGAAACTGGAAAGCCAGATGAAAGAGATTCTGCCATTCCTGCAAGACGCGATCGCACCAGCAACTGGCCACTGGAAAGTGGACTGGATTGTGCCAGAGTAAGCACTTCAGTACTGCTATCTTCAAGCGCAACGATATTCTCGTTGCGCTTTTTTATGCTCTCACCTTCTCCCTCCAGTCGTGCTTATTCTTCTTTTTGTGCCTCTCATCGCTATTTGTCATAAGTATTGTCGCTTTTTCCCATTTAGGAATTAGTCGAATTCGATTTATGATAGTGGGATAACGGTGGCATTGAGTTCGGGCAAGGTCATCCCAATCTATCTATGTACCAGATAAAATTTATAAGCTCTTGGAGAAAGTAATGGCGACTCATTTTGACTATATCTGTATCGGTGGCGGCAGTGGCGGCATCGCATCTGCAAACCGTGCGGCGATGTACGGCGCGAAAGTTGCGCTAATCGAAGCTCAAGACCTTGGCGGTACCTGTGTAAACGTAGGTTGTGTACCGAAAAAAGTGATGTGGCATGGCGCGCAAATCGCAGAAGCAATGAACCTGTACGCAGAAGATTACGGTTTTGATGTCGACGTGAAAGGTTTCGACTGGAGCAAACTGGTTGAGAGCCGTCAGGCATACATCGGTCGTATTCACCAATCTTACGATCGCGTTCTTGGCAACAATAAAGTAAACGTGATTAAAGGCTTTGCTAAGTTTGTTGACGAAAAAACTGTCGAAGTAAACGGTGAACACTACACAGCAGATCACATCCTGATCGCGGTTGGTGGTCGTCCTACTATTCCAAACATTCCAGGCGCTGAATACGGCATCGATTCAAACGGCTTCTTCGACCTAGCAGAGCAACCAAAACGCGTTGCGGTTGTTGGCGCAGGCTACATCGCAGTTGAAATTGCTGGCGTACTGCACGCGCTAGGTACAGAAACGCACCTGTTCGTACGTAAAGAGTCACCACTGCGTAGCTTCGATCCAATGATCATCGATACGTTGGTTGAAGTGATGGACGCAGAAGGTCCAAAACTGCACACCCACTCTGTACCAAAAGAAGTGGTAAAAGAAGCCGATGGCAGCCTAACTCTGCACCTAGAAAACGGTGAAAGCCAAAACGTTGACCAACTGATTTGGGCAATCGGTCGTCACCCTGCGACAGACGCAATCAACCTAGCGTCAACCGGTGTGGCAACGAACGAAAAAGGCTACATCAAGGTAGACGAATACCAAGAAACCAACGTGAAAGGCATCTACTGTGTGGGTGACATCATGGAAGGCGGTATCGAGCTAACGCCAGTAGCAGTGAAAGCGGGTCGTCAACTTTCTGAGCGTTTGTTCAACAACAAACCAAACGCGAAGATGGACTACGATTTGGTACCAACTGTGGTATTTAGCCACCCACCAATCGGCACTATCGGTCTTACAACGCAAGAAGCAGAAGAGAAGTACGGCAAAGACAACATCAAAGTCTACACATCTGGCTTTACTGCGATGTACACCGCTGTTACTAAGCACCGTCAACCATGTAAGATGAAGCTTGTATGTGCGGGCGAAGAAGAAACGGTTGTTGGCCTACACGGCATCGGTTTCACGGTAGATGAAATGATCCAAGGCTTCGGCGTAGCAATGAAGATGGGCGCAACCAAAGCAGACTTCGACTCTGTTGTGGCTATCCACCCAACGGGCTCTGAAGAGTTCGTAACGATGCGTTAATTACGCTCTAATCGCATTGCTGATTTCAGTGAATCATTTGAAAAGGTCATCTTAGGATGACCTTTTTTTGTTATCCCATGCTTAACTCGCATTCTCTAATAATGTGCGAATAAACTCGGCTTTAATAGCACTCTCTTGCTTACCATCATGAATCAGACACAAGTCTGCACGCAGTGACTCTTTCAGCTTGATAAAACGAATCCCATGCCAATGATGCTGAGAAAACGTCGACGGCACCAACGTCACGGTATTGCTGTTTGCCACATACGCCATCAAGGTGCTTGGCTCCACCACTTGTTTGCCAATATGGGGGGAAAAGCCTTCTTGCAGACAGGCATTGATGATGAAGTTTGCCGAGGCAGAATTCGCCAAACTCATAAACGCAAACTCACACGCCTTTAAATCTTGGAGCCGCAGCAAAGATTTGCTGGCTAACTCATGTTGCTCCGACACCGCCACCACAAACACATCTTTGCCCAAAGACACCGACTGATACGGATAAATGTTGAGTGCATCGGCAAAACGTACAATGCCCACGTCGATTTTCTTCTCACTCAGATGCTTCTTTTGCGTCTCTGGGTTAAGGTCAAAAATGTCGGCGTGATAAGTGCTATGCTCAGCATGGAAGCGCTGTAACAAACGATCAAATCCGCCCCAAAATGCACTACTTACCACACCAACTCGCAAGATATTTCTCTGGTTCAAACCCACTTGCTGCACTTGATTGAGTGAGACATCCAAGGTCTGAAAAATCAGTTGGCATTTGGATTCCAACAATCGTCCGGCCTCCGTTAGCATGACGTTTCTTGAATCACGCTCAAACAGTTTGACGTTAAGCACCTCTTCCAACTCTTTGATGCGATTGCTCAACGGCGAATTGGTGATATTAAGGTTCTCGGCCGCCTTAGTGAAATGCTTGGTTTGTGCGACCTCGTAAAAGTAACGCAGCATCTTCAGCGTCACGCGCTCAAATGGTTCTGACTTCATGCATTGAGTCCTAGCGAATTTCATCATCCTCTTTTTAAGGATGATAGTAGCGAATAAAGCAAAGATAACCAGCGCAGAAAGTCACACAATGGAATCAACACACAACCAGAAGGTGACTAACATGAATCACGATCCAGTAATCGGCGCGCTACAAACCATTCGCGAACGCAAACCAAACTTCCAACCTAAAGCGGCGTTTATTTTAGGCTCAGGCTTAGGCGTATTGGCAGACGAGCTACAAGACAAAGTGGTCATTCCATACGAAGAGCTCGAAGGCTTTCCGGTTAGCACCGTGCAAGGCCACTCTGGTGAGTTGGTACTTGGCACCATGGGCGGCGTAGACGTAGTGTGCATGAAAGGTCGCGGTCACTACTACGAACACGGCTCAATGAAGGTCATGACAACACCCGTACGAACCTTTAAAAAGCTGGGCTGTGAGTTTCTGCTCGTCACCAACGCGGCAGGCTCACTTCGCCCTGAGCGTATTGATGTCGGCTCTCTGGTGGTATTTCATGACCACATCAACACCATGCCTGAATCGCCAATGATCGGTCCGAATGATGAAGAGTACGGCCCGAGGTTCTTCAGCCTCGCCAATGCGTACGACAAAGACCTGCGCGCAGAAGCGTTTGAAGTCGGCAAAGCCAATGGTATTCACCTCAATGAAGGCGTGTTTGTCTCTTACACAGGCCCCAACTTTGAGACCGCAGCCGAAATCCGCATGATGCAAATCATCGGTGGTGATGTGGTGGGTATGTCGGTCGTGCCAGAAGTGATTTCTGCGGCGCATTGCGGCTTACCCGTATTGGCAGTATGTGCGATCACCAACATGGCAGAAGGCTTGGGAGATGTAGAATTGTCTCACGCCCAAACATTGAAGTGCGCGAAGCTAGCCGAAGCAGATTTCATTCGCTTTATTAAGCGCTTTATGAAGCATCACTTCTAAAGCCGTTTCATTCCAAAAAGCAAAAGGGTCATCAAGTAACTTGATGACCCTTTTTCGTATCACGTTTTCTAACGTTCGGGGGTATTTCGGAGCCGTTTGTGCGTTTTACTTAACTGCGCGCACCAATTCAGCAATGCCTTCCCAATCGCCGTTGTCCATCATTGCGGTTGGCACCATCCAAGTACCGCCACAAGCTACAACCGATTTCAGCGCTAGGTAATCTTCCACGTTGGATGGGCTTACGCCACCTGTTGGCATGAATTCCACTGGGTAAACCGCCGTGAGTGCTTTCAACATGTTTACGCCGCCTGATGGCTCAGCAGGGAAGAACTTCAACGTACGCAGACCCATTTCCATCGCTTGCTCAACCAAGCTTGGGTTGTTTACACCCGGTACGATAGTCACGCCACGTTGCTGACAGTATTTCACTGTGGTTGGGTTGAAGCCTGGGCTAACGATAAAGTCCACGCCCGCTTCGATTGCGATATCCACTTGTTCTGTGGTCAGAACGGTGCCCGCGCCAATCAACAGTTCTGGGTACGCTTCACGCATGATGCGAATCGACTCCGCCGCCGCTTCGGTGCGGAATGTCACTTCCGCACATGGTAAACCGTTTTCTACCAACACTTTTGCCAGTGGCAGAGCATGTGCTACGTCGTTGATTGCGATAACTGGGACGATTTTGATTTCTCTTAATCGTTGTTCAAGTGTTGTCATGGGGAACCTCTAAAGAATAAAGCTTAATGTTGCGACGATAATAAACGCGATACCGCCAAGTAACGTTTCCATTACCGTCCAAGTTTTTAATGTGGTTTTCTCATCCATCTCAAGCAGACGAGAGACCAACCAGAAACCAGAGTCATTGAAGTGAGACAGTACCGTTGCACCACCCGCAATCGCGATTACGATAAAGCAAAGGTCGAGTTCACTCAAACCTGTTGATGCTGCCACAACTGGAGCGATAAGAGCCGCCGTAGTGGTTAGCGCTACGGTTGCCGAGCCTTGAGCAACACGCAGACAGGTTGAAATCACAAACGCCGCCACAATCACAGGCATACCTGTGTCTGTAAGAACGTCAGCCAGTGCATCACCAATACCGCTTGAGCGCAGTACGCCGCCAAACATGCCACCTGCACCCGTGACTAGAATAACACCACAGATAGGAGCCAATGACTCACCACATAATTTTTCTAGTTTTGCCATGCCGTAGTCTTTGGCAAACACAGCCAGACAGACAATCAAAGTAATCAGCAACGCAACTGGGGTTTTACCTAGCATACGTAGGAACTCAACCAGTGCCGTTTTGCCATCAATCAAACCTGCAACCGCCAGTGTGTTCAATACCGTATCCAAACAGATTAGCAGGACTGGCAGCACAAGGATGGTCATAACCGTGCCAAATTTTGGTGCGTTGCGCTCATCCACCATCGCTTCGCCATTAAAGAAGGCTTTAGATAGTGGGATATCGAATTTTTTGCCCGCGTACAAACCAAATAGGTAAGCGCCAAGGTACCAAGTTGGAATAGCAACCAAAATACCCACCACCAATAGCAGACCGATGTTTGCGCCAAGGAATTCTGCCGCTGCAACCGGACCTGGGTGTGGTGGAACAAACGCGTGCATAACCGCAAAAGCACCAGCTGCAGGCAACGCGTATTTAATTGGTGAGCCACCAAAACGAGCCGCCACACTTAGGATGATTGGCATCATCACTACAAGGCCAGCATCGAAGAAGATTGGGAAGCCAAACAGTAATGAAGCGACGCCCAAAGCAAATGGTGCGCGCTCTTTACCAAAGCGACCAATCAAAGTGTCTGCCAGCACTTTCGCACCGCCAGTCACTTCAAGAATTTTACCGATCATCGCACCGAGACCAACCAGCAATGCCACGGAAGCCAGCGTGCCGCCGAAGCCGCCCATCATGGTCGATACGACTTTCTCTGAAGGAACGCCAGTGGCGATTGCCGTACCTAAACTCACCATAGTAAGGGAAGCAAAAGCATGGACTTTCAGTTTAATGATCAGAACGAGTAACGCTGCAATGGCAAGGCCTGCAATCGTCAGTAGGAACGTAGGATCTGGGGCTTGGGTTAATTGCTCCATAGGTTCACCTTTAAGAATTATTGTTTGTGTTATGGTTCACATTTATTTCAGTTACCGGTAACATGTTACCGATAACATGAATAAGATAAACCCATATTTTAAAGTGAATTCAAAAATTGAGATCACGCGCAAATTTGGTTATGAGGATAAGTTATGGCTGGTAGTAGTGTCATCGTTATGGGCGTTTGTGCTAGTGGTAAAAGCACAATTGGTGAGCATCTAGCGAAAAAGCTAGGGCGTAAATTCATTGATGGTGATGATCTTCATCCACGAGCGAACATTCAGAAAATGGCATCGGGCCAGCCTCTGAACGATGATGATCGCAAGCCATGGCTAGAACGCATTCGTGATGCGGCGTACAGCCTAGAAAGCAAAAACGAACACGGCATTATTGTCTGTTCAGCACTGAAAAAGATTTACCGCGATCAGATCCGCGAAGGCAACGACAACGTGACCTTCCTGTTCCTTGATGGCGATATGGAGTTGATCCTTAATCGCATGCGTATGCGCAAAGGCCACTTCATGAAAGAAAACATGGTGAAGAGCCAATTCGAGACGCTAGAGCGCCCAGACAACGAGCCTCAAACTCTGATCGTCAGTATCGACGGAGACATCAGCGACGTGGTGGAACGCTCTGCCGCTGAGCTAATCAAAATGCAAGCGATCGAGGTGGCGTAATGACTCACTCTGTTGTTCTTGAGGTCACACAACGCTTGACCGAGCGCAGCCGTGAAGCGCGCGCTGCCTTTCTTGCTCGCACCGAAGTGCAAGCCGAAGCTGGCAAAGGCCGTGTTGGTTTATCTTGTGGTAACTTAGCCCATGCAGTCGCCGCTTCTTGCTCTTCTGAAAAGAAAAATATTCTCGATTTTACTCATGCCAATGTCGCGCTGATCAGCGCCTACAACGACATGTTGAGCGCCCACCAGCCGTACCAAGACTACCCAGCACAAATCAAAAAAGTGCTGGCGGACTACGGCCATACGGCGCAAGTCGCAGGTTGTGTGCCAGCGATGTGCGATGGGGTGACTCAAGGTCAAGCAGGCATGGATATGTCGCTGTTTTCGCGTGACTTAATTGCGCAATCAACGGCGTTGTCTTTGAGTCACAATGTCTTTGATGCCACATTACTGCTTGGCATCTGTGACAAAATCGCACCGGGGCAACTGATGGGCGCGCTGTCTTACGCACACCTACCAACGGCGTTTGTGCCAGCGGGTCTGATGGCAACAGGCATCAGCAACGAAGAGAAAGTCGACGTGCGCCAAAAATACGCAGCGGGAGAAGTCGGCAAAGACGCTCTGCTGGATATGGAGTGTCGCGCTTACCACTCTGCGGGTACGTGTACATTTTACGGCACCGCCAATACCAACCAGTTGGTGTTCGAAGCCATGGGCTTGATGCTGCCAGGTTCGGCATTCATTCATCCCCATACCCAACTGCGTAAAGCGTTAACCAATCACGCGGCTCTGAAAATCGCCTCAATGACGGCGGGTTCTGCACACTTCCGTCCGCTGGCCGAGGTGGTCACAGAAAAGAGCTTGGTCAACGGCATCATCGCTCTACTCGCATCTGGCGGCAGTACCAATCACACCATTCATATGATCGCCGTGGCGCGTGCTGCTGGCATCTTGCTCACGTGGCAAGACATCAGCGATCTGTCGGATGTGGTTCCTTTGTTAGCTCGCGTTTACCCGAACGGCCCAGCCGATATGAACGCGTTCCAAGACGCGGGGGGCGTGCCCGCGTTATTGCACCGCTTGAACCAATCCGAGCTTTTGCATCGCGATGTGAAACCCGTGTTTGGTGAATTTGAAGACCAAATGACGCTACCGAGCCTTGTCGATGGCCAACTGACCTGGACATCGTGCCAAGGCAGCCAAGACGGTGACGTGATCGCCAAACCAGACGCCACATTCCAAAATACTGGCGGCACTCGCGTATTGACTGGCAACTTAGGCAAAGCCGTGGTGAAAGTGTCTGCGGTGAAAGAAGAGCAACGCGTGATTGTTGCACCAGCGATCGTATTCCAATGCCAACACGAAGTGGAGGCCGCGTACAAACGTGGCGAGCTGAACAAAGACTGCATCGTTGTGGTCACACACAACG
The DNA here is from genome assembly GCF_033338655.1 of Vibrio sp. Vb1729. Lineage (NCBI taxonomy): Bacteria > Pseudomonadati > Pseudomonadota > Gammaproteobacteria > Vibrionales > Vibrionaceae > Vibrio > Vibrio sp. Vb1729. The sequence continues at coordinate 25,557 of NZ_JAWOTB010000051.1, read as the reverse complement.
GCCCAGCGGCAAACGGCATGCCTGAACTACACAAGCTGATGCCAATTTTAGGGAACGTGCAAAAAGCGAGCTTTAAAGTCGCGCTAGTGACGGACGGTCGTTTATCTGGTGCATCCGGTAAAATTCCGTCTGCGATTCACGTTTCTCCAGAAGCCATTCGTGGTGGCGCGATTGGTTTAGTGCGCAACGGTGATTTGATTCGCCTTGATTGTCAAACGGGCGAACTGAACAACTTAAGCGACACCACTGGTCGCGAGTTGATTCATTTCGATACCGAATCGACCCAACAAACTTGGGGACGAGGCTTGTTTAGCGTGATCCGCCAAAACGTATCGAGTGCAGAAGAAGGCGCAAGCTTTATTGTTTAAGGCGAGAAGAAAAACCTCGTCATTCCGACGAGACTAAGCAAGATCAGGAATCTAATATCAACGAGCTGTGAAGCCAGAGAAAGTCCCCTCTGCCACTGCACTTTTTGTTGGTAGATTCTGAATCACACTCGTTCCTCGCTATTCAGAATGGCAAGCTTTGGAGTTGGCCTCGGTTCTTTCTAGAAACGAATGAATCCGTCATTCCGACGAGCCTAAGCAAAATCAGGAATTTAATATCAGCGTGCAGTGAAGTCAGAGAAAACTCCTCTGCCACTGCACTTTTTGTTGGTAGATTCTGAATCACACTCGTTCCTCGCTGTTCAGAATGACGAGCTTTAGGATTGGCCTCGGTTCTTTCTAAAAAACGAATGAATCCGTCATTCCGACGAGCCTCAGCAGGATCAGGAATCTAATATCGACATGCTATGACGTCAGAGAAAACTCCTCTGCCACAGCACTTTTTGTTGGTAGATTCTGAATCACGACCGTCCCTCGCAGTTCAGAATGGCAAGCTTTAGGATTGGCCTCGGTTCTTTTTAAACGAATGAATCCGTCATTCCGACGAGCCTAGGCGAGATCAGGAATCTACTATCAACGTGTTGTGAAGCTAGAGAAAACTCCTCTACCACTGCACTTTTTGTTGGTAGATTCTGAATCACGCCCGTCCCTCGCTGTTCAGAATGACGAGCGTTGGAATTGGCCTCAGTTCTTTCTAAAAACGAATGAATCCGTCGCTCCGAAGAGCCCAAGCAAGATCAGGAATCTAATATCAAGGTGCTGTGAAGCCAGAGAAAACCCCTCTACCACAGCACTTTTTGTTGGTAGATTCTAAATCACACTCGTCCCTCGCAGTTCAGAATGACGAGCTTTAGGATTGGCCTCTGTTCTTTCTAAAAAGCGAATGAATCCGTCATTCCGACGAGCCTCAGCAGGATCGGAATTTAATATCAACGTGCTGTGAAGCCAGAGAAAACTCCTCTACCACTGTACTTTTTTGTTAGTAGATTCTGAATCACGCTCGTCCCTCGCTGTTCTAAATGACGAACTTTAGGATTGGCCTCGGTTCTTTCTAAAAAACGAATGAATCCGTCATTCCGACGAGCCTCAGCAAGATCAGGAATCTAATATCAACGTGCTGTGAAGCCAGAAAAAACACTTCTGCCACAGCACTTTTTGTTGGTAGATTCTGAATCACGACCGTCCCTCGCAGTTCAGAATGGCAAGCTTTAGGATTGGCCTCGGTTCTTTTTAAACGAATGAATCCGTCATTCCGACGAGCCTAGGCGAGATCAGGAATCTACTATCAACGTGTTGTGAAGCTAGAGAAAACCCCTCTTCCACAGCACTTTTTGTTGGTAGATTCTGAATCACGCTCGTCCCTCGCTGTTCAGAATGACGAGCTTTGGGATTAGCCTCAGTTCTTTCCAAAAAACGAATGAATCCGTCATTCCGACGAGCCTAGGCGAGATCAGGAATCTAATAGCAAAATGCTGTGAAGCCAGAGAAAACCCCTCTTCCACAGCACTTTTTGTTGGTAGATTCTGAATCACGCTCGTCTCTTGCTGTTCAAAATGACGAACTTTAGGATTGGCCTCTGTTCTTTTTAAAAATGAATGAGTCCGTCATTCCGACGAGCCTAGGCGAGATCAGGAATCTAATATCAAGGTGCTGTGAAGCCAGAGAAAACCCCTCTTCCACAGCACTTTTTGTTGGTAGATTCTGAATCACACTCGTCTCTTGCTACTCAGAATGACGATATCTAGCATTCATTAAATTACATCAAGCGGTCTTCATCACTACGACGGCAGCAATCACCACAAAGATACCAAACCAGCCGATTGGCTTGAGTTTCTGCTTAAACAGCAAGGCTCCACCCACTGCGGTACCCAAGATACCGATCGCACCCCAAGAGGCATAAGCAATGGCTAAGTCGATCTCTTTCACCGCTTGTGCCAACAGCGTGAATGCTGTCAGTACCAACACAATCGCCGCAATGCCCCAGCCTTTATATTTAAAACCTTTTGAGCGTGTCAGCGCCATATTGGCCATGATATCGACCAAGGCAGCCATCACGACAAATCCAAATGACATCGTAAAAAATTGACTCATGATTCGCACCTTGTACTAGTAGAAAATGAACGTTCTTTTGCCGGTTTATCGGCATTTTTCTTGGCGTTAGGTTGACCATGTGATTCCCCTAAGGTCACACACACAATGCCAACAACGGCTAACATCAAACCAAACAACTCTTGATGGTTTAAGTTGGCATCAAAGGCGATGATCGACACCACGGTGATCAACGAGATACCTAACCCTTCCCAGACAGCGTATGCCACACCGATAGATATTTTCTTCGCGGCAAACGCAAGAAAGTAGTAAGAGATTGCGATCAGCACATACATTACGATGTAGCCCCACCACCCGTGCCCTTGTCCGATAAGAGACATAGTGCTGGTGCCAGCTACTTCGGCAACGATGGCGAGCAATAAAAATAGACGTGCAACTAGCATGATTAATCCTCCATCAGAAATTAAAAAAATGCATAACGGAGAATGGTGAATGTCGCGTACCTGTATCGACATTCAAAAAGTTAAAAAGATAAAAATGAGCCACTTCTCCTGACTATTTGAGATAAGATTAGCGCTGGGTAGGAAAAAGAGACAGGTAATTGAGATATTCATTTTTGAATATCTTAAGAAGTAAGTTGTCTATGTAATCACACAATATTGATAAGGTTAAAGCATCTACTCTCTCATTCAGCCGATGCCATAAGGTGACGTCACTGCGTAAAAATCAGCGGCGTATTGAGGGTTTGTCGCACCACTTTATGTAGGTGTCTGTGCAAAGGATGGTTGCGGTTGGTTTGAAGGAAACCGCCAGAGACAACAAACTGGCTAAACTCACGATTAACGGGTGGCATTGCGTAAGAGGCGAGTTCTGGCATCAACAATGCCGAGCTTTGACTGGCATACATAATCGCGTCGGTTTCTTGCAACATTTGGCAAGCCAAACGCAAATTATAGGACTTCAGTAACACTACTGGCTCATAACCCATGCGTCGATACTCGGACTCCACGGTACAAAGCGGTTTATATGACGCAGGCGCAGGCAAAGAGACGAGTGGTAGTTTGGACACCGTGTCCCAATCATTGCTGACTTTCGACAACGTTGGGTGGTTTTTGCGCGCCAAAATCACTCGTTTTTCAACGAATAACGGGCGCATGTAAATGTCTTTCGACAGCTCGGTCTCTTGGTCAAGAATGCAGTAATCGTGCTCACCTTCTAACATTTCATCGTGCGAGTAAGTATTCCAGCTGGAAAAGGCAAAGTGCGCTTTGGGAAAGGCTCGATGACAACCAGTGAGCAGTCGCTGCCCTTGCTCATCCATCAAATAAGGGTCAGTTACAATCGCAATCTGCCCTTGGTATTGCAGTGGGTCGAACACTTCAAATTCTTGCACCACTTTTTCCAGTGGTGCAACCATATTGTCGAACTCGGCGGCGAGACGAATCGCCATGGGTGATGGCTCTACCCCATGTGCTTTACGCACAAAAAGCGGGTCATCAAACACTTGCTTCAACTTCATCACGCCGCGGCTGGCGCTCGGTTGAGAAATGCCAAGCTGCATTGCGGCCAGCTTGATGCTGCGGTTTTCCACCACAGCTTTTAATAAACGCATTAAGTTGAGATCCAATGCATCCAGCTGATGTGCCATACCCTAACCTACCAATACCATTGATGAGCGAATACAAAGAGCAGTTAACAATTAGTTAAACACTCTCTCCCGACGTGATCTGATAACCCATATCGAAGACTTTTTCTTCTTGCGTTTCGCCTTTCAGGCGCGCAATTAATAGCTCTGCGCTCTTTACACCAATTTGGAAACGCGGCGTATCAACGCTGGTCAGTTTCGGGCTGATGGTTTGACCGATATCCAGCGCGTTATAGCCCGCCACTGCCAATTGCTGTGGAACTTGAATGCCACGTTGCTGCGCACTCAGCATGGTGCCAATTGCGATGTCATCGTTGGTACAGAACACCCCATCGAGCGTTGGGTGCATTTCCAGTGCGCGTTCGAGCAAATCATGCGCTAAAGAAAAACTAGAATGATCACCAGTTAATACATGTTTGGGTTCTAGCCCTGCTTCTGTCATCGCGCGATCGTAACCTTGCATCCGCAATTTGGTTCGCGTATCCAGACGCGCGCCAAAATAGACGATTGTACGCTTCCCCGTATCTAGCATCTGCTTAACCACGGTGTACGACGCATCTTCATGATCGAGTCCAACCGCCATATCAATCGGCTCCGATGGCAGTTCCATGGTTTCGACCACCGGAATGCCCGCATTTTTGATCATCTGTAATGTACGCGGCGTGTGATGGCTTTCAGTTAGAATAAGTCCATCGACTTGATAAGAGAGTAATGACGCGATCTTGCGCTCTTCTTCAAGCTCATCGTAGCTAAAATGCGCTAAAAGCGTCTCATAGCCATTGGCTTTGGTCACCATCTCTATGCCCTGAACAAAGGAAGCAAAAATTTGGTTGGACAAAGACGGCAGTAAAATACCAATGGCTTTACTGGAGGACTTTGACAACATCGCCGGTGCACGGTTTTCGATGTAACCCATCTCTTCAATCGCAGTCGCAATCTTAGCCCGAGTCTTTTCTGCCACCGACTCAGGGTTACGCATATAGCGTGAAACGGTCATCTTCGTGACGCCAACCTGGTCTGCGACATCCTGCAATGTCGTACGCGTTTTCTTATTCTGTTGAGCCATAAATATGTGATTTATCAGTAATGTTACAAGTAACATTATGACGAATAGACTCTCTGCCGACAAGCTCAGTGAAAATAATTCGCAAAATGAGATGAATATCAGTGGTAGAGCGTATTAGCAAACGCATCACAAAGAAACGCCACTTAAATAGCGATAATATTTGAGACCGCAAAAAAGCCCCGAACTCGGGGCTTTCTTCTATATTTTGACCGCAATATCTGAGTCGTTATTTCACGCACACCACGTTCAACAATGAGGTCCCGGTGAGCTGATTGGGCTCACGATCGGCGAACAAACCTTTCTTATCTTTGCCCCAATACGGCAGTTGCAGTGGCCATTGATTTTTTTCCATCACCCCAGACGCCCTCAGCGCTTTAAACTCTGCAGGGTTAGCTAAGTTCATACCCAGTTGCTGACATACTTTGTGCGAGTTTTCGTAGTTGAGGCGGTTCCACGGCTTACCATGTTCCATGTAAAACTGATTATGGTGATCGAGTAAATATGGGACCACGTACGTTTTGCCCTGCACTGAAGTTCTCAACCGAACTTCAATGTCATCATTTCCAGTGACAATTGGCTTCGCTTTGGTCTTAGCAACAGGCGTAGACGAAGAGCTATCACGCGAACTTTTTGCCTTGGTATCTGGCTTCTCTGCCCGCGCTTTAAAGGCGTCGGTATCAGCTCGCACAGCAGGAACTGGCGCGGGTTTCGGGGTCACCGTCGGTGTTGGCTTAACCGAAGATGCGGCTGATTTCGACGATACAGTAGATTTAGGTGTAGGTGGTGTTACTGGTTGTTTCGTCCCTTTCCCAACCACTCGGATGAACGCCTCTTTGTAATTCGACAAGGTTTTGACTCCTCGTAAGTCATCCCTCGCATCAGACAATGCCTTGTAAGGTCCAATCAAACAGCGATAGCCTTTGGATTCAGGCTTCATCCATACGTCAGTCGTGATTTTACTATAGAGAGGCTTAGCTTTCGCGAGAGACATAGGCTTGGGTAGCAATCCGCATTGAATCCAGTAAAGGTAGTTGCCCCCCTGCGGCACTTTCTTTCCCCATACTCCGTTACCAATTGGGCACGTTTTCTCAAGCATCGGTAATTCTTTCTCGCTGGCTTGAGTGGCTTGGCAAAGGAACTCCTCCGCCGATACTGGGCTAGAAAACTGGGCGCATACTAGCAACAAACCCAAAGCCAGGCTTGCTTGGAAGATACGAGATGGGTGTTGTGCCTTCTTCATTTCCATACACTTCACTCTAAATTAGTGGGTAAGGTCATTATGGCGGCAAAGCGCCAAAAAAATGTGAACAAAGAATAACTAGCAAAAAAAGAGCCGGAATTTGCATCCGGCTCTCAGTTTAGGAAGGAATTAAGTGAATTTACAACGCTTGGTGGGAAAATTCTTATCCTTTGTACAGTTTCGGGTTGAATACATCACGTAGCCAGTCGCCCAACAGGTTGATAACCAAAACCAATGTTACTAGCACGATGCCAGGGAAAGCAGTAATCCACCATGCACCAGAGAAGATGTAGTTAAAGCCGATGCTGATTAGCGCACCCAGTGACGGCTGATCGACTGGCAGACCCAAACCTAGGAATGACAGCGCCGCTTCCGACATGATCGCGTTCGCTACCTGTACCGTCGAGATAACCAAGATTGGCGATAGACAGTTTGGCAGAATGTGACGGAACATGATTCGCGGAGCTTTAAAGCCCATCACACGCGCCGCTTCGACGTATTCTTTCTTCTTCTCTGCCAATACCGAGGCACGAATAGTCCGTGCGTATTGCGGCCATTCAGCCACACCGATGATCACCACCAGCATCACCACCGCGTATTGGCTGTAAAAATCGCTGCCAAAGCTGGCTTTGAAAATGGCCGATACGATGATCGCCACCATCATGGTTGAGAACGATAGTTGAACATCCGCAAAGCGCATCAAGAAGCTATCGATACGACCACCGAAGTAACCCGCCGACAAACCAATGATGATACCCAGAATCAACTGAAGACCGACGGCTAAAAAGCCGATCGTCAAAGACAAACGAGAGCCGTAAAGAATGGTCGATAAAATATCGCGGCCTTGCTCATCAGTACCAAGAACAAAACGCTCATCGCCCTCTTCCATCCAAGACGGTGGTAGCTCTGAATCCATGATGTCGATAGACGTCAGATCGTACGGGTCTGTTGGCGCAAGAATCGGTGCAGCCAATGCCAATACTAAGAACATCATAAAGACGGTAAAACTCGCCATCGCCACTTTGTCGCGTTTGAAGTAATACAGAAAATCTGACTCTTTGAAACGCTGCCACGCTGATGGAGCAGGAGCTGGTGTTAAATTTGATTGGCTCATGATTAAGCTCCTTTTCCAGTTAGGTTCACAGTTGGGTTGATGATGCCGTACAGCAAGTCAACGATGGTATTGGTTACCACGAAGATCAGACCAACAAAGATAACGTAGGCAGTGATCAGCGGTGTATCTACACGGTTGATTGCCTCTAGGAAAAGGAAGCCAGTGCCCGGCCATTGGAACACGGTTTCAGTAAGAATGGTGTAGGCCACCATGGTACCAATCTGCACGCCACCTACCGTCAATACTGGTAGCATGGTGTTCTTAAGTGCATGTTGGTAATAAATCTTTTGTAAGTTCAAACCTTTTGCTTTGGCGAACTTAATGTATTCCGAACTCAGTACTTCCAGCATTTCTGAACGTACCAAACGGATGAACAACGGCAGCATGATAGACGCTAGCGCAATACAAGGTAGGATGAGGTGCTTGATACCATCAATGGTAAAGAAGCCAGATTCCCAACCGAGTACGTTAGCGGTTTCACCTCGCCCATAGGAAGGCAGCCAGCCGAGTTCGATGGAGAAGACGTACATCAGCATGATTGCGGTTAGGAACACCGGAATCGAGATGCCGACACTACTCATCGCCATAACAAATTTGGTAAAGACACTCTTCGGGTGAATCGCGGAATACACCCCGAGTGGTATAGAGAAAACGATAATGATGAGCGTCGCGCCAAACACGAGCTCTAATGTTGCCACCAGCTTATCGAGGATCACCTCAACCGCAGGTCGCTTGAAAAAATATGAGGTACCCAAATCACCTTGCAGTGCATTACCCACAAAGCGCGTGTACTTTGTGATAAAGGGATCGTTCAGGCCCAAGTCGTCGCGTAGCGCTTGACGCTCCGATTCCGAAACCGACTGACCTACAAGCTCACGCAGCGGATCACCCAGGTTGTCCTGAATGGCAAACGCCACCAAACTGATCACAAACATCACTATCAGTGCCTGAAACAGGCGCTTGACCAGAAACGAAAACATTCCTTGCCCCTTAACTATCCATAGATCTCTAAATTAGAGAGAAAATTCAGTCTAAATAACCCACTCAATCCGACTGAAACAAAACTGAGTCGAGTGCTTTAAGTTGAGGAGGGAAATCCATCCCTCCTCAAAGTCGACTAACCGTGATTATTCAACCACTAGGTCACCGAAGTAAGGCATTACCATTGGGTTAACGATGTCTGCCGCTTTCACGTTAGACTTCGCACCCCACGCTTCACTTTGCCAGTGTAGCGGTACGAATGCTGCGTCGTTGTATAGTGTTGCTTCTACACCTTTCAGCATTTCTGCACGTTTCGCAGGATCCGTTTCTACGTTCGCAGCTTCAACCACTTTGTCCATTTCTGGGTTTGAGTAGTAACCACAGTTGTACTGACCACGACCGGTTTCTTCGTTACGAGTCATCGTTAGGAACTCGTTGAAGTTCGCTGAGTCTTCTGTATCTGAGTGCCAACCGATCATCAGCATGTCTGCCGCACACTTGTCGAACTCTGGCCAGTATTGCGCTTTTGGCATGGTCTTCAGATCAACCTTGATACCGATCTTAGACAACATTGCCGCTGCCGCTTGTGCTACTTTCGCATCATTCACGTAACGGTTGTTTGGTGCGATCATCGTTAGCGTCAGGCCATTTTCGTAACCCGCTTCTTTCATCAGTTCTTTCGCTTTCTTCAAGTCGTAGCGAGGAACCAGTTTGTCATCGTGACCCACGTAACCTGCCGGGCTTTGCTGACCAGCAGCCGTTGCGAAGCCTTTCATGATTTTCTTCACGATACCTTCGTTATTGATTGCGTGAACAATCGCTTGGCGAACGCGAACGTCTTTCAATGCTTCGTTGCTGTTTTGGTTTAGTTGGAACGTGATGATACGAGTACCAGGTAGCGTAACTAGGTCGATGCCGTCAGCATCTTCAACGCGTTTGTGGTCGTTTGGCGCTACAGGGTGAATCATGTCAACACCGCCAGAAAGCAGCGCTGCTACACGAGTTGCGTCTTCTTTAATTGGCACAAGCGTTAGCTTATCAACGTTACCTTTCGACTCTTTGTCCCAGTAATCTTTAAAGCGTTCAAATTCCACTTTTACGCCCTGTTCACGTGAAGTCACAATGAATGGACCCGTGCCAGATACGTTAGTCGATGCAAATGAGTTACCGTGCTTCACTAGCTCAGACTTGTCTTTGCCGTCCGCAGTTTTGCCCGTGTAGAACTTGCTGTCCATTGGGAAAATGTACGTTGCGGTTTGCAGCACTAGTGGGTAAGGACCTTTAGTTACAAGATCGAACGTGTTGTCGTCAACTTTGACGATTTTTTCGTACGGGTCGAAGATGTTTTTAAAGTCAGGAGAGCTTTGTAAACGCTGGAACGTCCACACGACGTCGTCAGCCGTTAGAGTATTGCCAGAATGGAATTTCACACCTTCACGCAGTTTGAAACGAACAGTCGTATCGTTAATACGTTCCCAGCTTTCTGCTAGGCGAGGCTCGAAATCCATTTTTTGAGTAAAGCGAACCAACGGATCAAATACCATGTGTGACATTTGCAGTGTGCCACCTGATAGCTGCTCATGTGGGTCAAGCGATACTGGGTCAGCTGCATAGCCAACTTTGATATCTGCTGCCATTGCGTTAAAGCTTAGGCCCGCAGCCATTAGCGCCACTGCTAATTTGCTTTTCATGGTTTTCATTTGCATAACTCCTTCATGCGGGGATACGGATCCCTTGTTGTTGTGTTTGCGTCTTTGTTATGACTAAAGGTTAGCCAAGCGAATTGCTTGGTTTATGCCGTTTCGATCTCTTCTCGCAAGCCAGTAAACTCCGGCATCAGAGAAATCAATTTTTTGCTGTATTCGTGTTGAGGTGCCGTGAATAACTGTTCTGTTGGGGCCACTTCTAAAAGTGTACCCATTTGCATCACACCTACTCGGTCACACATCTGACGAATAACAGGTAAATCGTGGCTGATAAACAACATAGTCAAGTTCAGCTCACTTTGCAGATCTTTCAGCAAGTTTAGAATTTGTGCCTGTACCGATACGTCCAGTGCTGAGGTCGGTTCATCACAAATCAAAAGTCGAGGACGAGTCGCCAACGCACGCGCAATAGAAATACGCTGACGCTGACCACCGGAGAATTCATGAGGGTACTTAAGCCCAGCCATTCGACCCAAACCAACATGATCCAATAGGTCATTCACGATTTGGCGAGTTTCCGACTCGTTTTTCGTCAATTTATGGAAACGGATTGGCTCAGCAATAATATCGAATACCTTCATACGAGGGTTCATTGAAGTATATGGGTTTTGGAACACCATCTGCATTTGACGACGCATCGGGCGGCGCTCTTTCTCAGAGGTTAAAGCGGTCAGGTCAATGCCCTCGAATTTCACCTGACCAGAGTTAGGTTGGTATAAACCAGCAATCACACGTGCAATGGTCGATTTACCTGAACCAGACTCGCCCACCAAACCAAAGGTTTCGCCTTCGTGCACTTCAAAGCTCACATTATTAGATGCTTGCACGTATTCTCGGCGGCTCTCGAACAAAGAGTCTTTGGTCACAAAGCGAAGATTGACGTTCTTCACGTCCAAAAGCGGGCCAGTGTACTCACGCTCATCTTGGCTTTGTCCTAACCAGTGGTTCTTGATATCGAGTGGCTCCATTTCCGCCGCTTCTTCGATATAGCTTACTAACGGGAAACGATCTAGCTTTCTGTCTGAACGTGGTACCGCTGAAATTAGACTGCGAGTATAAGAGTGATCAGGATCGCCCAATACTTTGGCTGTTGGTCCAAACTCCACCAAGTCACCACGATACATTACCGCCACGCGATCGGTGACGTTGGAGACGACACCCATATCGTGAGTAACCAACATACAGCCGACATTGTTCTTGATACACAGCTCGCGGATCAAGTTGAGGATTTGGTCTTGGATAGAAACGTCTAACGCCGTAGTTGGTTCGTCCGCAATGATGAGATCAGGCTCACCAGCCAAAGCAATGGCAATGACAACACGCTGACGCATACCACCAGAGAATTGGTGCGGGTACTGCTTTAAGCGGTTTTCTGGTTGAGGAATACCAACCTGCTGCATAAGAGAAAGCGCGCGCTGATACGCCTCTTCATCAGAGACCTTCATGTTGGCGTGGATCGTCTCTTTCAGCTGTTGCTCAACAGTAAAAAGTGGATTGAGCGAGGTCATCGGATCTTGGAAAATAAAACCTATTTTCGAGCCGCGAACCTTACGCATCGCTTCTGGTGATAGGCCAGAAATTTTTTCTCCATCCAAGAAAACATCGCCGCTAGCAACGCGACCTGGAGGGCTAAGCAAATCAATAACGGCGTTACCAACGGTGGATTTACCCGCACCTGATTCGCCAACAACACCCACGATTTCACCACGTTCAATATGAAAAGAAAGTGACTTCACGGCAGCGTGAACGCCGTGTCGGGATGGGTATTCAATACGAAGGTTTTTCACTTCTAATAGTGACATTTCAGACCTCTACTGCCTTGTCTGTGGTATCGAATCATGCCAAAGGCACCATTCATCACCTGAATGAATCCGTTCAAATTCAGAATAATACTCTGAAATCTTAATGCGGAAATAATTTGGCAAAAATCACACAAAAAAGCAACAATTAAAGTATATTCCGCCGAAAAAACATTAAATAAACGCACAATTAGCGAATAAAAATTCATTAACAAGTATTTAACCATTTTCATATCACACTATTTTTGTGCGTCATGCACCAATAAAACTAGAAAAATGCTCTAAAAGTAAACATGAGCTAAACAAGATCATTAACCATATTATTCATGTGTATTTATTAACATTTAACAAACAATATCATATGCAAAAAGTGTTTTTTCAACATAAAAAACTATTAATAAAATAGTCGGCAAATACAAAAAGCCAAACTTAGGAAGAGAAAGGATAGGTCAAAACGTGAACAAAACAGCAAAACCACACAAATCCTGCTCCAACGCAGATTATGCGCCACTTAAGCGGTTTATTGACTAAGCAAAGGAAAGTACCGCTATCCTCATTCGTACGTCATAAGAAAACTCGCCGATTTTAACCCTTTACGACACAATTGAGAGTGGGATAATAGATGAACAGTGTCAAAGCCAAGCCGTAAATAAAAGGAGCCCCTGTGCTTAAAGCGATTTTTTTTGATATGGACGAGACTTTATGTGCAACGTCACAAGCCGATAAAGTTGCAGGACAAGCGTTTACAACTTGGATTCATAAGACCTACCCACAAGTTACCGAACCAAAAGCGTTTTTGCAGCGCTACTTGCAGGGTGTATACAAAAAGCTGAATGCTGAGTTCCCTCACCTTGTGGCTCTGCTACCCGATGAAAATGCCTTCCGTTGTGGCCTGATCCAAAACATCTTGGCGGAGCAAGGCGTCAGCATCACTGCAAAAGAGGCTCAACAAGCTCAAGACTACTTTGACTCTGCACGTATGGGCGCGTTCACTTTCTTCCCTGGTGTAAAAGAAATGCTCAGCGACCTTCGTCAACATTACAAACTCGTCGTGATCACTAACGGCCCGATTTTTTCTCAACACCCTAAATTAAACGCGACACAAATGAGCAACTGGGTGGACCATATTATTGTGGGAGGAGAAGAGCCAGAAGAGAAACCTGCTACAAGTATTTTCCAAAAAGCGCTCGACTTGGTCGAAGTAAAACCAGAAGAGGCTCTACACGTGGGCGACTCTTTACCTGCTGACATTGCTGGCGCTAACAATATGGGCATTTTGAGTGTGTGGGTGAATGCGACAGGCGCAAGTAACTCAACAGATATAACGCCAAGTTTTGAAATCCAAGAAACGGTAGAACTGAAAGAAATCCTTAAAACACTCGCCCAATAAAATCAGCGGATTAGAAAACTACAAACCCCTAGACACTGCTCTGGGGTTTATTTTGTCTGCTCGAAAAGCATTTAGATCATAGGTGGTCAAAAGCCCCTAGAGCTGTACACTTTTGGGGAAAATTGAAATGGAATGCCGATTCTTTTCAGGAGAGATGTAAAAAAGCCCCAGTCTTTCGACTGAGGCTTCAAATAGTGGTCGGTGAAGAGTCGAATTCTAACTTCAGGCGAACCCCACTTGGGTTCAAATCCATTGATACATTACCGACTAATACAGTCCAAGCGAGATCATAAACTCTAAAACGACGAAAGCCTGCTAAAAAGCAGGCTTTCTAATAGTGGTCGGTGAAGAGGGATTCGAACCCCCGACCCTCTGGTCCCAAACCAGATGCGCTACCAAGCTGCGCTATTCACCGAACTGTATTTGCTGATTTTCTCAAATCAGACAGGACACTTCAACTAAGAAGTCACCTTAATTAATGGGGTGGCTAACGAGATTCGAACTCGCGACCACCGGAATCACAATCCAGGGCTCTACCAACTGAGCTATAGCCACCATCAATTTTTTCTGTTTACCGCTCTATATAGCCATAAACTAAATAGTGGTCGGTGAAGAGGGATTCGAACCCCCGACCCTCTGGTCCCAAACCAGATGCGCTACCAAGCTGCGCTATTCACCGACGATGTTTTATCTTGATTGAATCAAGATTGGGAGCAATGCTACCGCATTCAATCTAAAAAAGAAAGAATGGGGTGGCTAACGAGACTTGAACTCGCGACAACCGGAATCACAATCCGGGGCTCTACCAACTGAGCTATAGCCACCACTGATTTTTACCGATGTATCCTCCGAGGCAATGGTACGCCCGAAAGGATTCGAACCTTCGACCTTTGGCTCCGGAGGCCAACGCTCTATCCAACTGAGCTACGGGCGCATGCCCTATCGGCGGAGTGGAATAATACGGATATCACACTATGCCGTCTAGTACTTTTTTTACTTTTTTTATCGTTTGGTCTCTTTTTCGACAGTTATCTTCCGTTAAAGTGGATTTTTGATGTGATTCACGCCCTGTCATGGATAACTTGTTGTTTATTGCAACAAGTTATCGGGATATAATCACCCATTATTTACATTGATTTAACAGCTGCAACCAAGTTGTCTAATCATTCTATGCCATTCAGTGGAATTTAATGATTTCTCTGCTCGGCATTAATACTCTAACTATATAAATAGGTAAGTCACTTACCTCGGGAATGTGAAGTGGGTTTAATGGATATGTCTCGACAAATGATTAGCGTTTTGTTCGCTGCCTTAACGTTTTCTACGGCAGCTTTAGCTTCTGACATCAGCCAAACTGAATACGATGCGATCGCAGAACGCATCCAACCTGTCGGTGATGTTTATCTAGCGGGTTCTGAGCCAGTGAAAGAAGAGCCAACCGGTCCACGTGATGGCGCCACAGTTTATGGTACTTTTTGTATTGCTTGTCACGCATCTGGTGTAAACGGCGCACCTAAAACAGGTAATGCCGATGATTGGGCACCACGTATTGCACAAGGCAAAGATACGTTAGTGAAGCACGCATTAGAAGGCTTCAATGCGATGCCAGCCAAAGGAACCTGTATGGACTGTTCTGACGATGAAATCATCGCAGCAATTGACCACATGATTGAAGGTCTATAAGTAAAGACATCAACGAAAAAGGCTTGCCAGTTGGCAAGCCTTTTTGTTTTTAGTCAGTGAGAACAGGGTTACTTTACTTCTTAAACATTGCTCGAATATTGGCAATGTGTGCTTGACCTTTCGCCATACGCTCTTCTGCTGATACTGGCTTTTTGTTTACTTCCCATTCAACGTCATCAAATGGCAACTCATCCAAAAAGCGGCTTTGAGTCGGTTTGATCAACTCGCCGAACTGCCGACGCTCTTTGCACATAGTGAAAGTCAGTTCACGTTGCGCGCGAGTAATACCAACGTACATCAGGCGACGCTCTTCTTCCACGTTATCTTCATCAATACTGGTTTGGTGCGGTAAAATACCTTCTTCGGACCCAATTAAGTATACATATGGGAACTCAAGGCCTTTTGATGCGTGCAAGGTCATCAGTTGTACTGCATCACTGTCTTCATCTTCTTCACCGCGCTCCATCATGTCACGCAAGGTCAAACGTTGAACGACTTCTTTTAACGTTTTCTCTTCTTGATCGTAGTTGTCACCCTCTAGGTCCGCCACTATCCATGAATAAAGGTCAGAAACGTTCTTCATTCTCATTTCAGCGGCTTTCGGACTTGCTGAAGTTTCGTATAGCCAATCTTCATAATGGATATCACGAACTAGCGAACGAACCGCTTCGACGGTATCACCACGCTCAGCTTGATCAGCAATCGCCACTAGCCATTGGGTGAAACGACGCAAGTTTTCTAGGCCACGTCCCGTTAGGTGCTGTTCGAGCCCCATTTCAAAGCTCGATTCAAACAGGCTCTTCCCTCGCATATTGGCATAACTGCCTAATTTCTCTAACGTTACTGGGCCAATTTCACGTCGCGGAGTGTTCACAATGCGCAAAAATGCATTGTCGTCATCCGGATTAACCAAAACGCGCAAATACGCCATGATGTCTTTAATCTCTGCGCGCGCAAAAAACGAGGTGCCGCCAGAAATTTTATACGGTACACGGTTTTGCATCAGAGACTTTTCAATCAAACGTGATTGGTGGTTACCACGATATAGAATCGCATAATCTTTATATTCGGTACGGTTTAGGAACTTATGCGCAATTAGTTCACCCGTTACGCGCTCTGCTTCGTGCTCTTCATTTTTAGCCAACAACACTTTGAGTTTTTCACCGTCAGGAATTTCAGAGAACAAGGACTTCTCATAGACGTGAGGGTTGTTAGCTATCAAAATGTTGGCCGCTCGCAGGATTCGACTCGTTGAACGGTAGTTTTGCTCTAGCTTAATCAAACGCAAATTCGGATAATCTTCACCCAGCAACACGAGGTTCTGAGGTTTCGCACCACGCCATGAATAAATAGACTGATCGTCATCCCCTACAACCGTCAATCGCCCACGTTCTCCGACGATTAATTTGACCAGCTCATACTGACTAGTGTTGGTATCTTGATACTCGTCAACCAGTAGGTAACGGATACGATTCTGCCAACGCTGACGAACGTCTTCATGATTACGTAAGAGTAAAACGGGCATCAAAATTAGGTCATCAAAATCGAGCGCGTTATAGGCTTTCATTTGCTTTTGGTACATATCAAAACAGAACGCAAACAATTGTTGCTGTTCACCTTGCGCACGCGCTTTGGCTTGCTCTGGCGTCAACATGTCGTTTTTCCAGTTGGAAATACAACTCAGAAGCTGACGTAGCAGATCTTTATCACCATCAAGCTGCTTTTCGGTAAGTTCTTTGAGTAGCGCTAGCTGGTCTTGGTCATCAAACAGTGAGAAGCCCGCTTTCAACCCTAAATGCTTGTACTCACGCTTGATGATGTTCAATCCTAAAGTGTGGAATGTTGATACCATCAAACCTTTAGACTCACCTTTCCCTAACGTTTGACCTACACGCTCCTTCATTTCACGTGCTGCTTTGTTGGTAAACGTCACCGCCGCAATGTTACGCGCTTTGTAACCACATTGCTGAACCAGATAAGCGATTTTATTGGTAATAACACGAGTTTTGCCCGAGCCAGCACCAGCTAGCACTAGGCATGGACCAGACACGTATTTCACGGCTTCATCTTGACTAGGGTTCAGCTTCATAGAAATTCTCTGCGGGTGATGAATGTGGCGCCTATGATAAAGGGGTGGCCTCGTGAAAGCTATGCTGATTTCTTGTAATTTTCACACCAATTAAGTGCAATATTCTGTTGCATAAATGGCGGGTATTTAAGCTATAATGAATGAACGTTCATTCACTAAAGGGTGACATTATGAAGGATAACCCTGCTGTAGATAAACGAGAACAAATCTTAGTCGCTGCTGAACAACTCATTGCTGAATCTGGTTTTCAAGGGCTTTCCATGCAAAAGCTCGCCAATGAGGCAGGTGTCGCAGCAGGGACGATTTACCGTTATTTCTCAGATAAAGAACATCTTTTAGAGGAACTACGCCTTAACGTTGCTAAGCGTGTTGCTACTGCGGTGCAACTAGGTGTTAGTGAAGAGATGCCTTTAAAACAGCGTTATCGAACCATGTGGCTCAATATTTGGAATTTAGCGAGCTCGAACTTAAGTGCGATCAGCAACCGAGTCCAATATGAGTCTTTACCCTGTTCAAATAGTAGCAAAGCTCGGGAACTTGAGAGACAAATGTTTGCCCAAGTAGATCTTCTTTTTAATCAGGGTAAAGATGAGGGAGTATTCAAGCTTCTCGATAACGAAGTACTTTCTGGATTAAGTTTTGAGGCAAGTGTTGCACTTGCTCGGAAACACGCTTTGGGATTTTATCAACTGGATAAGACGGCATTAGAGGCCGCTATTGAAGCCAGTTGGGATGCAATTATTAAACACTAACTTGGAGTTCTTAATAGAATGAAAAAGTGGACTTTCTTTATGTTACTTATCGCCGTTCTCTTGTTCGGCAGCGTGATAGGTTTCAATTTATTTAAGCAACAAAAGATCGCTGAATACATGGCAAACCGTCCTGAACCTGAGTTCCCAGTAACCGTGACAGAAGTGCAAGCGGTGGATTGGGTACCAGTCATCGAGGCAATTGGTTTTATCGAGCCAAACCAAGGCGTGACGGTAGCGAACGAAACGAGCGGTGTTATCGATAAAATCGCGTTTGATTCCGGTACTCAAGTTAAATCGGGTCAGCCATTAGTGTTGCTTGATTCTGAAGTCGAAAAAGCAAATTTGAAGAGCTCGCAAGCTAAGTTGCCAGCGGCAGAAGCGAAATACAAACGCTACCAAGGCCTATTCAAAAAAGGCTCTATTTCTAAAGAAGCGTATGACGAAGCAGAAGCAAACTACTTCTCCTTAAAAGCGGATATTGAAAGCCTGAAAGCAACCATCGACCGACGCGAAATCAAAGCGCCATTTGATGGTGTGGTAGGTATTCGTAACGTGTACCTCGGTCAGTACCTACAGGCGGGCACCGATATTGTTCGCCTTGAAGATACCAGCGTGATGCGCTTGCGCTTCACCGTGCCACAAACCGATATTTCACGTATCAATATCGATCAAGAAGTGGATATCTTTGTTGACGCTTATCCAGACCAACCTTTCAAAGGGTCTATTTCTGCGATTGAACCAGCTGTAAACGTACAAAGTGGCTTGATTCAGGTTCAAGCGGATATCCCTAACAGTGACGGCAAACTACGTAGTGGTATGTTCGCGCGTGCAAACATCATTCTGCCTAAATTAGAAAATCAGGTCACGCTACCTCAAACCGCGATCACATTTACGCTGTATGGCGACAATGTTTACATCGTAACAGAAGAAGATGGCGAAAAACGCGTTAAGCAGCATGTGGTAAAAGTTGGCGAACGCTCTAAAGATATCGCACACATTCTAGAAGGCGTGAAGCCAGGTGATGTAGTGGTGACATCGGGTCAAGTCCGTTTGAGTAACCATGCGAAAGTAAGCATTGTCGAAAGCGATGCAACTACCCCACCTGCTGAAACACCAATGCTTTAAGTTGGAGGCATCATGCGCTTTACAGATGTTTTTATAAAACGTCCAGTTTTAGCGGTATCGATCAGCTTTTTGATTGCATTGCTTGGTTTGCAAGCGGTGTTCAAAATGCAGGTTCGTGAATACCCTGAAATGACGAATACGGTGGTCACCGTGACCACCAGTTACTACGGTGCAAGTGCCAACTTGATCCAAGGCTTTATTACTCAGCCATTGGAGCAAGCGGTAGCGCAAGCCGATAATATTGATTACATGACTTCGCAATCGGTACTGGGTAAATCGACCATTACTGTCAACATGAAGTTGAATACTGATCCAAATGCGGCGTTGTCTGACATTCTGGCGAAAACCAACTCGGTACGTTCACAGCTACCAAAAGAAGCCGAAGACCCAACCGTAACCATGTCGACAGGTTCGACAACGGCGGTACTGTACATCGGCTTTACGAGTGACGAGTTATCTTCAAGCCAGATCACTGACTACCTTGAGCGTGTAATCAACCCGCAGTTGTTCACCGTAAACGGTGTGTCCAAAGTTGACCTGTATGGTGGTATGAAGTACGCACTGCGCGTATGGCTAGATCCTGCCAAAATGGGCGCTTTGAAGTTGACCGCAACCGATGTGATGAGCGTTCTTAACGCCAACAACTACCAATCTGCAACCGGTCAAGCGACGGGTGAGTTCGTGCTTTATAACGGTAGCGCAGATACTCAGGTATCAAACGTTGCTGAACTTGAAGCATTGGTCGTGAAAACTGGTGAAGGGGATGTCATCCGCCTAGGTGATATCGCTAAAGTAACGCTAGAGAAGAGTCACGACGTTTATCGCGCAAGTGCAAACGGTCAAGAAGCTGTGGTTGCAGCGATCAACGCAGCGCCAAGTGCTAACCCAATCAACATTGCAGCAGACGTACTTGAACTGTTGCCTCAGCTCGAGCGCAACCTACCAAGTAACATCAAAATGAACGTAATGTACGACTCAACTATCGCCATCAACGAATCGATTCATGAAGTAGTGAAAACGATTCTTGAAGCAGCAGTAATCGTACTTGTGGTTATCACACTGTTCCTAGGTTCATTCCGCGCGGTAATCATTCCTATCGTGACCATCCCACTTTCATTGATTGGTGTGGCAATGGTGATGCAGGCAATGGGTTTCTCTTGGAACTTGATGACGCTACTGGCGATGGTGCTTGCCATCGGTCTAGTGGTGGATGACGCGATCGTTGTACTAGAAAACGTTGACCGTCACATCAAAGAAGGGGAATCGCCATTCCGAGCTGCAATCATTGGTACGCGTGAAATTGCGGTTCCAGTTATCGCGATGACATTGACGCTAGGTGCAGTGTACGCGCCAATCGCATTGATGGGTGGTATCACCGGTTCATTGTTCAAAGAGTTCGCTTTGACACTGGCAGGTTCAGTATTCGTATCCGGCATCATCGCTTTGACACTATCACCAATGATGTGTTCGAAGATGCTGAAAGCGAACGAGAAGCCAAGCAAGTTTGAGCAAAAAGTTCACCATATCCTTGATGGCATGACCACTCGTTACGAAGGCATGTTGAAAGCGGTAATGGCTCATCGTCCGGTTGTTATTGCGTTTGCAATCATTGTATTTGCAAGCTTACCGGTCTTGTTCAAGTTTATTCCTAGCGAACTAGCACCATCTGAAGATAAAGGTGTGGTCATGCTGATGGGTACCGCCCCATCAAACGCGAACTTGGACTATATCCAAAATACCATGGATGACGTAAACCAAATACTCTCAGATCAACCGGAAGTGGAATACGCACAGGTCTTTAATGGTGTACCAAACTCAAACCAAGCGTTTGGCCTAGCAACATTGAAGCCTTGGAGTGAACGAGAGGCAAGCCAATCTGAAATCACGAAACGTGTGGGTGGCCTAGTATCAAGTGTACCTGGTATGTCTGTCACTGCATTCCAAATGCCAGAGCTTCCAGGTGCAGGCTCAGGTCTACCTGTTCAGTTTGTAATTACAACACCAAATAGCTTCGAGAGCTTGTTTACTATCGCTAGCGATATTCTAACCGATGTTGCAAGTAGCCCAATGTTTGTCTATTCCGACCTGGATTTGAACTACGATTCAGCAACGATGAAGATCAAGATCGATAAAGACAAAGCGGGTGCCTACGGTGTGACTATGCAAGACATTGGCATCACCCTCAGCACGATGATGGCAGATGGTTATGTAAACCGAATCGACCTGAATGGCCGCTCGTATGAGGTGATCCCTCAAGTTGAGCGTAAATGGCGTCTAAACCCAGAATCGATGAAGAACTACTATGTACGCTCTGTGGATGGTAAAGCGGTTCCATTAGGCAGTCTGATTACCATTGATGTGGTGGCTGAGCCTCGCTCTTTGCCACACTTCAACCAGCTAAACTCAGCGACTGTGGGTGCAGTACCATCGCCTAGTGTTGCTATGGGTGACGCAATCGACTGGTTTGAGAATATTGCACAAACCAAGCTGCCTGCAGGCTATAACCACGATTACATGGGTGAATCTCGTCAGTTTGTAACGGAAGGTAGTGCCTTGTATGCAACCTTCGGTCTTGCACTTGCGATCATCTTCCTCGTTCTGGCGATTCAATTTGAATCACTCCGCGACCCTATTGTCATCATGGTATCTGTACCTCTGGCAATCTGTGGTGCCTTGATCGCATTGGCCTGGGGTACAGCCTCGATGAACATCTACTCGCAGGTTGGTTTGATCACGCTGGTCGGCCTAATAACCAAGCACGGTATCTTGATCTGTGAAGTAGCCAAAGAAGAGCAGTTACATAATAAACGGTCTCGTATTGATGCGGTGATGGAAGCTGCGAAAGTGCGTCTTCGCCCTATCCTAATGACCACTGCTGCGATGATCGCAGGTCTTATCCCGCTGATGTACGCAACAGGTGCAGGTGCCGCGCAACGTTTCAGTATCGGTATCGTCATCGTTGCTGGCCTTGCAATCGGTACACTGTTCACACTATTTGTACTACCTGTGATTTACAGCTACCTAGCTGAAAAACACAAACCTCTGCCAGTATTTGTTGAAGACAAAGACTTGGAGAAGTTAGCGCGAGTTGACGAAGCGAAAGCAGCTCATCGTGAATTAGCGGATAACAGATAAGCTATTAAGGCATTCAAAAAGGTCACTTCGGTGGCCTTTTTTATTGCCGCTCTCTTTTTTGCCATCTAAGTGGCGACTTTCACGTATCATTTACTTAAAATGAGGACAAATCAAAAGGAGTTTTAGCCACTATGTTTGACCCAAAGAAATTAGAGCAAATTGCTAAACAGATTCACGACTCAATGCCTCAACCTGTAAAAGAGTTGGGCTCTGATGTCGATCAGAAAGTTCGTCAAGTAATCCAAGGCCAGCTAAACAAGCTAGATGTTGTAAGTCGCGAAGAGTTTGATGTTCAAACTCAAGTTTTACTACGTACACGTCAAAAGCTAACAGAAATGGAACAGAAGTTGGCGCAACTTGAAGAAAAGCTTGCTGAAAAATAAGTATCAAAGCGCTCCTCACAAAGGAGCGTTTTTCTTATCGGCGCGCAGATAAATCGGCTAAAAACAAAAAGGCTTGGTCAACGGCGACCAAGCCTTTTGATTAGATGTTGTGTTTTATTTTGTATTTATCACTCCAGTCTGCCTGGAGTTTATCTACTGCGTTACTTGAGACTAAGTAAATTACGCTGTATTAAGGTTTCATTTCTAGGAGAAGGCGCGGACTTTACGATAGTAAACGAGCACCTTCGACACCGAAATGGAGCCTTAAGGCCAGTCATTTAGCCGCCCACCGCGATACGCTTCATATCAGTCATGTAACCACGTAGCTCTTCACCGATGTACTCTACAGGATGGTTACGGATTGTTTCATTCACAGCGATAAGAGTCGCGTTATCCACTTGGTTAGACGTTTCACCTAAACCTTTACCAATTACGTCAGTATTTACGGCTGGCATAAACTTCTCACGTAGAAGCGGCGTTGCTACGTTAGCGAACAGGTAGTTACCGTATTCCGCAGTGTCTGAGATAACCACGTTCATCTCGTATAAACGCTTACGTGCGATAGTGTTTGCGATAAGTGGCAGCTCGTGTAGAGACTCGTAGTAAGCAGACTCATCGATGATGCCAGATGCCGTCATCGCTTCGAATGCTAGCTCAACACCCGCACGAACCATAGCAACCATCAAGATACCGTTATCGAAGTACTCTTGCTCAGAGATTTCTACGTCAGTTTCTGGGTAGTTTTCGAAAGCAGTTTCACCTGTTTCTGCACGCCAGCCTAGTAGATTTGCATCGTCGTTTGCCCAGTCAGCCATCATAGTGCTAGAGAAGTGACCGGTGATGATGTCATCCATGTGCTTGTTGTATAGCGGACGCATCAGTTCTTTTAGCTCTTCAGAAAGCTCAAATGCTTTCACTTTTGCAGGGTTAGTTAGGCGATCCATCATGTGAGTGATACCACCAAACTTCAGTGCTTCAGTGATGGTTTCCCAACCGTATTGAAGAAGCTTACCAGCGTAGCCAGGATCGATACCATCAGCAATCATCTTCTCGTAACACACGATAGAGCCAGCCTGTAGCATACCACAAAGGATAGTTTGCTCACCCATTAGGTCAGATTTCACCTCAGCAACGAAAGAAGACTCTAGACAGCCAGCACGGTGACCACCGGTTGCTGCTGCCCAAGCTTTCGCGATATCCCAACCTTCACCTTTTGGGTCGTTCTCTGGGTGAACAGCGATAAGAGTCGGTACACCGAAACCGCGCTTGTATTCTTCACGAACTTCCGTACCTGGACATTTAGGTGCAACCATTACTACCGTTAGGTCTTTACGGATTTGCATGCCTTCTTCAACAACGTTGAAACCGTGAGAGTAACCTAGTGCTGCGCCTTCTTTCATCAACGGCATTACCGTCTCAACAACGTTTGTGTGCTGCTTATCTGGAGTAAGGTTTACTACTAGATCAGCTTGTGGAATTAGCGTTTCGTAGCTACCTACCTCAAAACCGTTGTCTTTTGCGTTTTTGAATGACTGGCGTTGCTCATCAATCGCGGCTTGGCGAAGCGCATAAGCAACGTCTAGACCAGAGTCGCGCATGTTCAGACCTTGGTTAAGACCTTGAGCACCACAACCTACAATGACTACTTTCTTACCTTTCAGATAATCCGCTTCTGAAGCGAACTCACTGCGGTCCATAAAACGACAACGACCTAATTGGTCCAACTGCTCGCGCAAGTTTAGGGTATTGAAATAATTAGCCATCTGGGTGCTCCTTTGAGATTCTTCCATTGAGGTCAGTAATTGCCTTACCGAATAACTTCATACTAAAACAGACATGAGATTGCTTAAAGTGATATATTCACAATTAGTTATTGCAATTTATGCAACATGGAAATGAAAATTTAATGAATATCAAAAGCCTGCAACTTTTCATTCATCTCTGTGAGAGTAAAAGTTTCGCCAAGACCGCAGCGGCAATGCATATTAGCCCTTCAGCCTTAAGCCGACAGATACAAAAATTAGAGGAGGAAACCAGCCAACAATTGTTTTTACGCGACAACCGTAGCGTTGATTTAACTATCCAAGGTAAAAAGCTAGTCCCAGTAGCCTTAAAGATTCTTGGCGAATGGCAGCAGTATCAGAGTCACCTGAAGGGAACCGAGGATGAATTGAAAGGAGAAATCCGTCTCTTTTGTTCTGTTACTGCAAGCTACAGCCATCTTCCGGAGCTAATCTCTGACTTTCGTATTCAGAACCCTTTCATTGAGTTCAAACTATCAACCGGCGATCCAGCTCAAGCGATCGACAAAATACTAGCAGATGAAGCCGATATTGCCATATCAGCCAAGTCAGAACAGATGCCAAATAAAATCGCATTTGAAACGATCAGTGAAATCCCACTTTCTGTCATCGTACCTGTTGGGGTTAGTGCGTTTGCTGAAGAGCTACAAAAAGAAAAACCAGACTGGTCGGTCATTCCATTCATACTCCCAGAAGCAGGAACGGCAAGGGACAGGGCCAATACTTGGCTCAAACAAATGAAAATAAAGCCAAAGATCTACGCACAAACCTCCGGACATGAAGCCATCGTAAGTATGGTTGCATTGGGGTGTGGAGTAGGTATCGCACCTGATGTTGTAATCAACAACAGTCCGGTAAGAGAAAAGATAAATCGTTTAAAAGTCTTACCAATTAAACCTTTTAAACTTGGTGTTTGCTGCAACAAAACTCAGCTGGAGAATCCGCTTGTTAAAGCCTTTTGGAAGGTTGCAGAGAGCAAGTATATCGCACCTTAGATGAACACTTTTTAGGTATAAAGTGAGCTAATTTTAAAACTCTATAGATGCAAAAAAGCCCGCTCTTTCGAGCGGGCTTCTTAAATTTAAAGCCTGGCGATGTCCTACTCTCACATGGGGAAGCCCCACACTACCATCGGCGCTATTTCGTTTCACTTCTGAGTTCGGCATGGAAATCAGGTGGGTCCAAAACGCTATGGTCGCCAAGCAAATTCTT
>NZ_JAWOTB010000050.1:0-210345 GCF_033338655.1 Vibrio sp. Vb1729 | reverse complement strand
TGGAGGCGCCTCCCGGAGTCGAACCGAGGTCCACGGATTTGCAATCCGCTGCATAGCCACTCTGCCAAGGCGCCTTTTATTACGCTTCAGGGCTCTACCCCGTTGCGTTGGTGGCTACTTTACGGATTGAGAGAAGATAGTCAAACAAAAATATTTCATTTTCTGTTCGTTTGATTTCTTTTAAGTCAATTCGACCAAAGTTCGATCTTATTGGCTTAAAACGAAGCAATATAAATCTCGCTTTCAGTTCGTTTTGTCCCATGAAACATTAAGGCGTTTAATAGTTGCTGACCCTTTTTAGCAATCTTCCCACAACATTAGGGTGATAAGACCAAGTGTGATCAAACATCGACATTAATGCAGGATTTCCGTATTTCGATAAGCTAATCGCGTGAAAACGGTTTTTCTTCGCTTTGAGCGCATCCACTTTGGCCAGTAACTCGTCTTGTTGTTTTGGCGCGATAAAGTCGGAAATGACTACCATGTCTGCGTTTTTATATTTATCACCGCTCATCAAGTCGATAGATTTAATCAAAGTTGGCTCTAAGTCTGTACCACCATGGAAGCTATAAGTTAGAAAGTCCGCCGCCTCGCGCAGACCATCTTGTTTGGTTAGTTCGTAGGTAATGTGTTCCGTAGAAAAAATAATGACATAGCAATCACGTTGCTCCGCTAGTGCGATTTGCATCAGAGCATAAGCCATGGCTTTGGCGCATTGCTCAGGAAAGCCACTCATGGAACCGGACGCGTCCACACAAACAATGAAGGGGCCTTTTTCGATATCTACCGCTTTATGGTCAGGTCGGTGAGCTTTAACTTTACGTAACGTGCGCGATTTGCCTTGTGTACGATAGTTCATGAGCCGTTTATCAACTAAGTGTTTATAGAACACAACTTCAAGTTCAGGATACGCCAAAAACATCGTTTCGTTGGGAAGTAGCTTATTTAGATCATCGCTTTCGTGAATACCGACAATATCATCCGTCGCCTCATCACTTTTCTCTTCGACCAATTGAAGTTCTTCAGTGGGCGCACGATTTAGTTCAGGATCATTTACTTGCCCCGCCATACGACCGAGTTGCTCCGCAATTTCTTGCAAGCCTTGGTGCTTCTTCAGAAACTCAGCATGGCGTTTCATCACCGTTAAGTCTGTTTTACTCAACTTGGCAGATGCCATATCCCACAGGCGCCCTACACTTTCAGCGTCACCCGACTCCGTGACTTTATCCATATTACGCATGGTTTCCATACGTTGATACAGGTCATTCAGCACCTTTTCTTTATTGGCTTCAAGCTCGCTTACTTGCGCTTGTTTTATAGCATCGGTGAGGCTTTGGTACCATTGATCACAAAAGTAATGAGGGAACATAGGGTTATTCATCCCTTTGTTCTTTTCCATCATTCGGCGAGCTTGCATGTAAAACGCAGAGTGCCATTCTAGCTTTTTAATCACATCTTCGATGTTTTCAAAAAACGCCTCTTCATCCCAATGAATAACCTCTTGATATAAAGACAGCTCTTGTTGGAAACGCTCTGTCTCACATACCTTGGTGATCCGTTTTTTGACGCTGCCTCGCCACTTTAACAAGTGACCTTTGACCGAAGATTTAACACATCGGTTTTCTGCCATCATCATGACTTGTGAACGCGCCATCAAATCATTAACTGCGCTATCGATGATGCCGGAGTCGGCCACCATCAGCGCGAGGTTAAGTCCGTCTGCACCTAGCATGTCGTCTCCTTATGAGAAAAACTGATTTAAGTTTTTAAAGCGTTGGATAACTTTTTCACTTTCTGCTTGGATTGATTCAAGTCTCTGACTTACCTGTTGCAGACTCGACTCCATTAGGCGGGGTAGTTCAGGATCAACAAAGCTATGCGGAAGCGCATCATGAAAGTTCGCTTTCACCTTGCGCATATGGTGTTCTGCCTCACTAAGCTGATTTACGGTTTTTTCGCTCTGCGTTAACCACTTTTGGTAAAGCTCTACATCCAAGCCCTCTTGAGTCACTAGGCTAACCAAAATGCCTCGGTTCGCGATATCACGGATAACTAGGTTATTCGCCGCGTCAACATCAAATCGTAAACGGCACATGTTGGTGTTTTGATTGACGTAACCATACACATCACCGCTTCCCTCTTTAATGACTCGATCTAACTCATCTTTGGGTACATAAACCCAGCGGCTATCACCTTTTTCTGATTCTGAAACCGACATGTTGCTTTGCAAGACAACCAATTTAACTAAGTTAACGGCTGCGCCAACTTTGTACATCTTGGCTTTAGAGGTATCAAAGCGCATGGTTTCTTTACGCAAAATACCCGTTGCCGCTTCAGACGTTAACGTCATGCGGTAGGCATCTTCAAGTTCATGTTGAACATCAACCAAAGACTCACGGCAGTACTCAATTTCCTGCTCCGCGTCTTGTTGATCAAATGCATGTTTTAAGGCGAACTCTTGAACCACTTCACGTACCACATCTCGCGATTCAGGACTGTTCCATAAACAATCTTGCAGCAGTAGAAGGTCAAGCGGATTGATTTCATCGCGACCATTAAAAAACGCGCTCGCTTTTAACAACTTCACGGCTTTCTTCCAGCGGCGGTCAGAGACATACATGTCGGTATTGGCCACATCACCAAACTGAGCTTCAACTTTGCTTTCTAACATCGTTTTAAGCTGGAAAAGCTTTTCGAATGCATTGTCGGTTAACGTCAATTTGTCGAGCTGTTGTTGCCATTGATGATATTCTTCATCAGTTATCGCTAGGCCTTCTGGTACTTGTGCCTCTTGCGATGTGCCAACAGTCAACATCGACTTAAAGTTTTGTTTATTCTGAATTCGATTCACAAACACACGCACCAACATGCGGTCGTAGAGGGCATCCAATCCACTATCTTCATCGGGTAATTCATTGGAAGCCGATACCAACAAGCGCATTGGTACACGCTCGATATCGCTGCCATTTTTGAATGTTTTCTCATTAACCACTGTCAGCAATGTATTAAGAATTGCAGGGCCCGCCTTCCAGATTTCATCCAAAAATACGACTTGTGCAGTTGGCAAATACCCTTTAGTTAAGCGAACATAACGGCCGTTGTCTTTTAGCTCTTGGATACTCAGTGGCCCAAACACCTCTTCAGGGGTTGAGAAGCGCGTCATCAGGTATTCGAAGTAACTGCTGTTATCGAACGCTTGGATGAGTCGTTTGGCAATTAAGCTTTTTGCAATACCAGGGGGACCTAAAAGAAAAACACTTTCACCAGCAAGTGCAGCAAGAAGGCAGAGCTTGATCGTATGTTCACGCTCATAAACGCCATCCGTTAACGCTTTCGCCAATTTATTGATGCGTTCTGAGAGAAGCGCTTTTTCGGCATTTGAGGCAAATAAGGTTTGTGTCATACGTTCTCCGGCTGCTGAAGTGGTATTGCGTTAACATTTTTATACACTTGTTATAACTTTGTTACAAATGTATTTTGTCGAATTCCCCTTATAGCAGATGCTTTTCCCCTTCTTGACGAAGCAATCAAAGTTTCCATTTATGAGACATTGCTCACTTAAAGTGCAAACGCTTTCGTCGTGTTGCAGTATTTTTTGCTTTTGTTTCCCACCATTTGTGGTTAATGTCGAAAAACGTCAAAAATGCGGTAACAGCTAGGGTTCATAACTGCATGAGCAAGATAATTCATAAATGGAAGCAAATTTCTCTGATTGAAGAAGACGTTGTGCTTCCTACAGGACAGGCAATTACGCACACCACAATCCATCATCCGGGTGCTGCGGTGATTCTCCCTATTACAGCGGAGGGTCACATTGTCCTTGTCCACCAATTTCGGCCTTCACTTAATAAATGGCTATTGGAACTTCCTGCTGGTACCAGAGAAGGCAACGAAGAGCCACTCTGCTGCGCCAAAAGAGAGCTAGAGGAAGAAACGGGGTTTAGTGCAGAGAAATTCACGTCTCTCGGCCAAGTCACCCCTCTTGCCGGATTTTGTGATGAGATACAGTATCTATTTGTTGCCGAAAAGCTCAATAAAACAAACCGTTACGAGTGCGATGAAGACGAAGTGATTGAGGTCGTCACCTTGTCAATCAAGCAACTCGAAGAAAAGATTGTCGATGGCACGATCACCGATGCCAAAACGATCGCTTGCTTAAGCAAAGCGCGCCTTTGCGGATATATTTAGGACTTTGACCAAGGAGACATTCATGGATTTTCGATCAGATACCGTTACACAGCCCACCCAAGCCATGCGAGAAGCCATGTTTAAGGCCCCCGTTGGGGATGATGTTTATGGTGATGACCCTACGGTCAATGAGCTTGAAAAATTTGCTGCGCAGCTTGCTGGTTTCGAAGCAGCTTTGTTTACCACTTCAGGCACTCAAGCCAATCTGCTCGGTTTAATGGCGCATTGCGAGCGGGGAGATGAATATCTATGTGGGCAACAAGCACATAACTACAAATACGAAGCTGGTGGCGCGGCGGTTTTGGGATCAATTCAACCTCAACCAGTCGAAAATAACCCAGATGGCACGCTACCATTTGATAAACTGGCTGCTGCGATTAAACCAGATGATTGTCACTTTGCTCGCACTAAGCTTCTCAGCTTAGAAAACACAATTAATGGTAAAGTACTACCTCTGTCTTACTTAGCAGAAGCACGTGACTTCGTGAATAAACATAACTTGCAGATGCATCTAGATGGCGCTCGCGTTTTTAATGCAGCCGTTGCACTTGATGTTCCGGTAAAAGAGATCGGTCAGTACTTTGATTCAATGACGATCTGTCTGTCGAAAGGTCTGGCTGCCCCTGTTGGCTCGCTACTGCTTGGTAGCAAAGACTACATCGCAAAAGCACGTCGCTTAAGAAAGATGGTCGGCGGTGGTATGCGTCAAGCGGGTATTCTTGCCGCAGCAGGCAAACTTGCCCTTACCGAACAAGTGGAACAGCTAAAACAAGATCACATCAACGCAAAAACCTTAGCGGAAGGCTTAGCAGAACTGCCTGGTTTTTCAGTCAACCCTGAATTTGTTCAAACGAACATCGTGTTCGCGAAGCTTGATCCTCAAGTGGACATAGTAAGTATCGCAGCGAAACTAAAGGAACAAAACATCACGATAACCCCTGGAAATCCAATTCGTTTTGTAACTCATAAAGATATTTCAGCGAAAGACATCGACACTTTCTTATCAAGTATAAAATCTCTACTTTAATTTGATTTTGATCATTGAGCTTCCCCTAAGGGGAAGCTTTATTGTATCGGCATGATTTTTAGCGAATAGATAACCTCCATGCTCAGATTTGTACTTCTAATCTCTTTTATTTTCTCTTCCGCTATCCATGCCGAGCCGTTTGGTGATGCTGATAAAGGTAAAATCAAATCACCTAGCTGTGTCTATTGTCACGGTGTTACAGGCATCGCAACGAACAACACCTATCCAAGCCTTGCTGGTCAAAATACTCAGTACCTTTACAATGCAATGAAATCTTACCAAGCCGGTGAGCGTAAAGGGCCACTTGCAGAAATGATGGCAGCACAGTTAAAAATGTTAAATGATGAAGACCTTCGTGATGTCGCTGCTTTTTATGCAGAACAGAAGGAAATCAAGTGATTAGATCACTTGTAGATGCACTATGAAAGCTCGTGAATCATCCAAACTCAACGCATATTGAAACATTAACCCAACATTTGACCACAAAACAATCAAATTAACTTCACTTCAAATATTTGATGAATTTATAGTTCAACATAAGCATTAATATTGACTTTTTATTCTATTTTATCGATATTTCATGCTTTATTGAATTTGACGTGAAGTAAGTTATGTCTCACACACATGCGCAACCAGCAGACTCGGTTGCTACCCCTAAGTCGTGGCAGATGCCAGATACCCTCATTTTGATCTTCATTGTTGGTATTCTTGCTGCGATTCTTACCTACTTAATTCCTGCTGGTCATTTTGATAGCCAACAGGTGACCTACATGGTCGACGGTGCAGAAAAAACTCGCACAGTTATCGATCCTTCTTCTTTCTCTTATGCAACCGACGAAAACGGTGAATTGGTTTACAACAAAGTTGGCCTGTTTGCTTCTGGTGGTGGCATTGGTTTGATGAACTTCCCTTTCGAAGGGCTAGTTTCTGGCTCTAAATGGGGCAGCGCAATCGGCGTGATTATGTTCATGTTGGTTATCGGCGGTGCTTTCGGCGTTGTAATGCGCACAGGCACAATCGATAACGGTATCCTGCGCCTTATCGATAAGACCAAAGGTAACGAAGCGCTATTCATTCCAGTGCTATTTTTGCTGTTCTCGCTAGGCGGTGCGGTATTTGGTATGGGTGAGGAAGCCGTAGCGTTTGCGATTATTATCGCGCCGCTTATGGTTCGCCTTGGTTATGATGGTATCACTACGGTAATGGTTACCTATGTTGCGACTCAAATTGGCTTCGCTACTTCTTGGATGAACCCTTTTTCCGTAGCTATTGCGCAAGGCATTGCGGGTGTACCTGTTTTATCCGGCATGACAGTACGCATGGGGTTATGGGCTGGCTTTACGTTAATCGGTATCGCTTTCACAATGATCTACGCCGCTCGTGTGAAGTCAAATCCTAAACTTTCTTACAGCCATCGCACAGACCAGTATTTCCGTCAGCAAGAGCTTGGCAATCAAGATTCTCGTTGGAACCTAGGTGACACACTCGTTATCCTTACGGTTATTGCGACCACGGTGTGGGTCGTTTGGGGCGTAGTCGCTAACGCATGGTACATCCCAGAAATCGCTTCTCAATTTTTCACTATGGGCTTTGTTGTCGCGATCATCGGTACGATTTTCCGCCTAAACGGTATGACGCTAAACTGCGCAGCTGATGCATTTAAAGAAGGTGCAGCTATTATGCTTGCACCTGCCCTATTAGTGGGTTGTGCAAAAGGGGTATTGTTGATCCTTGGTGGTGGTACAACTGATGAAGCGAGTGTACTGAACTCAATTCTAAACAGTGCTGGCGGCGTGATCAGTGGGCTTCCTGACGTAGCTGCAGCATGGTTAATGTATGTATTCCAATCTATCTTCAACTTCTTTGTCACTTCAGGCTCAGGACAAGCGGCACTAACGATGCCTCTACTGGCCCCTCTGGCAGACATTGCAGGAGTTACGCGCCAAGTGGCAGTTTTGTCATTCCAACTTGGCGATGGCTTTACTAACGTTATCGTCCCTACTTCGGCATCTCTCATGGCAACGCTTGGTGTCTGCCGTATCGACTGGGGTGACTGGGCAAAATTCTGCTGGCGATTTATTCTATTACTCTTTACCCTATCAAGTATCGTCGTTATCGCAGCTCATATTATGGGTTTTGCGTAAAACGAAACCAATTGGTAATTAAGGCGAGACATGTTCTCGCCTTATTAATATTCATGGTATGACGACGCTAAGGTTTTAGATTAGCTTATGGTTTTGGAGTGGTAACTTTAATGGCAACACAATTTCTCGATGACATGATTCAGGGTCATCAAGTGATTCAATCTCTCAATGTAGCAGACCTAAATTCGGGCGAGCATAAGTTTTGGTTTCGCATCGCAACGAATGCTCTCTCTCAGTGGCAACACCTACCTGTGCTAGTGTTCAAAGGTGAAAAACCTGGCAAGAAGATCATGATTACCGCAGGGGTTCATGGTGATGAGTACAATGGTGTGTTAGCAGCGCAGAAAACTGCTCGAGAGCTCATCGGCACTGAAGTCGCTGGTACTGTCACTATTGTTCCAACCATTAACATGCCAGGTATGCTAAACCACAGCCGCGATTTCTATTCCGCAGACCCTGACGCGTCTCCTGCAAACTTAAACCGCTTTTTTCCTGGTGACCAAAACGGCAATGAGGCCCAACGTTACTTATATGCATTGTGGAATGATTTGCTCAAGCCAAATGCTGATTTAGCCATTGACCTTCACACTCAAACCAGTGGTGCGGCCTATCCACTTTACGTGTTTGCAGATTTCCGAATCGAGCAATCATTAGAAATGGCTCGTCTCATTAATCCTGATGCGATTTTAAATGATCCTGGAGATGCTGGCGTCCTTGAAACGGTTTGGAATAACCATGGTGTCCCAAGCATTACAGTTGAAGTAGGTATGGGGCGATACACCGAGCAAGAACTTATCAGTCGAACTGTAACAGGCATTTTTAATGTGCTGAAAAAGCATAACATTGTTGAAGGTGATATGGACCCTATTACGTCATGCTTGGAAGGAAACGAAATCGTCAGTGTAAAAGCGACACACGGCGGCTTTGTACTGCCTCATGTCAGTTTGATGAATTTTGTCGAGCAAGGCCAACTTCTTGCGATTCAATACGACAGCTTTGGCGCTGAGATTAAACGCTACACCGCCCCAACAAGCGGCACAGTACTTAGCCACAATGTTGAATCTATTCGAGCACCAGGTTCCCTGATCGTTCGTTTGATTAAGTAAACCATAACCGTTTGTTGATAGATCAACCTTTCGACGCTCACTCAAATTTATATAAGCCCCATCACGAGTAATCACAAATGATGGGGCTATATCCATTTTGACCACATTAAGTTACGCGGTAACAAATTACTGTTAAGCGAAATGACAAACTGAGCTCTTAATTAGGAAGCTGCCCCTCTGTCCGCTTTTTCAGCCACGCTGATGAACTTAAAGCTGTCTTTGTTTCTCTTGTTCAACAAAAATGAGCTCGTCGATAGCGAAACCTTTCTCTTTAGCTACGTACTTAAAGCGCTCCACTACTCTCTCATCAACGTTAGGCGTTCTAGACAATAGCCACAAATAGTCGTGGTTGTAACCGGAAACAAACGCATAGTCATAGTTTTCACCTAGCTCAAAAACAATGTAAGAAGAGTATATTGGCCCAAAAAAGGAAACCTTTAAGTGTCCAACCGTTTTATCTTCAACAAAATAAGCTTTGCCTTCAGCTTCTGACCACTGTCGCTCTTCTTCGGAATATCCACGGTTTATCACCTTAACCCCACCATCCTCGCGAACCTGATACTCAGCGGTAACGTTGGATAAGCCTCGCTCAAATGAATGGTCTAGGCGTGCAATTTCGTACCACTTACCTAGATATGGCTCTAAATCGAAATTATTGACGGGTTCCACCCCATCCGGCTTCGAGGTACAACCAAATAAAGTTGCAAGTGACAAAAGTAAAAATATTTTTATCGATTTCATACAACACCTAAATTTTAATTAGTGATTGATTTTACTCTAGAAGATAACAAATCGATCACTAAGCCGCACCATCACCTTCATAGGTACACATCACAATTCTTCATCAATAGCGCACTGAACACCGAAACCTCGTCATCTCAGCAAATCGTTAACAAGATTGCTCTATTTTTGACTTACAAGCTGACCATGCTTGTACATTTTGTCAGCATTTAACCCTATGCATATAGAAACTTTGCACAACATAGACATTCGTAGGCATATCACCCTCCTATAATACGTTGCGTTATAGACAGAGGTTATTGTTATGAAATTAAAAACAGTGTCAGTTTGTGCACTTTTGGTGTTACTTGCAGGTTGTCAGCAGGAAAAGCCGAGCGAAACGACACAATTAACGACCTCAGCAGATGTATGTAATGCACAAGGAAACATGCCAGGTGGGTGGAATGAGTTTAACGCGACCCCTGATGCACAAAAGGCAATGGCCTTTGTTTTAGAGAAAATGGACACAATAGCGTCGTTTAAACAAATACTGAATGTTCACGCGCAAATCGTTAGCGGCGTCAACTATGCTATTGAGTTTGAATTGGATGATGGCTCTGTTTGGAACACGATTGTTTATCGCAACCTCGATGGCGAATATGCGATTACCCAATCGCCAAAAGAAGGCCACTTTTGCGAACAGTAGCGACTTAGTCAGAAAGCCCCAACATTAGGGGCTTTTTGATCTAACAGTAGTCACTGAATTAGACAGCGAAGCGACATTGAGATTTAATCGACACCGTTGAACCAAGTCTTGATGGTTCTACATCAATCCTCTGCGCCATTTGTTCTTTCAACTCAGAAACGTGAGAAATAACACCGATCATGCGCCCAGTCTGTTGCAGGTCCACTAGCGTTTGAATAGCAAGATCTAAAGACTCTGGGTCTAAACTACCGAAGCCCTCATCAATAAATAAAGTGTCTAAACGAATACCGCCACTATAGGATTGCACAACATCCGACAAACCAAGTGCCAGAGCAAGCGCTGCCATAAATGATTCACCGCCGGAAAGTGTCGCAACATCACGCGTTTTTCCTGTGTAGCCATCTTCAACCATTAAATCTAAGCCGCGACCCGCAGCACCTTTGAAGCCCTCTGTTTTTCGAGCAAGAATATAGCGCCCTTTACTCATAAGGCTTAAACGTTGAGAGGCCTGAATCAGCACATCATCCAACAGTACACCAAGAACAAAGCGATGTAGGCTAACCCTGCTGCCTGTTTTACCACTAGCAACGTCGTACAACGTACCAAAGACTTTGTATTCTTCTTCTAACTTACTATTTTTCTCATGCAACACGGCAATATCTTTACGAACCTTTTCAAGACGTTCAAATATTGAGCGTGTGGTATCAAGTTGATTCCTTACTTCAATATATTGCGCCTGCAGAGTGGTTAACCTGTCGTTAAACGACTCTAAATTAGGCCTTTCAAGATCTTTCAATGCATGATTTAAATCATGTAGTGTTTGCTCAAGCTTGGTTTGTGCCTGTTTGAAGCTGTCTATTTCTTGCTGCCAGGCTTGAAGTTCATCATCTCCCACTCGACTACTTAGATAATGGCTTTCATCTTCAAATTTACTCGCCTGTAGTGCCTCATTCCACGCTAATTCTGCTTGGCTAAGTTTTTGCTCTGACTCAGATAACCACTGCTTGTTCGTCGCTAAGTGACTTTCCGCATTTGATTTCTCCAATATCGCTTGCTGCAAAGCGTTTTGCGCCTTTTCTAAGCCTGTGTTCAAACTCAGAATTTGCTCTTTTGTCAGCAAAATTTCACGTTCAAGCAAGTCAGCGGAACTGTATTTTGGGTCAATAAAAGCTTGTAATTGAGCCAATTGTTCTTGGTTCGCTTTAACGGTTGATTCATTTGCCGCCATTTGATTCTGCAGCTCATGAATTTTATTTTCACCCACGACGCAGCGTTGATTAAGCTGTTCAACGTTCCTTTCTAGTTTTTCAATATCAATAGCTTGTAGACGTAGGAGTTGAGCATTAAGCGCTTGCAAATCATTTTGAACCGTCGAGATCTCAGATGTAGCATACTCACCCAACTCCTCTTTCAACTGGTTACACTGATTCTGATACTGACTAATGACAACGTTATGTTGTTCTAGCTGATTGCTTAGTTGGTTCAACAAGGTTTGAGCTTCTCGCTCTTTAGCTCTAGCCGCCTGAACTTGCTCTTTTGTAACGGCTTCTTCAACAAACGTTGCGGGGTTAGGATGCGTTTCGCTACCACACACCGGGCATGCTTCACCTGCTTTTAGTCGCTGCGCTAATACTGCCGCTTGAGCGTTGTGCCACTTAAGCTCTATCGTATCAGCGGCTTGTTGACGCTGCATATAGCGCTGACTGGCTTCGTGTAGTGACTGCTGCTTGCCTACAGTTAGCGCATTGAGTTTAGAGAGCTCTAAAGTAAGATCATGCAGCTTTTGTAGATCCTGTAACAGCCGTTGTTTTTGTTTTATTTCCGCATCGATGCTGCCAATAAGCGCAACATCAACTCGTGCTTTCTCTAGCTCCTTCTGTCCCTGCTGGGCCTGTAACGTTAACTTATCTTTTAGTTCTATGTACTGTTTTAACGTTGCTTCAAATTGTTGTTTTTGTTGATAACCCGCCGTTATTTTACTTTCCAAATTGTCTTTCTCGACCAACTTGTTTTTCATACTTTCAAGTTGATACTGCAGTTGCGTTAACTGCGGGACCTTTGCCGCTGCCTCTTTTGCACTTTGCTGCAAGTTTTCTTGTTCTCTCGCAACGACATTAGCTTTTTCGAGACTCTCTTCCAAAGCTACGATTTTTTGCCTAAGCTCTTGCGTTTGAGCCTTTGCATTTTGTAATGAGATGTAGGGCAACTCTATCTTATTGGCATTTTTAGCGTTTTCTAATTGCTGTTGACGAGCTTTTATCGAATCTGAGTGTTCTAGATGCAGCTTGAGTGCGCTTTCTGCTTGCTCTCGTTTCGAAAACTCTCCATTCAAGGTTTCCGCTTTTTGCAATTCAGATTTAGCAGTATTGAGCTTATCTAACGCTGCTTGCTCATTCTTTTTATCAGACTCTAATTGCTTAGTTACTTGTTCCAGTTGTTGTAATAGTTCTTGTTCAGAACTCGCTTCTGCAACTTGTAAAGCACCTCGAATTTGATTATCAAATTCGCCTTTCGCTTTACTAATTGCACTCGCTTTATCTTTGAGCGCGTACTCAATTTTTTTATATATGTCAGTTTGAAAGAGCTGGCCAAAAATTTCTTCACGCTCTTTAGAGCTAGCAAGCAACAGTTCTCGGAATTTTCCTTGAGGCAACACCATAACTTGACGAAATTGAGTTTCATTCAAGCCAATAATATTGCTAACTTCAGTTTTAACCTGAGTCGTCTTGCTGGTGATAAGCGTTTCAGTCTCACCGAGTTCATAAAGAGCCGCAGTGTGCTTTTTAATCGTCATCCCTTCACCACGGGCCTTGGGCGCTTCCTGCTCAGGGGATCGAACAACTCGGTATTGTTTGCCGTGTAACGAAAATTCGAGAACTACTTCGGTTGGTAAGTCTTGCGCGGATAAGTCACACCGCATCTGAATACCTTGTCGCTCATTACCTGTGGTTTCACCATAAAGGGCGAAGCAAATGGCATCTAAGATCGACGTTTTACCGGAACCTGTAGGACCATTAATCAAAAATAGAGGGTTACTGCCAAGCTTCTCAAAATGAATGATTTCAGTTTTTGCAAACGGACCAAAGGCTTGCATGGTTAGTTTAATTGGTTTCATCTTTGGTCCCTATTGCTGTGATAATTGCTTAATAATGTCAGTAACAGCTTGCTCTTGCTCTTTAGACAACTGGCTATCTTGCGCCTCAATAAAAAAATCTCGGAACATATCAATTTCGCTTCGCGCCAACTTTGCTTGCGCCATTTCCTGCTCTACCCCAATTAACATGCCAGGTTTCTCAAGGTGTAAAACGTTTGGATACACTGAACGAAGTTTTTCCATTGGGTTTAAAATCGCATGTTTATCCATCAAACGAACTAACAAATAATCTTCATTCTTGGGGTCTGTTTTCCCTTGCTCAATAACTTTATCCAGCTCGCCCTCTACAATACGCATTTCATGAGGAGCCGTAAGATCAATATGCTTTGCAGAAACGAATCCTTTCTTGTCCAGTTCAACTAACGTGAAACCTTTTCTCTGGTTCTGTTCACCAAAGCTATACTTCATGAGAGAGCCAGAGTAACGGATATGCTCTGCGCCTTTCTTTTGAGGCTGATGCAAATGACCAAGTGCGACGTAGTCAAAATCTAAGAAGTGTTCATGACTCACGCGATCAGAACCACCAATAGATA
Source organism: Vibrio sp. Vb1729 (assembly GCF_033338655.1). Lineage (NCBI taxonomy): Bacteria > Pseudomonadati > Pseudomonadota > Gammaproteobacteria > Vibrionales > Vibrionaceae > Vibrio > Vibrio sp. Vb1729. Next base: position 196,767 of record NZ_JAWOTB010000050.1, on the reverse strand, counting down.
ATGGTCGTTCAGAGTCTGACTCGATAGCCCCATCAACAAAACAGTGACTCACGAGCACGCGCTTTTGCTCAGAGATAAAGCGCTCTTTAATTTGCTCAACAAGCAATTGATGAGCCTCATCATGAGTGGATACCGAGGCTTTGTAGGCAAACCTGACCTGTTCAGGGTCGTTATAAGGCATACCATAAAACGCGACCTCGTCCGCAGAGTCCGTTTTTATGATGATGGGAGTGAGCATCTCTTCAAAGTTGCTAACAATATGGAGACCTGCATTTTTCATTTGCTCTGAGCCGAAACCTAACCTTTCTGCACCATCATGGTTGCCAGATATCAATATCATTGGTGTTTCTAACTCGGTACAAATGCGTTTCACGACTCGATTTAACAGTTCTATTGCAACCGTTGGTGGCACCGAACGGTCATAGATATCTCCCGCCACTACAACTGCATCGACGGGGTTGCGTTCAATATAGTTAATCAGTTGTTCGAGTACTGCTTGTTGATCTTCGAGTAGTGATACGTTGTGGAATTGTCGACCAAGATGCCAATCTGAGGTGTGGATAAACTTCATTCGAATTCACTTTCCGCCAATTCTATGAGTAGGCTTGCTTCTGTCAGAGTCCATGTACCGTTTATAAAAAGGAATGCGTCACGGGTGGGATCTCGAACAAACCAAAACTCAAGTTATTTTATATCGGTAAGGATATCTTGAGTCGAACAGCTTTTCATGTGGTTTGTGTTCTATGGCTGGCTATTTAATCAGAAAGCGAGAAGAACACTGTAAAAACGCGGTGAGCAAAGCTATTTTGAAAAGCAAGCTGCGCCTAGTCATTGTCCAAACATCATTAAAGGGCCAGTTTCGAGTCAATCCCCCATAACATTTGCATCACTAAAACCTCAGCTACTAGAAGGAAAAGCAATAGCCAGACCTATTCACTACGCCAATTGTATATTACTCCTACCGCATAGCCATCTGACTCGATGTCGGCTTGCAACACGTGAAAGTCTGGGCAGGGGCTGCTTCTTTGAAGCTCATCAATCACTAACGCTTTTAAAACGCCGCCACATGCACCCAATCCGCCAAGTTTGATATCAACAAATTGATACTGAGTTTGATCGGTCACCCACGGAGACAAGAATTGCATTGAGTTTAACCATTGCGGTTCTTCCTCATTAACGGATAAATACAATTGACTGAGTGGATGTTCACAACTTACTCCTAATTGCTTAAACACTTTGTCCACGGCGATGCGTTGTTGTTTGGCATCTAAATCAATTCGAACAACATCAGGCACAAGACCTGAATGTCGAAAAAAACACTTGGTTAAAATGATAGAGCTTTGAGGTTTGACATGCCCTTCTACATCACTCGTAACCTCTATAGCCAGTATCCAAGTCGCTTGCGTTTCATTAACTTCACGATTTATCCGATTTAGTGCCATCAAAAATGCAGCTTGGCCATAAGGATAAAAGTAAATTTCAGTATTGACAGTTTGGTCAACGAAAATAGAAAGCTCGCTTATCAATGCTTTAAGCAAACTTTTGTCCACCGAAGATGGTAAAAGAACACAGAGATTCTCCTTGATATCAGCTTGCTCAAGACTCTCGCGCTCAGAGCGCACGAGGCTTAATATATGCTCATCTATTGATTGAGCAAAGTCAGGGGGTCGGATTTCCTCGGACAATCTAAAAGAATCATCAGCTATCTCGCGAACGGTGTGTGAACGGCCATTAAAGGATAGAAGATGCGTTTGAAATGCGAGTGGCATCTAGCCTCCGATTAAAACCGTAGGCATACCAGATAGAATTTTGCCACCATGAGACGTTGAATCGCCGACTCTCGCGGCTGGTTTACCGTTGATTGTTACGCTAGAAGAACCTGCTGAGATACTATCCGGAGGACCGATACAAATAAGCTTGTCGCCTTGTCTTGCCGCAGGTATCCCGCCAATCGTTACGTTTGGTGAACCAACAACGACGGGACCACCGACATGCGGTATCTTTCCTGTTTTTTTAGGGCAAAGATGAAAGCTGCCCAAAATTGCGGCTGGTTTACCCACTTTAAATCACCTTAGTTCAATGAAATTTGCCCAGCTTTAAGAGCAATAGCTGAGCCGTTAATGGATATTTTATTACCTTTGATATTGATTTCTCCAGAGCTAGACATCTGAATAGAAGCACCACCTACTTTGATCTCGACGCTCTTTCCTGCATTAAAAGACAGTACTTCACCCGTTTCATTCGAAAAGTTTTTACCTACTTTCAAGCTCGCGTTCTGACCAACCTCTTGATTAACATCATTGGTCACTTTTTCGGTTTTACTGTTTTCAACGGCGATATCAACACAGTCTTCAACTAGCATTTGGAACAGTTTTTCAGCATGAAGATAAATGTGCTCTTCACCAGGCTTATCATCGAAGCGCAACTCATTAAAACTGGATGTACCTTTTTGTACAGAGCGTGATTTATAACCACTCTGAGAACTTTGCTCTGGTAAAGCGTAAGGAGGGAGTTGACTACCGTTATATAGTGACCCCGTAACGATTGGTTGATCAGGGTCTCCGTTAACAAACTCGACGATGACCTCTTGTCCGACTCTAGGGTGAAACACCGACCCCCATCCGTTACCTGCAATATTTTGCGCAACACGAATCCAACATGAACTATTTACATCGTATTTACCAACACGGTCCCAGTGAAACTGAACTTTGATACGGCCATGTTTGTCTATGTAAATTTCACCATCTTTGTTCCCCGTAACTACTGCGGTTTGCAAACCTTTCATCTGAGGTTTCGGGTAGTTAACTGAAGGACGCAGGATTGTCTTTGAGTCAACACAACTAAACGAGACTTTGACACCTTGCGCACCGGTCCCACCTTGACCAGTCTGGTTATAAACAGCAGCAGACAAAAAAACAGAAGACAGTACATATTCTTTGCCGACTCGAGATTTATCTTCATGCTTTTTAAACTTGAAGCACTTGCCCACACTGAATGTTCTGCACGTAGCCTCGCCACGACACAAATATGCATTTTGCTGTAGTGCTTCTATTGCATGCGTGTTTCTTAGTGCGTATTGATCATTGCTCTCCATTTCACCCATGTATTCAAAATACTCGCTTCCAGGTACTGTAAAAAAATCACTTTCACCCTTTGCAGTATTTTTAGGATTCGAAGAAGGCTTGAGCATGTTATAGCCTGACTTTTGACTCGCTTTAGTAGTCAGAATTTGCGTTTCATGCCAAGAAGAAATGTGGCTAGATTTCGCCGTACCTGTATCAAAATCGACTAAAAACTCAGTACCCGGCTTATAAAAACTGATGTCATCAAAAATACTGAGCGTATGGGCAGACTTAGTATGTGTAAAACAAAATGATAGCCCCTCCTCCGATAACAGACGTCGAACAAATTCAAGATCTGATTCTTCATATTGTACTTTGTATGTGTATTTAGGATAGGACTTGGTTAACTCAAAACTAAAGGCAACACTATGCTCCGATAGTACTTCAGAGATAATTTCCTTTATATCTTTATGCTGAAATATTCTGCAATTTTTTCGATATTCAGCGAAACGTAATTTAGGCTCTATTAATAATTCTATGTTTTTATAATTTTCGCCTTTATGTGTATTAGAAACCCTTTTCCCTTCTAATCTTGCAGCAGAAACATAACCATGCATATAACGAGGATTTGAAGAAACATCCTCATTATTTTCAAGGGTAATGGTAACTTCCTTACCAATAATTTCGTTTAACTCACTTCGTTGATCATTAAAGTAAGCTTTAGCACGCAATGAAAAAAGTTCTGAGATCTCTTCTCTATACTCAAACGAGTTTAGTATGATGGCATCTTTACCGAATGGCGAAGAAATTCGGATGAAATTGTTATCTTGAGTTGCTCTTTTCATTAAATACTTCTTTCAAAAAAATGCGGAGGAATACTCCCCCGCATGAAAATTACATTTGTTGACCTTTAACACCGCTGTAGCCGTATACCAATGGAGCAGAAGTGTTGTTCTTATCGTCAGTAGGAGTCACTGTCATCATCATTTCTGTGTAAGAAATTGTGATAGTTTCAACTGGACGATCGTCTTGGATAGAAACTGAGTAGTTAGAAATCATCGCATCAGTCAGTTCGATCTTCATGATCTCTTCAACCTTCTCACCCTGCTTAGTAATATGGAAAACCGCTGGTTTACCTTTACCAATCGTCGCTTCTTTAAATAAGTCAGGAGAAGAACGGTCTTGAAGTTTAGTGATAGTCAAATCATATAGACGAGTAGCGCTCGCTTCACGGTCCATCGCTGTACCAGTGTATGATGAGATCTCACGACCTACACTCCAATCTACAGATAGTAGTGTAATCAAATCTTTGTATTGCTCGGCTGTTGCCTCACCCTTAATATCTGCGTATTTAAGATACGTATTAGACTGCATGCTAATCTCCTATAGCATTATTAATTGACATATATCGTAGTAATTTAATTATCTGACGTTTGGTGATAATTAGTGATTAATGTATCAAAAACTTCATTTTAAATACGCCCTGTTATATCTTTAAATAAGATTTAATTTAAGCGTTTTTTATAAAAAATAATAGTTAATATGAACCAACTCCCAATTATTATTGAGAGTGTAAAGGATGTTAAACTATTGAGACATCAAGTCCACTAGTTGTACCTTTAACAATAATTTCATCAAACGTCTTATCATTAAGAATTGCATGCAATATTTCATGAGAAATCTTCGGAAGCAATGTATTTTCTATGGTTGTTTGTACCACACGCGCACCACTCCCAGACTCATTGCTATTGTCTACAATATCATTAATTAGTTCCTCATCAAAAAACAGGTCAGCGTTATAGTGCTTACGAATACGAGTCGTAATTTTATCCAACTTTAATTTTGTTATTTCTATCAATACTTTTCTTGATAGAGGCAAATAAGGTAATACGTTCACACGCCCTAAAAATGCAGGTTTAAAGTCGACCAACAAATCATCGCGTAAAGCATCTTTTAGTGCTGACGGCTCAGGAGATAAATCAGGATCAGAATACAAAGACATCGTCGTTTCGGTCCCTGTGTTCGCGGTCATAATAATAATAGTGTTTTTAAAGTCTATATCTCGACCTTCACCGTCTTTAATTGAGCCTTTATCAAACACCTGATAAAAAATATCTTGAACACCAGGGTGCGCTTTTTCCATTTCATCGAGGAGAATTACACTATAAGGTTTACGTCTAACAGCTTCAGTCAGTACACCTCCTTCTCCATAACCGACATAACCAGGAGGAGAACCTAATAGCAATGAGACTTTATGCTCTTCCTTAAATTCTGACATATTGATAGTCGTGACATTTTCTTCACTACCATACACTTTCTCTGCAATCGCCAAAGCCGATTCGGTTTTACCCACTCCGCTTGGTCCGGTCAGGAGAAATACACCATTTGGTCGTGTCTCATCCGTGAGCTGCGCACTCGCGGTTTTTATCACTTCAGACATGAGCTCTAAAGCGTGATCCTGCCCGACAACTCGCTTACACAAACTTTCTTTCAAACCCAATACTGCTTGGATTTCATCATCCTGAAGTTTACCCAACGGTATACCGGTCCAATCCGAAATAACTTCTGCGATTAGCGCTTCATTTACATGCGAAAAAACTAAGGGCTGTGAGTTAGCGGAGAGGTTATTTTCAAGCTCTTGTAACTTGTCTCTCGCAGTCTCAGAACCCTCCTGGATTATTTGGGTTCTAAGTGACTTAGCTTCACTTACCCATTCTTTTTCTTTTTCCCAAAGTACTTCTAATTCAATAATGTCATTAGATAGCGCATCAATCTCTTTTCGGACACTTTGCAGCTGCACATCAAGAGATGCTCCTAGCCGATTCTCTTGGCTAAGATGCTCATACTCAGCTTGCTTTGCTTTAAGTTTATTTCTTTTCGCATCTAGGCCTCCCGGTGTAGATGACTGACTTAACGCAACTCGAGAGCAGGCCGTATCCAAAACAGAAACCGCTTTATCTGGCAGTTGACGACCATTAATGTATCGAGCTGAGAGTTGGACCGCTGCATTGAGAGCTTGGTTAGTGATATGAACATCGTGGTGTTGTGCCATTACATCAAGTAAGCCTCGTAACATTTCGATCGCGAGTTCAGGGGCAGGCTCATCAACCTTTACGACTTGAAAACGCCTAGTTAAAGCTGCATCTTTTTCAAAATACTTTTTATACTCTGCCCACGTTGTTGCTGCGATCGTTCTGAGTTCACCTCTCGCTAATGCTGGCTTCAGAATATTCGCCGCATCACCTTGGCCCGCTTGCCCACCACCGCCAATTAGGCCATGAGCTTCATCAATAAACAATATAATAGGCTGTGGAGCGTCGTTTACTTCCTTAACAAGGTTCTTAAGCCTGTTTTCAAACTCACCTTTCATGCCTGCGCCGGCTTGCAGTAACGCCAAATCCAGAGACTTAATTGCCACATTTTGCAGAGCGGGAGGTACATCGCCATCAATGATCTTTTGCGCCAAACCTTCAACAACGGCTGTTTTTCCAACACCAGCTTCTCCCGTAAGAATCGGGTTGTTTTGTCGGCGTCTTAATAAAATATCGATCATTAGGCGAATTTCATTATCTCTACCAATCACCGGATCTATTTTACCTTCCCTAGCTTGCTCAGTAAGGTCTGTTGTAAATTGATTCAAGGCGGAATTCGCGTTTGACTGCGCTAAGTCATTCGATCTTGATTGAGGCGCATTACTTTCTTTAAAGTTCAATAAGCGAGATGGTTCTATCTTGTTTAGTTCAGGACTAATCGAACCAGCCATGTTGACTAACGTATCATCAGACAAGTAGGCAAATAAAAGATGGATGCACCCCAACTGTTCTTGATTGAATTCAATGGTTGCAGACAACAAGGCATTTTGCATAACAGTCACCGTATGAGCTGATAGCCCAGGCACCGACTGGCATCCTGTTTTGTATTTTTCTAATGCCTTTTGAATATCGGTTTCAACCTTGATTTTATCGACATCAAATTCGTCAAAAACTTCAGAGTAAATATCGTCAGGATGGCGGATAATCATCATTAACCAGTGAGACATTTCAATACTGTGATGAGTTCGGGAGCTTGCCATAGCAGCTGCCTGTTCAAGCGTTTCCTTAGCCTGAGGAGACAATCTTTCGACCAACGCTGAAAGTGAGAGTGAAGCCATTACATTTCCTTTAAATAGTAATTGTTATAGTTCGATCTTTTGTACGTTCGTGTTTTTTAAGCACAGAACCAATACCTAACTGCCCCTGCTGTTTCGATAAACAAGCTTGTGGTAGCAAACTATGTTTGGTGGTGAGCTGCCACTTCAGTTGTTTATGTTTTCCAATCAACTCATAAGCAGCGTTCTTAATGATTGCTATATTGGGTTGGTTAGGAAGCAATTTACTAACTAGCTGTTTATCTTTTGGCAGAAATTCTATTGTTGTCCCCGCGTTGATGTTCCATGCTTTCGAACCCAAAGACGCTCCTAAACCAAGTTGAGCAAACTGCCCTTCAGGCATAGTTCGGGATGCAAGGCGTGTTTGCTCTTCTTTCGTAAGGTGTAACCATTGTCCTTGAAATTCATGAACTTTTACTTGGCATCCAGATAAACATTCAAGAATACTTTTTAGTCCACCTTTACTTCTCACTGGTGAAGCAAACACACCACCATAGTGCCGGGACAGTGAACTCCCTTTCCCAGTTAATGCCGATTTACAGCTTTCTAACGGCGAACGCGCGCCCTGCGCATGCGCACGAGACTGAACAGTCAGCTGACTCAGTTGCCAACATCGATAATAAAGAGATAATAAGCGATGATTGAAAATATCGTAGAAGTCCACCATAGCCGTATCGCCTTCTTTTTGGCGATGTAAAGCTAATTCACTATAGTGCTGGGGAAGCACACCTTGCTCACCCGTTAGGCCTATTAAATTGGTCTCAATCTCTAACTTGCTGTCATCTATATTTTTCAGTTCACAAAGCTGAGCATTTTCAAAACCTAATGATGGATTAACCTTTAAGTTTAGCTTTTCATGCTTCGGTAACGCATCTGTTCCTATTTGCGCCTCTGCTTGCAGAACTTCGTGTTCAATAAGATGAATCGCTTCAAACAATGGATGTTGCTTTAATTCTCGATAAAATTGTTCCGCGCTCATAGCAACACCTTATCGCCAGTTAATGCGGGCCATAGGTGGAAAGACTTTCCCGTGGACTTAAGTCTTATTTCTAACTGCGTAAAAATGTTAATTTCAGCATATTGCGAGAAGTAAACAGATAAAACACTACCTAAGAGAAAGATCTGCTCTTTGGGTAAAATTTGATCAGAAACCGTCAAAATAATTTTTATACCGTGCGCAAATCCAACTTTGCCTTTCTGACTAATTCTTCCTGTAGTAGGCTCAAACTCTAACTTAGTTAAAGCATCGATTACCGCTTTCGTTTCTGCTGTCCCAGAAAATGCATAGAGATTAAGGGTCTGCTTCAAAGTTGCTAAACCATCTTCCTCGGTAAAATGGTTTAAAGTTAAAAGCTTAGTTAACTGCCATCGTGTGCTTTCATCCATTTCTGGCCGAATAGTTTCTGATAAAGAAACTAAACAACGAACAGATTCGAAATTGTCATTTACCTCCGGTAAAGATACTTGCGGCAGCCCACCTCCAAATGGAAGTTTCTGCGCTAAGTTGCGGTTACAGCACTCAGCTTCCACGTACATTAACCAGTTTTCCCGGCTATCCGGGCTGAACAATTGATGTTTTTTATCAACAAAAGAAATGTAAGTTTCTCTACCTGGCTCATCATACCCACCAGCCCAGTTCTTATCCTCACGTCTCATCAACCAATAAATCTCACTAGTGTTCGTATAATGCGTGTGCTCACCAGCGTGATAACATGGCAAATTGTGGTACGTTTTGTTCCAATTTCTCAACGTTACGTCAGAAATTGAGACAACCTCATTACTTTCAGATTCTTGGTATTGCGGAGACAAGTGGTAATCGTATTCAGTTGGTAGAATACGCTTAGGCTCCATAATACTTTTAAATAAGTTGATTACAGGCACACAACCTACCATTAAGCTTTCTTCGTCCACTTGCTTTGGAAGCCAGTCATCGTTGGTATCAAAGTAAAAATACAGTTCGAATTGCTCTCCAAGATCTAGCTCAGATAATCCAAGTTCGGTGATATCAAAGAACATAAACTTCTCAGGAAAGTGCAAATACTCAACAAGTAATCTTGCTCCTGAAAAGCTTCTTTTACTGTATGACACAACTTTCTCATCTTCTGAAAATCCCACTTCAGAAAGATGTCTTTTGGTTAAAGGACGAACTTCTTTGCCATCCACAACAACAGATAAACCAATTAGGTTTTGAAACAGCATTTGGTAGAGCTTAAAAGTCAATTGAGATTGACCGTTTAAATAGAAGCGCAGCCGTTCTATCCCCATTTCACCAAGAGGAGTCTCTTCATCTTGAGCCGTGAGCTGTACTTTCAAAACTGAATGAGCATTGCTTTCCCATCGTGAGCCAACTGGCTTGAAAGGCGCATTTTTAAAAACGCCAGAGGTCACATCAACAGGATACATTCTGACCGGATAACAAGTTCTAAACTCGCACTCATGATATCCAGGAGCACCGATAACAACTCGCTCGCCTTCTTCTACATCAAAATAAGAGGAAGTGGAGTTAGAACAGCTCATTTTAATGACTGACATTGACGGGATTGGGGCGTGAAAATCCGGATATAACTGTCCCATCAAAGACTCTGTAAACTGAGGGTAACTATTGTCTAAGCTTTGTCTAATCCTTGCTGTTAGAAATGCGCAGCCTTCTAACAATCTTTCTACGTGTGGATCGTCAACCTGTTCCTCACTAATACGAAGTCTCGCAGCGATCTTAGGATACTGCTCACCAAACTCTTGCCCTTTGTGACGCAAATAAGCTAACTCGCGATTATAGTACTTGAGAAACTCTTCACTCATTTTGCTCTACTCAGTTTCATACCTAAATTTACCGGCTCTACTTCAGAATTGAATCGCACTTCATGAATACTGTTATCAATTAAGCAAGTGGCATTTATCTGTAACCTCAATACCCTATCAATAACGTTTTTCTCGTCCGAAATCTGGACATGAGGGTTCCTTAACCTCGGCTCAAACTCTTTAATTGCATCATGAACGATGTCGCAAAGCTGATTCTGCCCTTCTTGGCTGCTATAGGGCATTGAGGAAAAATCTGGCAGCCCATAGTTCAATATTGAATAACGAACTTCTAGAAGATCATCAGGAATATTTTTCCATCCAATACGACTATTCAGCATCGACTCTAGATCTCTAAGTAAGCTGCTCAACATCTGTTGCTGGCTTGCAGGGAAGTCTTTCTCATCTCGAGTGAGAGGATCACTATCTATCAATTTGTCGAGCAGAGAAACGGTTAACGACATGATATTTCTACGCTATTTGTTTCTGTTCTAATAATGTAGTCAAATCACAGATTGGAAGCGCTGAGTCACCGACTAACCAACATTTTTGACCCAAGCCAACAAAAGATTCTTGCTCACCAATCTGCTTCCAATCCGTTTCTCGACCTAACTTTTGCGCATCGGTCTCTGAGTCAACATATGTCAACGGCATATGGCCTTCGCCTTCACCAAGTCCATCGATATCAAACTCGACAGGTCGCCAAATACTCTCTAACAAAGAAGTAGGTGCTTTAACTTCTAGCGTATGGATGCTCGATATGGGTACAAGAAAATAGTTACCTGCTGTAGAAAACAGTTCAATGTAACCACCTAAACGATCATCAATATCTCTAGCATCTTCGTAGTTTGTGCCGTTTACGTTAAACCCTTTAATAGTGCGATGCTCTTCAATGCGATGCGATAGACGTGACGCTTCTTCGTACTCTTGATTTCCGAGAGCAAGATTAAATCGAACAAGCTCTTTAGTTAATTCCTCATCACCTAATACTTTGGCACTAGCCGCACCATTGATAAAATCCTTTCTAGCTTGAGCTGCTTTCACTAAATGTCGTAGCTGACTTGCACCAGGCAGATACTCAGGAAACAATTTAATCGATTGCATGAGCTGAGCGTCCGCACGCTCGAAGTCCCCATCAATGCAAAGAAGCTCAATGAAGGAACTTCTCAAGCTCGCATCTTTAGGGGTTGCTTTAATTTCATCAATTAATTGCTCTAGAGCGTGTTGCAATAGGCCTTGGGACAAAGCATTTTTCCATTGAGTCATTGTTATTTCCTTACACCATGTGCTCTGGTGATAATTCGGTAATTAATTTAATGCTAGATACCATTTGATCGAGTTGAAAATGCGGTCGCAAATGGATAACTGAGTAATAATGTCCAGGAGTTTCTCTTTTCTCTCGAACTGTAATTTTCGCTTCATTTAGGGGGTATTTAGCTCGAAGCTCATCAGACGCTTCATCTGATGCGGTAGTGTACTGATGTAACCAGCGTTGAAAGTCACGCTCTAGGCTTTCTGCGTCTTGATACCCACCAATTTTGTCACGCCCCATAACCTTGAGATAATGTGCGACTCGCGATACACACAATGTGTATTGCAACATCGATGTCAGTTTTGCATTCGTTGAAATATGCTTTTCTGCGTATTGTTTGGGCTTGTAGAGAGATACATTCGAGGTCATCCCCACCATATCGGTCTCAGGTATTGGAGAAATAGAAATAAAACCGCACTCAGACAATTCTTGTTCTTTTCTCTCAGAGATTTTCAAGTTTAACGGACATCTTTCACGATCATTCTTGCCATTAACACGCATCTTGCTCCTTGTAGGAGCGACGATAATACCCTGACTGTAATCGCCTTGTTTAATCCCTCGCATATGCGTGAACCAACCATGTTCCTGAAATGCTCTAATTGATACGGCAGCAAAACAGTACGCACTACTCCCCCATAGCAAATCTCGGTTGGAGTCGTAGATGTGTTCTTGAAAATTGAATTTATCATTCCGCGAGCCATCACTTTTGTATGGCTGACGGAACAAGACGTTAGGTGCAGTCAAACCAATAAATTTAGCGTCATCGTTGTCTCTCAAACTACGCCACTTTGCATAATCTTCCTGTTCAAATTGGGCCGCTATATCTCTTATCGCAGAGAGTTGAGCGAAACTATCAACACCAAACATCTCTGGCGATGCAGACATGATAAATGGGCTGAATGCTGCAGCTGCAGACTGAGAGATCTTACTCAACACAGACAGATCTCTATCAAAATAATTTTTACTAGGATCACAGCGAAGCTGATAATCTCCAACCACCACACCAAAGGGTTCTCCCCCTGCCATCCCATATTCATTTTGATAGAGCAACTTAAATAGTGCTGATTGGTCAAACTCGATGGCTTTTAAAGCATCTTTACTGATTTCATTCCATGTCGCCGTTAAAACCTTAACTTTTACAGAATCCGATGAACGAGAATCAAGCTGTTCACATAAATACCTAACTCCAACCCACCCCCTTTCGAGCTGTTGAAACTCAGGATGATGTAATATTTCATTTAGTTGAGATTCTAATAGCTCATCAATGCGGTTAATTGTGTTCATCACACTATGACGAAAGCTGTCCAAATCTCTTGAACGTGTACCTTCTAGCCAAATTCGAGCTGACGATACAAGATCAGAAGATTCATTGAATCGAGTCAACCACGGGCTATCAAGTTCAGCGTAGCCTCCGGTACTGAACTCATGTTTTAGCTTGCTAGGGTCGCGAAAGTTAAGTGACACTGCTAATTCCATCTAGAACATAAAGATTGGTCATGGCTGGCCTTTCGACCAGCCAATTCGTTTCTTATCCACCTGACTGAGGGATCTTGGCCACAAGTCGCAAAGATGTAGTCAGTTCTTCCATTTGCAACCAAGGTTTCAGCCATGCTACGGCATTGTAAGAACCAGGTGCGCCAGGAATTTCCTTAACCTGAACACGAGCGTCTGCTAGAGGGTATTTCGCTCTGATCTCTTGACCACCGCCTTCAGAAGCATTGACGTAACCTAGGATCCAGCGGTTCAGCCAAGACTCAACGTCTTCTGCTTCCATAAAGCTACCAATTTTATCTCGAGCCATTACTTTCAAATAATGCGCAAAACGAGATGTTGCCATCATATAAGGTAGGCGGGCAGAAATGGCCGCATTGGCCGTTGCTTCAGGGGATTCATGGTTCGCTGGTTTTTGACAGGTTTGCGCACCAAAGAACACTGCATAGTTGGTGTTTTTGTAGTGACAAAGCGGTAAGAAACCAAGCTTACCAAGCTCCGCCTCACGTCTGTCGGTAATACCAATCTCTGTTGGGCACTTCATATCAGGGTCGCCATCATCACTCATGAAGAAATGCGTTGGCAAGTTATCCACTCGACCGCCGCCTTCTGCACCACGGATGGCAGTACAAAATCCATATTTTGAAAATGCGTCGGTTAACTTAACACCAAGAACATACGAAGAGTTCATCCAACAGTAGTCGTTATGTTCAGCGTTAACAGCAATACCTGAAACAGGATCTACTTCGAACTCTTCAAACCCAAACTCTTCGACTGGAGCGGTAGCTTGTCCGTATGGCAAACGAGCAAGGACTTTTGGCATCGTCAGACTAACGAAGCGCGAATCGGCACTCTCGCGGAACGAACGCCATTGGGCGTATTCTAGTGATTCAAATACCTTATCTAGGTCGCGTGGTTTTGACAGCTCAGTCCACTCATCAAAGCCGAATAGTGCTGGTGAAGCCGCGGACAAGAATGGAGAGAAGCCAGAAGCCGCTACATTTGACATTAGGCGTAACGACTCAATATCTTCTGGGTGGTTGGTAAACTCATAGTCTCCAATCAATGCACCATACGGTTCACCACCAGCACTACCAAACTCAGACTCGTAAACCTTTTTAAAGATCTGGCTTTGATCAAACTCAACAGCTTTGCTCAAGTCTTTATGTAGCTCTTTCTTGGTCATGCTCATCATGCGAACTTTCAGAGTAGAGCTAGTCTCTGAATTCATCACTAGATAATTTAAGCCGCGCCAAGAACCTTCGAGTTTCTGTAATTCTGGGTGATGCATTACTTCAGACAACTGATCAGAAATCTGCCTATCGAGCAAATTAATCGCTTCACGAAAAGTTACTGTTAGGTTTTTGTTCCAAGTAACTGTCCCTTTCATTGCTTCTTCAGCGAGCGTTTTAATCAGCTCCTCAGCACGAGAAGCTTCGGTCTGCTTAGTCGCACCAATAGCTTGATCTAAGAATGAAGTTGTCTGTTCATTAACTGTTGGATCTAACTGTTTTTCAGCTTCAGTCGTCATTATTCCGCTCCTTCAGTACTATCTGACTTCGCTTTCTTGTCAAGATCTAACTCGCCTGCAAGTCTTGCCAGATTGTCTGTATTGTTCAAAACATCCTCTAGGATATTTTCAAGCTCTTCTGAGCGGTCAACTTTTGTCATCAAATCACGCAGTTTATTACGCGTTTCCATCAATTGGCGTAGTGGATCAACTTGATTTACGATCGCAGCAGGCTCAAAGTCTTGCATTGATTTAAAGTTTAAATCGACCTCAAACTGTGAATCGTCATTCGCAAGCTTATTCGCAACTTTAAACTTCACCGATGGATTCATTTTTTTGAGTACATCGTCAAAGTTATCTCGATCGATCTGAATAAAACGGCGGTCTTTTAATGGCTTCAACGCTTCTGTGTTTTGACCAGCGAAATCACCCATTACACCTACAACAAAAGGCAGTTCTTTCTTAAGAGTTGTACCTTCAGTTTCAACATCATAGGTAATGTGGACACGAGGCTTCCGTACTCGTGATAGTTTCGAGTGGATACTCGTCATACCATTCTCCCTTTATTAATTTTCATTTTGTTCTGCTATGCCAACCAAACGGAAGTAGCTTTTCTTTGCATCCCCGTCGGAGATAAGTTCCGCCAGTAACTCCGGCAGAGGCATCCCACACCAACGAATAATCTGTTCGATGGAGTAAGAAACTGGTGAGTGAGGTTCACTCTCTCGGAAGAAATCAGCTACTTGCTGCAATTGTCTAATTGCCTGCTCTCGTGATTTCATGTTTGTCGCTAATAATGCATCACAACTTTGTGCACTTAACGGTTGTTCAGAAGAAGATTCATCAAGATCCTCTAGCTCTTCAATCACTGCTTGTGGTTGATTAAAACGATCTCCAAGAAGGTGCTTTAATGCCGAGTGTATTGATTCAAGTCTTTTTGATATATAAGAGCTAGGAGTCACATCACCGACCGCTTCATCTAATCGCTGACTGAATTCATTAAATGATTCCGTAGCGAACTCCAAATCCGTGATTAATTCTCGATAAAACGTATCAGAAGTCGACTTAACCGTAGTTGTAATTTCAGATAGCTCCACAGCCCCAAGCTCGACTCGATTTCGGCGCTTATCTTCGTCTAAGCGCTCAAGCTCTATAGCTTGCTGATATTCCCAATAGGCATAAGCTTGCTCCACGCCTAAGTCAGTCAATGGTATACAAGCAATTGGAAAAATAAGTGTTCCTTCACTATCGATACCATTGAGGCCAATAATCGCCGATATTCTTGTCTCAATACCATCTTCATCAGGCATTGGGTACAGATCATCCCAAAAGTTCTCAATTAAACTGGTTGCGAGTTTGTAGCCAACGCCCATACCACGAAAACCATACAATCGAGTTAGGGCTTCTATAAGCCAGGCAACAAATTCCAAATCTTTAGACTGATTCGTGAGTATTTCTGGGACATCTTCAATAAATACTCGCCATAAATTACTGTGGGTATAGATACTTTCTTCTTCTATAAGAGCATTACGTTCAGCGTTGCGGGCGGCCATACGCTGATCTTTCAACCGATAGTAAGCAGACTGTGGTGATACATCCTCTCTAGGATCAACACCTGTAGGATTTTCTTGAGATATAGGAGCCAACGCTTGTTCATACCAATCAAACATTTCATTACTCATAAGCTCTCCCTCTTAGAAAGACAGGTATTGTTGCGTCTTCTCTAGTTACTGTTTCGCACTCCGTTTGCGCTTGGCGAACTTTGATCAAAGCACAAGTTACGTTATCACTTGCGCCCCGAACCAAAGCCGAATGCATGAGCGCTAATCCAGCTTGGTTGACTGAGTCTGCATACAATGTCCGATGAATTTCATCACTCGTAAGTTCCTTAGAGAGCCCATCGCTACAGAGTAAAAACTGATCGCCGTCAGCCAATTGCCCTGAAACTTGATCAATAGTGACACTTTCGTCGACCCCAACAGCTCTGGTAATAACATTTGCAAGAGGGTGAGATTCGGCATCTTCAAATGCCAATAAGCCCTGATCCACTAAGTCCATGACTTGACTATGATCACGTGTTTTTTGGACAAAATTACCACTTCTAAGCTGGTAAATTCGGCTATCACCCACCCAAAGACAGTGGTAATACCCATCCTGAATAAACAACAAAACAAGTGTTGTTCCCATCGTTTTACCGTCTAAGTGATTTTGTGCGTATTGGTAAATTTCTAAGTTCGCTTCTTGAACCACTCTTCGGATATCATCGATATTAGTACTGGAGACATCCTGCATGTGGCGCGCGACTCTATCCACTAGCATCTGGCTTGCTATATCGCCAGCACTGTGTCCACCCATTCCATCGGCAACCACCCAAATATGCTGTTCTGTCATATCCAACAGAGCATCCTCGTTATAAGGGCGTACTTTTCCTGCGTGCGATTTAGCAAAGGTAAAATAGTTCCAATTCATTCTTCTATCCTACCAATTCCACTTTTTCCAGCCGCCATCAAGCATGGCTGAAAACTGACCAATTGAAGGGAATCCACTAGTAATGAACATGCATGGTTCAACCTTCGTTGAACCTTCAGTCCACCAAAAACATGGTTTACTCAATTTCTCTTTAATGAGGAAATTCAAAAGCGTGTTTTGATCAGTATTGCCGTGATCATGAAAAACTGTAGATATTTGGCTTTGATAAAGAAACTCCAGAGACCTCACTTCACTTGTCACATTCGCAACGAGGTCATTTTTTTCTTGAGTACTCTTATGCCAAACATCAAAGACAAAGTCGTCCTCAAGTACTGAAAGAGCAAGAGCGGCACTGTCCTCGGTCCAAGCTCTGTCACCCCAATATTGCGCAGCTTCACCTTTTACGGCACGAGCTATAGTAAAGAAAAAGTATCTACCGCATGCATCAACACTAGGAATCATGCTACCAATGTAGGTTGAGTCTTCTAAATAGCTAATATCCAAAGCAAAGTGCCACACAGGAGCCGTTAAAAAGTGCTCATTCCAGCTTTCGCCCAGTTGTTCCCTGCTGACTGCAATAACCGCCTGTTGCCAATCATGCCAACGCTCCGAGAAATCTTGTGATAAACCATCTTTCACAAAGTCCCCTTTTGCAGGCATTTTACCGATATATCCCCAGCCTGATGTTATAAGGTTCGTGGACATCTGAACCTCTCCATTTCATTTGACCAAAACGGATTAATGGCACTAGAAGGAATAAGCTCTAGTTGCACCTTGTTTCCCTTTAAATCAATCATAACTATATTGTCTTTACGCGATTCTGGCCTTGCTTTAAGTGATTGATCCAAAAGCTTGAATATGCCCCACTCACCTTCATAGGTATGCGCAATTTCGCGTTTAGATTCAGGTGGTGTGAACACAATTCGAGTCTGATCTTGACCGGCAGGCCAACTCAACGATTTAGCTCTTGCTGGTCCATGCTTATAAACCAAATCTTGTCCACCCAACTCTAAGACAAATCGAGTAATGTGCTGGTCTAGATAAACAGGCTTCATACCAAACTCTACGCGTAATGAATTATCAGATTCAAAGAAAGACTGCCTGATACGTTGCGCTCTTTGAAAGACCATTAGTGTTTCTGGACGAACTCCAATTTCCTTTTCTAATCGCCAACGACTTTTCGAAGTATCCACAAACGGTTCGAGGTATTCTTGGAAGAATGCGTCAAGCGTGCCCCCATAACCAAAGAATCGCTTAAAGTCTTTCAATCTGACTTCTCTGCTCGCATTGGGCTCGAATGGATATCTGCCAGCAATAGTCCGCTGATAAGGACGCACCACTTGTGTTACCCAAAGTTGATTTAGATGATCCTTCGAACCGCTCTCCGCAAACTTGACCGACTCTTGAGAAAGCTCACCTAGCCATTGATTAAATGGTCTCGGCAAAAGTTCTTTAGCACGAGCAAAGGAAGCTGCGACATCTTGTGTAACGGTTCCATCTAAAATACTTTTGTAGGCAATTTTCTGATTGTTACCAGAGCTTGATAAGTCACTTAAATACGAACGCAAGTTAATCATTGCTTGTTGAATATCATCAAAGTCTTGCTCACCAAGGCGTAAAATCTCTGAGAAATGTGATTCGACTTCTTTACCTGGCAGAGCAACATTGAAACCGTTTTCTTCAGGTAAATACATGTCTAGTCTATCTGCCGTATTTGAAAACTTAACTTTGGCAACTTTACCAGCAACTTCAGAAGCGGCTTTTTGATTTTCTGACAATGATACTTTTGATAGAGCAACCTCTTTTTGGATTGCTCTCAACAAAGATTCGATTGGTCTTTCAACTCCAGATAAAACCCTCGCTTGCTCTGTCGCAAGTTCTAGGCTCGGAGCCTGCTTCAATTGAATATCTTCGATCAACGTTTTCCATTCATTAACATAATCTTGATAGTATCGAGACTGAACGCCTTGGATGGCACTATCTTGATCAATTTCATGAGCCTTAAGATCGTCACCATAAACCCAGTTCTCTTCCATTAGGCTTTTTACTGTACGGTTGATCTGAATCTGAAAAATGCTATGAAAACCATTGTACGTGTAGAAACCCGAAATGCCTTGTGATAGCGGTTTTCCACTAGCTCGCTCGAACTGCTCAAGCCCTTTAGGTCCCAATACATCAGTCAAGCGAAATGAAGGTACATGACTCTTAGAAAATTGTATTTTCATTCGCTGATAAGCACGTTCAGGTAGAGACATTTGAGTCAACACTTCTCGAGCACTCGTCACGGCAGCAGTGTTGTAAGTAAAGCCTTGTCCATCGTTGCCTAATAAATATTGAGTGTGCTGTAGCAAACGTCTTCTTAAGTCTGCGTTTAGCTCACCCGGATATTGACGTTCGAAATAAAAGTTAAACCAAGCCAACACTTCATCTTGTTGATATTTGTCTGGATTGAATAACATCAAATACGTTTTTAACGTTTCGTACAAATACTCACGATGCTGTTGATTGCTCTCCATTTCTGACACCAAGCTATCAAGAAGCAGAGGGGCGTAATATTGGGTCAAAGCATCAGAATATGCATTGTTTGCCGCCTGAGACACTTTGTCTCCCTGATAGAGACCAAACCTCTTTACAGAGTCGGCATCACCGTAGTCGCTTTGCTTTCCGAGAGGAAGCGTCATCAACTTATCTAATGTTTCTACAGCTGAAACAATATCCGCTTCAAAATCTAAACTTTGAGCGCCAATCATTGCATCAATATGGCTCGCTTGTTCATTGGTATCGACAATTAACTGTGAGTTCCACTTATAACTCATCAACCAAAGCGCAGAAGCTCCTAGCAGTAGCATTGTACATCCAATGTAAACACCTCGACGCATCCAACCTGACTGCTTTTGATAGTGACGATTAACTGTTCCTAACAGTTGCTCTTTGAAAATAACCTTGTCAAAAAGATTCTTTACGAAATAACTATGAGAACCAGTCTGACTCTTTGCTAGAGCTAAACGATTTAACCCAAGTCCATTGGTTGATTCATTCATCAGCTTATCGACTGGTAAGCCTTCTTGAACCGAACTCAACATAAACACACCACGAATCAAGGCAGGCTCTTCAAAACTGTTTTGTGCAAAAATTTCAGCTAAAAACTCGTCAAGATTAGCTTGTAGCACTCTTAATTGCTTTGGAAATTCAAAGATAAGCGCGCGTTTATCTAAATCGTCCTCAGTTTCAAGTATTCTAAGCATACGGGCATCAAGGCGCTCCAACATGCCATGAAATTCTTTGTTGAATAGAGAAATAACGCCTCTTTCATCATCCACTTCACGAGGGAACATGAAACCAAATAAATCATCTCGTTCTTCCTTACTTAAATCGGCAAAGAATTCATTGAAACCGGCAACTAAATCCATTTTGGTGAGCAATACGTAAATCGGAAACTGCATGCCTAACTGGTTTTTCAGTTCTTGAAGTCTCGACTTAATTGCTCGAGCATGAAGACTTCGCTCGGTTCGAGTCTGAGACATCACGCTGGCTAAACTTATCGTAACAATCGCACCATTAATTGGTCTTTGCGTTCTATACTTTTTCAACAATCCTAAGAAACCATGCCACGCTTTAGAGTCGACCTTTTCTTGACTGTCTTGTGTCGTATACCGGCCAGCCGTATCTATAAGAACTGCTTTATTTGCAAACCACCAATCACAGTGGCGAGTGCCACCTACACCGGCAATAGAGTCAGAGCCAAGGCTGTCTCCTAATGGAAACTCTAACCCCGACTGCTTTAATACGGTTGTTTTCCCCGTTCCAGGAGGGCCAATCAACACATACCACGGTAAGTCATACAAGCTTCTCTTGCCTTTGTGTGTTTTCGTCACTACTTTGACAGCTTGCTCAATACGCTCGCGCATTAAGTCAATTTCACTTGCTGCTTCTTTATCTGATTGGCTATCAACCTCAAGCAACGTTTGAATACTTTCGTCTTCTTTCACCTTTTGCTTATGCTGCTTGGTAACGTTAAATATCGCCCAAAGCAACACCAACACTAGAATAGTGACTAGCCGTTGAAAGTCACTCTTTAGGGGCTCATATCCCGCTATCGCAATAAGTGGACCAACAACCCAAATGAAAATAGAACAAGCAGCGACACCGATAAGACCGAGAAACCATCTTTGAGTAAATATTCTGCCAATTTCTTTAATACGCATCTCTATCTACCTATTATTAATTCGCGACAAGAAGGTCGATTTCAATCCGGCGGTTAATAGCTCGGTTTTCATCACTACTGTTTTCAACTAATGGTCTTGCATCCCCCAATCCCTCGGGTATCACTCGCCCTTCTAATGCACTATTCGAGATCAGTTGTTCAGACATAGCAGTGGCTCGAGCTAATGATAGGTGCCAGTTCGAGGGATATTTACTCGTGAAAATAGGCCTATCGTCGGTGTGACCAGTAACAATGATCTTGCCTTGGGTCGACTCCAATGTTCTCGCAAGCTTAGAAATAACGGGTTGGATGTAAGCGACAACATCAGCACTACCTGATTCAAATAGATCTTGAGACTTTAACGAAATTCTTACCCTGTCTTGCAGCGGCTCAACATTGATTAGCCCCTTACCGATCTCAGTTGCTAGATACATTGAAATCTTTTCTGCAATTGGCGCTGATTTTGATTCTGACGTTGCATCTTGGTTAAGTTGTTGCGGTTGAATCAAATTGACTAATTGAGAAAAGGTGCGATTGGATGCCTTATTTAGCTCATAGCTAAAATACATATATATGCAGACCAATAATGCCGCCGTTACAGAACATACAACCCAAAGAGGGGCTCTATCAGAAGCCTTTGAGCCATTCAAAATGTGTTGGTCGATACTATTACTTAGCTCCTGAGGGACTCCTCTCCCATAAGACTTAAGAGTAGCAATAACCTGTCTTCTCAATTTCCGGTGCGATTCCAGTCCATTTTTTTCTAAACGGTATTGACCCAGAAACCCGAGAGATAAGCACACATACATTAGTTCAAGCAAATCTAAGTTCGCATCTGGTTTCGCCATGCACTTATCAAGATGCTTAAAAAACGCTTCCCCACCTTGACTGCTAGCATAGAAGGAGCTAAGTAATGAATCGTGACTCCAGAATGAATGCCCACCCCAATTGGTGTTAAGGACAACTTCATCTAGTGAACAGCATAAACAATAACGAGCTGTATCAATGGTATCCAAATCAACGTCATGCTGACGTAATCGGTTCTCATAATCTCTAAGCTTTTGTGCCAATGTCTCTTTTAGAAACAACGGATCGGAATGAGTCGCTGTCGACCGAATTTGACCGATAATAGATAACAGGCCATTCGCCTCTGCTAGTAGAGAGTTATTCCCATAAGCGACCACTGAATCATTGTTCACCAATTCAGGGCTTTTTGAGATAACTACGGTATTATCCACAGACTTTTCTGATTGTGGTTTCGATGCGGGAGCTCTTCCACCCGGTGTTGGTTTTACTATCGTTTGTTCCATACAGAGCGCGCCTATTTATTAATACTCCAAAGCTCAAGTTCAGCATTCGGAAAATGCCCTGATAGGTGAAGCGCAATACCGCCACTATCTTTTAGCCTCATCCAAAATGGCCCTTTCTTGACAACTTCGAAATAGACATAACCCGTTTGGTAAGGAATCTGTCTCGGGACGACACTCAACGGCACTACGTTTATACCGTTGATCTGATTATTAATTAGATCGCGAATCTGTTCTGCGGGGCCAAACTTGAGTTGCGCTGGGACCAGGCGTCTTATTTCATCTGTTGTGGTATCTGCTTTAATTGCTAGCACAAATTGGCATGACTCAAGCAAGCGTTTATCTGGAAGTGGCGTCACTTGAATACCGTACTGGCGAGGCTCCAACGGAAGTTTGGTCGCAGTTTGGTCAAGAACAACACTGAGGTACTGACTGAGTATCTGATTCAACTCGCTATAGACACTTGATACATCTAAGTGATCATACGCAAGCAAACTTGGGACTCTTTTAGTTTTATTAGAAAAAGTGGCTAACTCACCAATGTAACCTTTAAGTGTCGTCGCTAATTCCAGTGGATGTAACCTATCTAACTCACTGAAATGCTTTAACTTAGCCTCATATCGGTTCAGCATTTGGAGCATGATGAAATCAACAGCAGATGCCGATGCAGATTTACCCTTAATCAAGCGCTGCGCAATAACGTCAGCACGCATCTTTGTCATCGCGATAACGTTACGTAGATAAGCTGACATAACTTTGTCGCTAAGGAGGTTGATAAGCGGAGGAACGTACTCATCGTCTAGTATAACTTCCCCTTCAGGAGTTACCTCTTTGATCCTTAAGATAGGTAACTCCACATAACCCGCTAATTTGTCATTACTCGCTTTCAACTCTAGGTTAAGGGCTGCAACTTGGATGGTTTCTTCATCTTGTCCTGTAAGGTTATCTATCACGTCGATATCTTGAAGTACATAACGAGAGACGATCGATTCGCTTACATCCGAAACGTTTTTACCTGTAACACTTGAAAGAGGGAGAGTTATTTTTACTAACGTATTTTCAGTGTTTTTATCAATAAGTAGAGGCGAAACTGAATCGTTGGATATTAACGTATTAACCAACGTCATATCTGGCAAAACAGCTTCAAGATGCTCAAGTTCAATAAGACCACCTTTTAGCGCGTGTTTTTTTACTCGACATTTCCAAACTCCCCAATTGTAAGCCCCACCTAACTGATGTAAGCCCTTGAATTCTTGAGAGGTTGCGCGTTCTTGTTGTTGGAAGTGCTGGGGACGTAAAAACATTCCTTCGCACCAAGCCGTCTTGGAGTATTGCGTCATTTATAATTAGCCAACTAAACGTTATTTAACGACCAAAGACAGATCTTCTAACAATACTTGATATGTGTTGTAACCGGTCTTATCCACTTTAATGACTTGTCGCCAATTTGAGTTTTCAATATCTCGAAACGCTACGACAATGCCTAAATATTCTGTCTTTGGAGACATACTTGCTTGATATGTTTCTTTCTGACCTGGAGTTAATGAAACTTCATATTTATTCACTAAATCAGGTCCTAAGACTTTTTCACTTTCTTCATAAATAGAAAAAAAGTCCTGGCTTTCGAAAATGGTATTTGACGTTAATTCAAATACATACACCACTACAGGAGAAGGCCTGCCGTTTGAATCAGGATTAATGTTATGACTTGCTGCTATTTCTAAATCTGAGTATGGATCAACAACTAGGTTCGCTGCTGAGCACCCAAATAAATCTATTGAAATTAATAACAAAATATATTGGTAAAACTTTTTCATCACCCTAATTCCTAGCCTTTGTTTTTTAATGCTAATTCATAGTGCTTAGCGAAGTCTTCTAAATAGAACGGAGACTCTTTATTGATAATATCATCGGATAACTTTTCATGAATATCCTCAAACCTCTTCCAACTTTGAGCATATTTTCTAGCTGGAATAACCATATTAATAACCGTGTCTTTCGCTAAAGCATCTGAGTATATAGAAGTAGGTTCAACAAGTGACATAACACTCGAAACCGTACCTTCAACACCTTTCATTAAGGCTTGCTCATGACTTTCGATGTCATTAAATGCTTCTTTAATGGCTGCATTTGGCTTTAAGAAGCTAGCGGTTTGACGGTTATATAAGTTATGAATCGCATCTTCTAAGTTTGCAGAAAACTTTAAAGGGTTATTTTCTGACTTACGAAATGCGGTATGACTAAGTCGATTTGTTTGTTTAAACACTGCTCTGTTATGCAGTGTTTCCATTAAACCAACTAGCATCAAAGAAAATGACTCCCCCAGTTGTTCGAACCATTCCTCTCGGTTATCGCTGGGAATCATCATTGGATCTATACCCACCCCTCTAACAAAAGCCGCAAGTTCACCCCCATTGGTATCAAAGTTGGGAGTCGATAGGTGTTCTGATTGTCGGTTAACTTTCGGTAAAGTTTCAGATACGGTGCTCTGTTTTTCGGGCTTTGGGATATCAATAAAATCATCGACTAAACCAATATCTAGCTGAAAGTCAGAAGGAACACTTTCGTTTAAGAGTTCACTAGCACTAAGGCCTAGGTCAACAAATTCTGCTTCCGATGGACTTGAGACTACTTCAGGGGGTGCGCTAGAAAGACTTTTACTTGTCTCAAGACTGAATACATCTGTATCTGTTTGAATAGA
Organism: Vibrio sp. Vb1729; assembly: GCF_033338655.1. Lineage (NCBI taxonomy): Bacteria > Pseudomonadati > Pseudomonadota > Gammaproteobacteria > Vibrionales > Vibrionaceae > Vibrio > Vibrio sp. Vb1729. The sequence continues at coordinate 171,768 of NZ_JAWOTB010000050.1, read as the reverse complement.
AACTGAAATTTGATAATCCCCTAAGCTAACCATATCGTCATCGCTTAGTGCTATTTCATTTCCTTGACCCACAGGAGTTACAGCATTATTTACAAAAGTACCATTAGTTGAGAGGTCTTTTATCAAGTATTTGTCACCAAACTTAATCAGTTCTCCGTGGGTTCCGGATACCACTCTTTCAGGATCTGGTAGTGTCCAATCACATTGTTCAGACCTACCAAATGTAACCTTGGCATGTTCATCACTTGACTCAAACACGAACTCACTCTCAATCTCTGGAGTAAATTTGTGAAAACTTGTTATGGTTAAAACCAACTTCATGTAAACCTCGCCAAAGACCTGCTAGATATTATTTTTAATTTTATTATTAACTGCTTTCTTATTAACAGTAAGATTAATAAAAATCTTAATACTGCCATTGAAAATCATGCACGGAATAATGAATCATTTTTTTATCAAAGCAATCACGTATTGTTCAACAATTTTAATTATCCAACCAAGTTCAAATTTTTGACACTTAGACTTTCATCAATAAAAAAACGAATGTTAGTTTGGCCGAGAAATTCTAACATAATGACTTTTCATTGAGCAGAAAGGTATATATTCCCCCATCATTTATACGGAGTTCTTGTGATGGAAGACAGTAATAAAAACAATTCTATAAATAACGAAGAAAGCGGAGATAAAACTAAAATTGTAAAGACTCAAAAACGAGACAATGCAATTAAATCAACCAAAATCACTAATAATGAAACCTCCGTTAAAAATAAAAATGAAACAAATACAAAACTGTCTCAAAAAGAAAACACTCCGTTAGTTAATAAGAAAAAAAACAATAAAGATGACCCATTAAATAATAACAAAGATGTTATTAACGAAAGCTTAATAGGAACGACCGTTAAAAATCGGTATGAAATTGAGTCGGTTATTGGGCATGGTGGGCTTTGCGATGTTTACTTAGCTAAAGATAAGATTCTTGAATCTTCAGGTTCAGAAACACCCTACGTTGCGTTAAAAATATTACAGAAAGAGTTTGCTTCTCAACCAGAGACTGCACGCATGTTAATACGTGAAGCTCAACAAACTCAAAGGTTAAGCCACCCTAATATCATTAGGGTTTTTGATTTTGGTGTTGATGGCGAAATATACTTTTTAGTTATGGAGTATATTAACGGAGAAACATTAGAGAGTTTAATACAGCGTTCTAGGCCCCATGGGCTGAAGTTTAATGCAACTTTATCAATCCTAAATCAGGTACTCGATGCACTCTCATATGCTCACTCTCTTGGTGTAGTTCACGCCGACCTAAAGCCCGCTAATGTGATTTTAACGTCTGAGGGTAACGTTAAGCTGCTTGATTTTGGTGTATCTAAAACTCATCAATTAAAGCAGGATCAATATGCGGCTAAACGTAAATCCGAAAATGTTGAAACGCTTGGTTATACTCCCAACTATGCATCACTCAACCTGTTATCCGGTAAGGAACCGAACTTAAGCGACGATATGTTTGCTCTATTTTGTATTGCTTACGAGTTATTGAGTTGCAAACACCCTTACGCAAGAACTCCAGTTAATGAAGCTCTCAAACAGAAGATCAAGGTCTCTAAACCAACTAACATGCCCGCATCTAAGTGGCCAATATTTTCAAGCGTATTTTCAACTGGCATCATTCCGAACGAGCTGACCCCTGAGCAGTTGAAACGCAAATTGAATATGCGCTATTGGCCTATCGCTAGCGGCGCGGCAGCGAGTATATTATTAGTTAGCGGCATTGTATTTGGTTATCAGCAGCAACAAGAAACCATCGCCACTTTGGAAACCGTTATTAGCAAGCAAAATGATCAAATTGCCGGACAAGAGTGGCAGCTTGATACGCCAGCAGAAAAAAGTTTGGCACTGATTGATAGTGAAAAAAGCTTACATCCAGTCGTTAAGGCTGGCTTATTACGCTTACACAAGACCTATATTCTCAGCGAGTTTGAATCTGAAATTGATCAGGTTTTGAATTCTGATGCCAACAACTACCCGAATTATGATGAAATTGAGTCCATACTTGATAAAGCAAAAACCTACTACCCTGACTCACATAAAATAGAAGTTCTTGCCTTAGATATTCAGTCAAGCAAGCACTCCACGTTACTTTCGATAGCAAGGCAAATCAACAGTCAACTTGAAAAGTCTCGGTACAGTAAAGAAGACGGCAGTAAATCCATCTATGAGCTCAAGGATGAGTTAAATCAGATTCATCAAGGTTATCCTTTCACGCCAAGTTCGTTATCTAGCGATGTTTTCGGTCAGCACCTCACTGAAGCACTCAAAAAGAAAGACGCAGCTGCACTTGTTGCTCTTATTAAGGTTGGGAACACCTTCTTTTCAAACGTAGAAGAGCATCAAGAGAACTTACAGATAAGTAATGCGATGAAAGATGCAGTGCTGGAAATGAAATTATATGAGACAGCGCTAGATTCCAACAGCCCTCTACCGTTTCCAGAAGATGCCGCTAGAATCCTGTTCCAAGAAGAGTTTGAAAACTTTTATTCTCGCCTAGAAAAGGCAAGGACGACAACTCATCTAGATAACTTGGTGAAGGATGTGGATCTGTTCTCGAAAAACTTTCCTATTGGTTTTCAGGATGTTAACGATTTAAGATTCAAAACTGCTGATAAATACTTACGCTTCTCCGATATATTGCTTAATAAGCGAAGGACTTCAAGCGCAAGACGCGCTATGAAGAAAGCCAACGAGCTTATGAAGCAAATAGAACAGGACTCTAAGCAAAGCTAGTAATACAAAAGGGACGCGAGTCCCTTTTTTGCCGTAGATTACTTGCCAATATGCAACTAGATTGCTAATTTATACTTGTACTTAATGAGGAGAGTTAGCCTTGACTGAAGGAATAGTCAAAGTTGGCGAACGTCTGGCGTCCGTATGTAACGATAGCCTTAAACTAGGACTGCAAGACACTTACCGACTCGGCGTTTTACTTGGAAACATCCCCTTTGCTACTTGTGTTAAAAACACGCGAGTTGAAGTTTTTTCATCCCTACATTTCGACCATTGCCGTTTGGATATAAGTCAAAATATCTTTAACAATGACTTTCTTTTTGTAAGTTTATCTCAAGCGACAAGCAAACTATTTCTGCTCAAATACTGGTTATGCCATTCATACCTTCGGCTAAGCCTTCATTATCCGAAACATTCCTCTACCTCAACGTTTAATAGGGGTATACATGATTAATTTTGATGTTCTCAATACATACATGGATAACGACGTAGATCTGATCGTCACTGTTTTTTCTACATACCTTGAAGATCACACGAATGATATAGAGCGTATAGATGAGCTATATACAAGCAGATGTTGGTCAGAACTCTATCTATTAGCGCATAGTTTAAAGGGCATTCTAGAGAGTTTCGGAGAAGACACCGCGGTCATTGCGTTTCAAAGAATAGAAGAAAAAACCAGAAACGATACAGCGCCAGATAGCTCAGATATAGCTATAGTTACTAAAGAGCTAGCTGCAATTAATCAACAAATCTTCACTTACTTGAAGAATATGCAATAAAGAAATTCAAGGCTTAACTGGGGGAAATATGGCAATGAATAATAGCAATTTCAGGGAGTTGATTGAGTCTCTCAAAGACTTAACACCAACTCAAAAAAGGTACTTACTTAGCCGTACAAAGATGGCGCTAGATGATGAAAGTAATATGTTAAACATCAGTGATATTCTAACACCAGAAGAGTTGGAGGCGTTACTATCACCGGCACCAACAACGAATACAAAATAACAATGATATACAACGCAACCGTCAGATTAACGCTAGGGACCAAGTGAAGCAAATCGACTTTGCTTGGTTGTTAGTTTCTCTCCCTATTCCTTTTCACTACAACAAACGTATTGTTTTCGAAACCTTTTTCCAATGTAAACAGGTCAGATAATTGAGCGACTAACATCAGTCCGCGACCTGAGGAGGACCAACTATCGTCATCCATTAAGTTAGGTGCCTCAATCTGTTTATTTTTATGTTGGATGAACGTCTTTTCATTGATCGGCGCTCCGCAATCAGAGACTCTCAGTTCCACGAAACCGGACACTTGGTCATCCCCAACCCTACACTCCACTTCAATTGGTAGGCCTTCTATTTCACTGTAAGAATGAATATAAGCGTTATTCATGAGTTCAACGACACAAAGCTCCAATGATTGAATTGCATTTAAGGGGATTTGATGACCCATCAAAAACCGAACAACGTCTTTGCTCGCACTTCGTGAGTGAGTAAGGGAGCTCCCGTAAGTTCGTTTAAATTCGCTCTTTGACATTCTTTTCCTTAAAATCGAGCCTCTCACCATGCCATTTTACCTGTAAAAGGCTGGCATCATCATCAAACTCATCTTCGTTATGCCAAGATTGTACTTTTTTAAAGACGTCTCCCACTTGGTCTTCAACTGTCAGCGTGCAAACAGCTTTTATACTCGATGCCAATCGTTGTAGTGAAAACATCTCCTCACCCTGCCTCGCTTCAATCAAACCATCCGAATAAAGCCACAATGCATCGCCCTCATCCAGACTAATTTGGTTACCGATATATTCCATCGGCTGCATTGCACCAACGATAAAGTTATCGTCACCTATCTGTTCCATCGTTTTCGTACTCGTTCGCCAAACTAAGATCCTGGGGTGGCCAGCCGTGCAATAGCTAAGTTGCCCTGATTTTGTGTTAAGAATGGCGTAAGCCATAGTAAAGTAAAGTTGACTGTTTCTAGTTTGCTGATAACGCCGATTTAGCCGTTCAATCACAGATGCAGGCTCACTTACGCAATAGCCGTCATCTCTCAACTCCATCGTGATCGAATCAGGCCCCTGACTTTGAGATAGCGTCTGTTGAATAGAAAAAGCCATCAAAGCTGAAGAAATACCATGACCAGAAACATCAAATACATAAAACGCAACATGTCGTTCATCGAGCTCCAAATACCCCAACATATCACCACCAATCTGGGAGCATGGTTTGTAGACATAGCTAAAATTTACATTCTGAATAGTTGATTCAGCAGGGAGTAGTTGCTCCATCAGATGACTAGCAGACTGTAGGTCTTGGTGAATTGTTTGATAGGCCGCATCTAGCTCTTTATTTCTCTCAACGAGTTTGTTGTGCAGTTCTAAAGTACGAAACCCCGCACGGATTCTGGCCTGAAGTTCCTCTACAGACGTCTTCTTATCTACGAAATCATCTGCGCCAGCATCAATGCCTTTCACGATCGAACTTTGGTCATTTCTAGAAGACAGTAGAACAAAGAAAATGTAACGTTCGCTAACTTTAGATTTTAATTGGCGACACAATTCAATACCATTAATTCCAGGCATCATTAAATCACTCAGCACAAACTGAATATCAGGGCGGTGGGTTAGCACTTCGAGCGCCGCTCGTCCGTCTTCAACAGCAAGCACTTCATAGCCTTGCTTTTCCAATGCACTGCTGATGTAAAGCAGTACTGTTTTACTGTCATCGACCAAAAGAATGGGTTTCATCTTCCGCCTTAATACGGTTGCTTTACTGGCTAACGCAAAACACTAGTCACTGACTGCTCATTTCTAAAACGGCTGTAGTCTTCGGCTAATAATTGGTGTTGATATCGAGTGTAAGACAACGCTTCATTAGAAATTAGTATCTGATGCTCTTTTTCGATTAACTGACTTTGCAGCCTTTCAATCTGTTCATTCTGCTGTGTGTAATTGAGGTACAGTGCGAATAGACCAAAAACCGAAACCATTAACAGGGCGATTAGAATATTATTGATAGTTTTCACTTGAATACTCATGACCTCTCCTTGTCTATTATTAGACTTTCCATGATGAAAGAGAGCGTCTACGGACCAAGAGCTCAAGGCTCTAAAACGCAACGAAGCAAATTGAGGTTGTTTTTCCAATTATAGGCGATAGGAGAAAAAATAAGAAAAATCTGAAAAAATTTGAATATCCTGCTGAGTTAAGAATCGGTAAGGTGGTAGCAGCGAGCTATCATCCACTCGCTGCAATACATTAACTCTGAAATGCAGGTCTAGCTAAAATTTGGTTATACCATCGAGCAATGTTTGGCGACGTCGATAGCACATCAATTTCTAGGCCTTTAATTGCGAAACTGATCAAAATAAAGCCTGTTATATCGACGATAGTAAAATGGTCTACGGCGATAAAATCATTATGTTCAAGGCGCTTGTCTAAGACAGGCAGAAATTCGTAGACGCGTTGTTTTGATTCTTCGCCCCATGCTTCAACGCAACGTTCTCTGTCTCCATAAACTCCGGTCATGTTTCGAAACGCCTGAAATGCCGCATTTAGTCCTTGGAACTCCACCACACGATGCCACATTTCCACCTGAGCACGTTCAAGCTGGTTAGCACCAAACAGCGCCAGATCATTTTCAAACGCTTCATCTAGGTAGCGACAAATCGCCACGCTTTCGCAGATCGCTGTACCATCATCCAGTTCCAGTAAAGGCACTTTGCCGTTCACGCTTTTCGATTTAAACGGTTCAGATAGGTTATCGCCCTCACGAACGTTCAGCGCAATTCGCTCAACCTCGCCACCGATTTCCTTTAGAAAAATGCTAACTCGCTTACAACTTGGAGTCATTGCGGTTTCATAGAGCTTCATTTCACATCCTTTTATCTTTTTCTAACCGATTGGTTAGGATATACTGTAGCCAGTTTATAAACGATCAGTCAAGAACTTCACTATCAAAAATTTTCAAACAGTTGTGGGTCTGTTTGCTGAGCGAGATTTTTGATGCCGTTTGTGAGTTCACATGAATTTGGGGGCTGATACCCAAGAATAGATGGGTATTCATCATATTGGTTCAGTTCGAACGCTAGAGGTTCTCTGTACCATCCCTCCAAAGCAATTTAATTACCCGATAAGCAGACCCAGGCAGGTAATTTATGGCAAGAAAAGCCAACTTCGACCGAGATGAAAAGCTTCTCGTGGCTATGGATGTGTTTTGGCGCAAGGGCTTTGCGAACACGTCTATCTCGGATCTCACCGACGAGTTGAACATCAACCGCTTCAGTCTTTACAACACCTATGGTGACAAGCAACAGCTCTACTACGAAGCGCTCGATACCTACTTGAAAAAGGTCTCGCTACCGTCACTGAATGATTTGGAAAAAGACGACGCGTCTTTACCTGAGTTAGAATCGTTCCTCAAATCCTTTGCTGAGCTGCAGCGCAAACGTAACTGTGGGTGTTTTATCCAAAATGCGTTGATTGAGCACGCTGGCGAAGACGATGATGTGCTGCGTAAAGGGCATTTCTTATTTGACCATCTTATCGACATCATTGCAGATGCGCTGACCAATGCGCAAAAAGAAACCTTAGTGCCGAAAACGCTTAAACCAGAAGAGCTTGCTCGTTTTGTTCTCAACAACATGCAAGGCATGCGCGTACTTGGCAAAGCCAAACGTTATGCCGACTTGGATACGGCGCTTTCCTGCTTGCTGGTATTGATTAGGAAATAACATGTCGATTGAAGTGATAGCAGTACGTCTTACCAAGGGCATGGACTTAAAGCTGATCTTAGCGAAATTGGTCGAGCAGCATGGTATCAAAGCAGGCTCGATTGCCTCATGCGTTGGCTGTGTCTCTCACCTCAACCTTCGTTTGGCAGGTGCAGAGAGTACGTTAACCAAACAAGAACCATTTGAAATCGTCTCTGTGATGGGAACCCTAACGCCTGAGCATCAGCACGTTCATATCTCGGTGTCTGATCGTGAAGGACGAGTTTGGGGTGGGCATTTAATGGAAGGCACGGTTATAGATACCACCGCAGAATTGATCATCCATTCTTACTCAGAACTTGAGTTCACTAGAGCGATGGACGACTCGACTGGCTATACCGAACTACAAGTGAACCCTTCCAAATAATTAAAAGCTCCAGAGCCATACTGTGCTGTCTCTGGAGCTTTATTCGCTTGTCTCTTACGCTAAGAATTTACTCATATCGAGCAAGCTAATTTCGAGGATCATTCTTCGACTAAATAACAAACCTGATCATCGTCGACCGTTACTTGCCACGTTTTTAGACAGTGCGCTTCGTCTTCCAAACACTGCCCACTCTTTAAATTGAAGTGTTGTTTGTATAGCGGTGATGCAACACACATCTCACCATCGATATCACCGACAATCCCTCGACTCATCACATAAGCCTTACCAATTGGGTCCCAATCCTGAACAGCGTAAACACCGTTATCAGGAATGTAGAATAACGCAACATGCTCGCCTTCAATCAATACAGTGGCACCGATGAACGGCATTAAGTCATCAAGCTGGCACAATTTCACTTTGGTTAAAGCTGCCATTTACACCTCCTGTTTCACTGGAATACGCTGACCGCGCACACGTTGGTACGGCAAGACTTTGCTGCCCGACGTGCTGTTCAAAAAAGGACGGAACCGTTGCAATTTTTGAGGATTATCCAACGTACTCTTCCACTCACATTGATAGGTATCTACGACGCGCGCCATTTGTTCATCCAACGAGTCACATAGATTCAGAGAGTCATCCAAAATCACTTGTTTAAGGTAATCTAAGCCTCCTTCCATGTTCTCCATCCACACCGACGTACGTTGCAAGCGATCTGCGGTGCTGACGTAGAACATCAATACTCGGTCAATCATGGTGATCAACTCTGATTTAGATAAGTCGGATGCAAACAAATCAGCGTGTCGTGGTCTCATGCCGCCATTACCACAAACGTATAGATTCCAGCCGTTTTCGGTGGCGATCACCCCAATGTCTTTACTTTGCGCTTCTGCACACTCGCGAGTACAGCCCGATACGGCAAACTTAAGCTTATGGGGCGCTCGCAATCCTTTGTAACGGTTCTCTAACTCAATGGCTAAACCAACCGAATCATCAACACCATAACGACACCAAGTAGAGCCGACGCAAGATTTCACGGTGCGCACCGATTTACCGTAGGCATGCCCTGTTTCAAAACCAGCATCAATTAAGGTTTGCCAGATTTCAGGAAGCTGTTCTAACTGCGCACCAAATAAATCCACGCGCTGACCGCCAGTGATCTTGGTGTACAAATCGTATTGCTGAGCAACTTCGCCTAACACGATAAGTTTGTCTGGTGTGATTTCGCCGCCCGGAACACGAGGCACAATCGAGTAAGAGCCATCTTTTTGTAGGTTTGCCATAAAAGCATCGTTAGAATCTTGCAGAGATTGATGCTGTGGTTCCATGATGTGTTCATTCCACAAAGAAGCAAACACAGATGCCGCTGTAGGCTTACAAATATCACACCCATGCCCTTTGCCATGCAGTGCAATTAAGGTGTCGAAGTCTTTGATTTGTTCCACTTGGCAAATATGGAACATCTCTTGGCGACTGAGCTCAAAGTGCTCACAAAGGTGGTTGTTAACCTCTACCCCCATGGCTGCCAATTGAGTATCCAATACCGACTTCACCATATTGCTACAGCCACCACAGCCAGTACCGGCTTTGGTGTTGGTTTTAAGGTCTGTCAGGTTGGTAGTGCCGGCTTGAATCTCGGCAACTAAGTCGCCTTTTGTGACGTTGTGACAAGAGCAGATGATAGCGCTGTCTGGCATCTCTCCGTCCAGCATTCCGGTATCAAACAGCAGGTTCGCTGCGTGGTCTGGCAGGACTGTTTTGTTCAAATAACACTGCAAAAGCGCGTCGTAGTCGCTGTTGTCACCGACGAGAATCGCACCAAGCAATTGGGTACCACTCGCATCAACCACCAGCTTTTTGTAGATGCCTGCAACCGCATCTTGCAATACCATTTCTTGTGCGCCTTCGGTTTGCATTTGTGCATCGCCGATAGACGCCACATCCACCCCAAGCAGCTTGAGTTTGGTGCTCATGTCTGCGCCTTTAAAACCTTCGCTTGGCATACCAGTCAGGACATCGGCAGTGGTTCTCGCCATGGTGTAACCGGGTGCGACTAAACCAAAGATCTTCTGCTCCCAAAGGGCACATTCGCCAATCGCGTATATGTTCTCATCGCTGGTTTGGCATTGGTTGTTGATCACAATGCCGCCTCGCTCGCCTACTTCTAGTTCAGCTATTCTTGCCAACTCATCTTGAGGACGAATGCCTGCGGAGAAGACAATCACATCCACTTCGAGAGGATCTTTGTCTTTAAACACCATACGATGCTTAGCCGTTTCACCATCGCAGATTCGTTCCGTACCCGTTGAGGTGTGAACGGTTAGCCCCAGCGCTTCAATCTTCTCTTTTAGCACTAAGCCAGCACCATCGTCTAACTGCACGGGCATCAGGCGAGGCGCAAATTCAATAACATGAGTTTCTAACCCCAATAATTTGAGTGCGTTTGCCGCTTCTAAACCCAACAAGCCGCCGCCAATCACTGCGCCTGTTCTTGCGCCTTCACATGCCTTTTTGATTTGTGAAAGATCATCAAGCGTGCGATAGACAAACACGTTGTCTCGGTCTTTACCTTCAATTGGCGGCACAAATGGGTAAGAACCGGTCGCGAGCACAAGTTCGTCGTAACCCAGCACATCTTCACCATCAAGCAGAATGCGCTTTTGCTCTCTGTCGATGCCTGTTACTTGGCTGCCAAGTACGAGTTGGATGCCATGCATGTCGTACCATTCTTGGTTACTCAGCATCAAATCATCATGAGACTTACCCGCAAACAAAGAGGACAACTGTACACGGTCATACGCGATAAAACGCTCTGCACCAATCACGGTAATTCGGTGCTCCAAATGCGCGTTTTTCTGCACTAATTGCTCGACGAGGTGTTGCCCGACCATACCGTTGCCTACCACAACGATGTGGCTCAATGCGTTCTTTACTGGAATCGTTAAAGGACTGTTCATCGCTGCCTCCTTATGCCGTTTGCGCTGCAGTTTTGGGTTTGTCTTCTTTCGAAGCAGGAATCTCGACTTTGGATTGCTTCTCGTAAAGGAACTTCAGCACCGCTTGTCGACACTTCTGATACTGCGCATCATCCGCCAGTGCGACACGCTCACGAGGGCGAGGTAGATTCACTTCTAACACTTCACCAATGGTTGCTGCCGGTCCGTTAGTCATCATCACGATTTTGTCAGATAGCAGCACCGCTTCATCCACATCGTGAGTAATCATGATGACGGTGTTGTTTAGCTCGGCTTGGATCTTCATCAGTGCATCCTGTAAGTGCGCACGAGTTAACGCATCCAACGCACCAAATGGTTCATCCATCAGCAAAACCTTCGGTTGAAGTGCCAGTGCTCTCGCAATGCCGACTCGCTGCTTCATACCACCCGAGATTTCGTCCGGCTTTTTGTGCGCGGCATGCTGCATTTGAATCAACTCCAAATAGTGATTCACTTGCTCCTGAATCCACGCTTTGCCCTTTTTGCCGGCAATTTGTTTTACTGCGAGCTCAACGTTTTGATACACGGTTAACCAAGGCAATAATGAATGGTTTTGGAACACCACTGCGCGGTCGGGTCCCGGTCCAGCTACTTCTCGTCCATCGACGATCACGCCGCCGTCTGTTGGCATGTGTAGCCCAGCGACTAAGTTCAATACCGTTGACTTACCACAGCCAGAGTGGCCAATTAGAGACACAAACTCGCCTTTATTGATTTGTAAATCGACGTTCTTAAGCGCGATGAACTCGCCATCTGGCGTTGGGAATCGCATCCCTAAACGCGTTAGATCTAATAATGCTTTTTCCATGATCTTTTCCCTTATCTCAACGCTTGTTGTTTATTCCAAGACAGCCACTTTTGAAGTTGCAACATGCCTCTATCGAGCATCAATCCAATAAAGCCGATTGTGATGACGGCGACCATAATACGACCCAATGATGCCGAGCTGCCGTTTTGGAATTCATCCCAAACGAACTTGCCTAACCCAGGGTTCTGCGCAAGCATCTCTGCCGCAATCAATACCATCCAAGCGATACCTAAAGAGAGACGTAAACCGGTGAAGATCATTGGAATGGCAGAAGGTAAAACGATGGTGCGAATGTGCTGCCACCACGAAAGTTGAAGCACTTTACTCACGTTGATTAAGTCTTTATCAACGCTCGTTACACCCACTGCGGTATTAATCAGCGTCGGCCATAAGCTACACAGCGCTACAGTGATCAGAGAGTTAATGAACGACTTAGCAAACATCGGGTCATCACTCACATAAGTGGCACTTACAACCATAGTGACGATAGGCAGCCAAGCTAAAGGTGATACGGGCTTGAGCAGTTGAATGATTGGGTTGAACGCTTGATACAGCCCTTGATTAAGACCAAGCACGATGCCAAGCGGAATCGCGATAACCGTCGCCAGCAAAAAGCCCGCAGTTACGGTCACTAAGCTTGTTATGATTTGGTCGAAGAACGTCGGTTTACCTGTGTAGGGACGAATCTTCACTTCCGCGTCCGGATTCTTGGCTAACTTCGCAGCATTACGTTTTTCCTGACGTTCGATAAACGCTTGTTCCTTTTCTCGCTCTTGCCAATGGTCATCGACAAGGTTGCTGAACTGCTGAAAAGTTTGCACAGGTCCCGGTAGCGTACCTAATGAAGTTTGCACTTCTCTCGCTGCTAAGTGCCACATTGCCAAAAAGATCAGCAAGCCAATGACGGGCAAAAGCACCAGCCGACTTCGGTTCACTACCTGCTTAGCAGGAAACAGGGAAATGACATTACTAGACATACTCACTCCTAAGAAATTTACATCCTTGTTGCCACAAGCGAATTCCCTCGCTTGTGGCGTTTATCGTTATGGTTAAACCTTGTCTTTTCCTTTAAGCCCGATAGAGAACTTCTCTAGATATTTATTTGGCTCGCGACCGTCATAAACGATGTTGTCGATAAAGTGTGTTTGTGGCGCACGGAAACCATCTTCAGCACTAAAATCTGGGAAGTCTTTTTTGCTCAACACACCATCTTCAATCAGTGCTTGAGCTGCTTGTTGGTAGATATCTGGACGGTAAACCTCTTTCGCCACATCCATGTACCAATCATCGGATTTCTCGCTTGAGATTTGTCCCCAGCGACGCATTTGAGTCAGATACCAAATCGCATCGCTGTAATACGGATAAGTGGCGTTGTGACGGAAGAACACGTTGAAGTCTGGCACGTCTCGTTTGTCGCCTTTCTCGTATTCAAATGTGCCGGTCATCGAGTTGGCGATAACTTCGGCATCGGCTCCAACGTATTCGCTTTTTGATAGCATCTTCACTGCTTCTTGGCGGTTGGCATTGTCGTTTTCATCCAACCAATGTGCAGCTCGAATCAAGGCTTTCACTACGCGAATGTGCGTGTTTGGATACTTCTCAGCCCAAGCTTTGGAAACACCAAACACTTTCTCTGGGTTGTTCTTCCAGATTTCGTAGTCGGTCACGACTGGCGTACCAATGCCTTTGAATACGGCTTGCTGGTTCCATGGTTCGCCTACGCAGTACCCTTTGATCGTGCCCGCTTCCATTGTGGCTGGCATTTGTGGTGGCGGTGTAACACTCAAAAGAACGTCAGCATCCAACTGGCCACTGTTATCGCCTGAGTCTGGTGCGTAAAAGCCTGGATGAATCCCACCTGCCGCTAACCAGTATCGCAACTCATAGTTGTGCGTCGATACAGGGAACACCATCCCCATGTTGAACGGTTTGCCTTTATCCAGATAGCTGTCGACCACAGGCTTCAGTGCATCCGCTTTGATTGGGTGAACTGGCTTGCCATCTGGTTGCTTTGGAATGTATTGCTTCATCTTCTCCCAAGTATCATTGGAAACCGTGATTGCGTTGCCGTTCAAATCCATACTGAACGCAGTAATCACTTCTGCTTTTGTGCCAACACCAATCGTTGCGCCCAATGGCTGACCAGCGAGCATGTGCGCGCCAGCAAGCTCACCGTCGATGACTCGGTCTAATAGCACCTTCCAGTTTGCTTGTGCTTCTAAAGTGACGTACAAGCCTTCGTCTTCAAAAAAGCCTTTCTCATAAGCAACCGCCAGCGGTGCCATATCGGTTAACTTAATAAAACCAAACTTCAGGTCTTCAATTTCTGGCTCACCTAACTCTGCCTTTACGCTGACCGTGGTGAATACCGATAACGAAATTGCTGACACTTTCAGCATCGAACTCCATTTCATTGGTTTGCTCCCATAAAAAAAGCGCCACTACTCCGAAGAGCAGTAGCGCCGTTGCTAAGTCTACAATTACCGCCGTTGATAATTGAGATAAGCGATTCAACAATAAACCCAATTCTACTAATCCAATTACTGTGCCAACTTATTTTTCACATTAAATACAATGAATTAGCTTGTTCTACCGTTTCTTATTCCCTGTTATTGCTTGCTGATAGTGCAACACGCACCACGTTAGAAAATGCACCCTAACCCCAAAGTGGTAGAGCAACTAATCCAATACTTCCAAAGTAGTTATCAAATTCTTGGCAACTTGTGCGAGCGTTTGGCTCGATTGCATGGCTGAATTTCTAAGCGCTTTATAAGCCTGATCTTCATCAACGCTGTGCATCTTCATCAGCAGACCCTTGGCTTTTTCCACCAGCTTGCGCTCTTCAATCTTATGGGTTAGCGATTCAATTTCCGATTGCATACTTTCGAATTTCGCTCTCACTAGTGTCGCATGTTCAATCCAAGGCTGAAGCGCAAACTCACTATCGTGCGGCATGAGCACATAGTCCATTTTTTCTGATAACCGATTGATATCATTAGATGATAACTGCTTTAAGACGATAAGAAGTGGTGCCGATTTTCTACGGCAGAAATCGACGATCAAACGTAGTTCCGCGGTTGGTTGCTGCCATCCAACCACAACGCTTGCTGACGGTTCTCGTTGCATTAACGTTTCTAGTTGTGCCAATTGGCAACCCATGATGTTGTCGTAATCTTTGCTCAATAAGCCGGACAATCGAGCCTGCTCTTGGAGGCTATCGCAGCATACTATGATGGGTGTTTTTGACGTTGATTGAGTCATGCACATTCCTTGTTTATATCTCACTCACTAAGAGAGACATAACAAGGAATGTGCCAACTAAAGCTGAAGCATTTTAACTAGAGGCAAGATGTTCTTTGAAGAAGCCGAGTGTACGCTCCCAAGCGAGCGCCGCTTCTTCCGGAGCGTAGCGAGCCGTTGAGTCGTTATGGAAGCCATGGTTGACGTTTTCATACATTAACGCCTGATATTGCGCATCGTTCGCGATCAATTGCTGCTCATAGGCAGGCCATGTGTCGTTGACGCGCTTATCGAGCCCTGCGAAGTGAATCATCAACGGCCCTTTGACCTGCTTTTGAATCTCTTGCGCCGCCGGTGTTCCGTAGAAAGGCACACCTGCATCCAGCTCTTCTGGCATTACCGCTGCAAGCATATTAACGATGTATCCACCGAAACAGAACCCAACCGCGCCTAATTTACCGTTCCCACCCTCGTAGTGTTTAATGAAATTAGCAGCAGCAATAAAATCTTGTTCGATCTTGGCTCTGTCCATCTCTTTCTGCATGGCGCGACCTTCATCATCGTTCCCCGGATAGCCACCGAGTGGATAAAGCGCGTCAGGAGCGAAAGCAATAAAGCCGTCTTTCGCGAGTCGTCTGGCGACATCTTTGATGTATGGGTTTAGACCTCGATTTTCATGAATCACCAACACTGTCGGCGATTTTAAGGTCTTCTTTTGTGGCACAACCAAATAGCCGCGACCTTCTCCATGTCCATTGGGCGAAGCAAAGGTTTCATAGGTTGCTTTGATCTCAGGATCATTAAAGGAAACTTGCTCTGCGAGTGCATAATTTGGAGTCAGAGCATCAACCAGGGCCGTCATACTAAAACCTAAAACAGCGAGGCCACCAAGACGGTTGAGAAACTCTCGACGAGAGATTTTGCCATGTGCGTATTCGTCATACCAATCGAAAGCTTCTTGTGGAATGGGATGTGACGCCTTGTTGTTAGAATTTGAGTGCTTTAGAACCATTATCCTTGTCCTCATTTCTTATCGAAAAGTAAACTCATCAGGCCTCACTGATGTTTGCCCCAATCAGCTGTGAGACACTTCAAGTGATAAATACATCACTGACAAGCTTACACAAACAATAGATAAAGGATTCCGATCCAACAACGTTTCGCGGTTAGCTCGTCACAGGATTAACTGCCACAACAATAGTTTTCCCAATAAGTAAACGCATGTTCAAAGGCGTGTTCCCTATCGTGCACTTGAGCAAAGAGTACAACTGTCATCGTTGCCAAAACCGTATTCGCCATTTGGTTCATGTCATCTTCTGACGTCCCAAACGGACAGTTCGTAGGCATTGGCACCTCAGACAGCATTTGCTCCGTCCAGTAGTGCAATGTCACGCCGCTTGTTTGGCTTAACCATACCGTTTGGCTTACTTTCGGGTTGTATTCTGATTCGCCCGATTGCCCTTTGAATGACACAACAGCGTGAGCGGTTTGACCGATTTCATATTCGACTTCTGCATGAAGTTGTTGGAAACCAGGATGGAAGCTACCACGAATACCAACCGTTGCTTGCCCCGGATTCAATGCTCGAACCACGGTATTAATCGGCGTTCTAAGCCCATAACGATTCTTCCAACCGATCATGGTTTCTGCTTGTGGAGCAAATGCGCTGAGCGGTAGATACACGATGTTTTGTGTTTCTAAGACACGCTTTGCTTCTTCTGCTGATTCCGCTTTCTCGATAGCAAACTTGTCGAGGTAATCTTCTGCGTGTAAACGTCCAGATTGACGGTCGTGATAGCCATGCATCAGCACTTTATGACCATTATCGGCAAGGATCTTCGCTGCTAACAGGAGCCAAGGCTGACCTGCCGCTTCACGTTTGCCTGCGTAACATGGCCAGTCGATGTCTGCACCAATAGCAGGCATGCGGGATTGGAATGCTTTCACAAAGCCAGCGATTTCTTGTTGAGTCTCGTTTTGTACGCGGATCAGCATCAGCAGCATTGCCATTTGATCATCATCGCACTCTCCGTTTAGGTATTCATCCATAACTCGAAACGCTTGGTCAAAGTTCAGTGGTTTTCTACCACGTTCGCCACGACCGACTGTTCTGATACACTCCAAAATGCTGCTCATATTCCCTCGTATTCCGTCACTGACTGTACGGTTTCTATTAGTTGTTCGCGCAGTTTGACAACTTCTCCCATCACAATCAATGCTGGGCTGATGCCTTTAAGTGTAATCGATAACTCATTGAGCTGATTGAGTTGGGTAACATGCACTTGTTGTTGAGGGCTGCAACCATGAGTGATGATCGCGACTGGAAAATCTTCTCTCAAACCAGAGCCTATTAAACTCGTTTGTATTTGCGATGACTTTTCTAACCCCATATAGAAGACTAACGTTTGTCCGCTTTGCATCAGTTGGCTCCACGCTTCAAATGCGCCTGTTACCACTTGCCCCGTCACAAAGGTAACGCTACGAGCAACGCCACGATGAGTCAGCGGAATCAAGCTGTTTGCTGAACATCCAATCGCAGCGGTAATGCCGGGAATGACTTCGTACGCGATTGAGTGTTTGACGAGTGCTAACGCCTCTTCACCTCCACGGCCAAATACAAAAGGATCTCCCCCTTTTAAGCGCACAACTCGCTTTCCTTGTTGAGCGAGCGATACCATCAAGTCACAAATTTCTTCCTGACCAATACTAGGTTGTCCGCATCTTTTGCCCACGTAAATCCAATCGGCTTGTGGCGAAGCCAACTCCAAAATATCTTTGTTAACCAAACGGTCGTACAACAGTACCTCTGCCGACATAATCGCTTTCACAGCCTTTACCGTTAACAAGTCAGGATCGTGCGGCCCTGCTCCGACAATCGAGACAAAACCTTTGTGGTTCGCGTCCAGGTCTAGTGAATGGTCTTCTAAAAGTTGGTTCAGTTTGCTTGCTTGATCATGCTTAGAAAAGCGAGACGAGCGTTCTTGTTTCTGACTCGCTTGTCCTTTCTTAAACCAAGACTTTTGATAAGGCGCTTCCATGTGCTTATCCTCTTTATGACTTACTTTATTTGAATAGCCAAACTTTGCTGGTTCGCTTGCTGTTTGCCCTTTTGATGCTGATGGCTGTCGACCATTTGTTTGATTTGAGAGACGCACGAGCCACAGTTAGTACCGCATTTGAGTTTGTTTTGAAGTTGGGTCACTGACGTGCAGTCTTGTTTCTCCATCGCGTCATGTATTTGTTTATCGGTAACGCGGAAACAACTACAAACCAGTTTGGCACTGCTTTGCGATTGAGTGATGGTAAGCAGTTGCGATAGCTCCATCGGCTTGCCAATCAAGCCGGTAAAGTTGGTGTAGTCGGTTTGAATCGGTTCACTAGACACCACCAAAACAGAGCGAATGATACGCACGTCTCCAACAAGGTCATAGTCCACCGCTAGCCAACCTTGGGCAATATCTATCGTAATTCTGCGGCTCTTTTCCGTTCGACAAAAACTCTGCTTCTTTGGTCGCTTATCATGTGCAAAGCGCCAAATGCCCAAATTGCTTTCTGCTTGAAATGCGCTGTAGATAAATTTACCGGAATCAAACTGTGTACCGATGAACATACCGTAGGTTTTGACCGCGGCGTCTTGCACTTCAACATAAGACGACTTAAATGCAGGCTGCCCTGAAATAGGGTCTTTTGCGCTGTTTACTATCGCATTAACACTACTTTCACCGCCATATCGACCCGCCCAGTGCATTGACATAAACAGCTCCTGAAAACCCAAACCTTCATCAATGGCAACTTTGGCATAAATACCGGTGTTTGAAGCAGGCTGAAACAGCTTGGTGAGCTGTCCTGCTTTTAAGCGATTTTGAGTGGCAGAGAGCGTGTTCATGTACACGGTTGGTTCTAACTCTGAGGCGGCAAGGTGGGCGATATGCCCTGTGCGCGTCATGGTATGCCATTGGTCACGTTGCCTGCCCGTATTGAGCCACCAGCCTTTTGTTCTTTCTAAGCGCGTTGGAGATTCACTGGTCACGACAAAACGCGCTTTTCCATCTGGGTGTGAATAGACGCCATCAGCAAAAGGGCGCTCTCCTCCCCATTGTGTCGGCACCCACTCTTCGTATTCTTGCTCGGTTAAGTTGGCGTATTGAGAAAGATCTAGCTTCAATGGCGAATCTGCATTCATGCCTGTCATCGCGGCATATTCCCTGAATACCGCCCGCTCAGAAGTAAACGCAAAGCCATTTTGTGTCTTTTCCAATGCACACAGAGCTTGCCCAACTTGGCTTATCGCCCACCAATCTGATTTTGCTTCACCGGGAGGCGTTTGAAACTGGCGCTGCCTTGAAAGTCGACGCTCAGAATTGGTCACCATGCCTTGCTTCTCCCCCCAGCCAGCGGCGGGTAGCAATAGGTCCGCGTAATGCGCTACATCCGAATCCGCTGTGATATCGGAAACAATCACAAACGGACAAATCTCTAGTGCACGTTTTACCAATTGGTTATCTGGCAAAGAGACAACAGGATTGGTTGCCATGATCCAGAGAACTTTAATCTCACCACGTTCTACCGCCTCAAACAGTTCAACAGCTTTTAAACCGGGCTGAGTGGCAATTTCTGGTGAATCCCAAAACGCCTGCACTTGCTTTATAGACTTTGCGTCAAAAGCACGATGAACCGCTAACTGGTTTGCCAATCCACCGACTTCTCGCCCACCCATCGCATTGGGCTGACCTGTAATAGAAAACGGCCCACAACCTGACTTGGCAATTTTACCCGTCGCCAAGTGTGCATTAATGATTGCATTGCCTTTGTCGACGCCATTTTCGGCTTGGTTTACCCCTTGGCAAAACAACGTAATTGCGGTTGGGCTTTGCGCAAACCATTGGAAGAATGTCGTGAGTTTTTCTTCTGAAATGCCAATGGAAGACGTCAAATTAGTGACATCGTAACGCAAATCAGAAACTTCTTCTCTAAGTGCATTAAATCCGTCGGTATAAGAATTTATGTATTCAGAATCAATCAATTGTTGTTCAATAAGAAACTTGAGCAGCCCATTGAAGAGTGACACATCACCATCGTTTTTAATCGGTAGATGCAAATCCGCTTGCTGTGCGGTGACCGTTTCACGCGGGTCAATGACCACCAGCTTGAGGTTAGGATTGTTTTCTCTCGCTTGTTGAATACGTCGGAATAAAACAGGGTGCGTCCAAGCGGTATTAGCACCGCAAATGATCAATAGCTCAGTCTTATCAATATCGTCGTAATTGACGGGAACGACATCTTCACCAAATGCTCGTACATGAGCCGCAACCGCCGAAGACATACACAAACGCGAGTTCGTATCGATGTTTGCGCTGCCAACATAGCCTTTCATGAGTTTGTTGGCGACGTAATAGTCTTCCGTTAACAACTGCCCTGACACGTACATCGCGACGGAATCCGGTCCAAACTCCGCTTTCGCTTGATGAATCTTTTCAGCAATCAGATCCGTGGCTTGTTGCCATTGCACCTCTTGCCCTTGAGGTCGTTGCTTGGTGACAAGCTTTGGATACAACAAGCGCGAAGGCATATTCAAACTCTCTGCCAGCGCGACACCCTTCACGCACAGTGATCCCGCATTTGCAGGATGACACGCATCCCCAACGATTCCTTTCGCATTGACCTCGACACCACATCCAACACCACAATAGGGACAAGTGGTTTTTTTGCATCCTTGCGACATAACACCTCCAGTGTGATTCAGCCCAACTTACTAGCAAAAAAAAGCCTCTCCCGAATCGAGAGAGGCAGCAATGCCTTTAACGCTGTTAGTACATTTTCAAAAAGTAATACCCTATACCGCTCTCGCCTGCTATTAAGAGCGGCGCATCGAGTTATCGATGAACGTTTATGTAAAGCAAGTGAGGTGCCAAGATTAAAAACCCTTACCATACAAATGGTTAGCTTAAAACCAATTATAGCAACGTAATGCTACGCACTGATTGTGTGCAAATTTCGGTCATTATCGTGCAGTATTACTTTACTAATTCCATAACTAACCTGGATTCTTCGTCACCAAAATAATGCGCTTCTTCTTCTAACGTTTTAAAGCCAAGGGAGAGGTATAAAGACAATGCAGGTTGGTTCTTAGGATCGACAGTCAATTTCACGCTTGAGCCTAACGTCAACGACGCAATAACGTTTTCTAGGAGGGAACGCGCAATACCTTTACCTCTATGTTGAATATCGACGGCCAATGACATGATCCAATATTGATGTGCATTTGTGCTAGTCGTTAGCAATATATACCCTGCGACCTGCTCTCCCTCTTTTGCTACCAGTAAACTCTCTCCCCAACAATCAAAAGCTTGCCGAAAGAAAAATTGAGGATAGGCGTGTTCTCCAAATAAAGTATTTTCGAGCTTATATATGGCAAATAAGTCCTCTTTTTGCGCAGACAAGATGTCCATTCAATGACTCCTTCTTTAACATGAATGGCAGCAGTATACCTAAATCTCATCTAAATGACGGGACACAAACATCTCAATTAAGTGCTTAAGAAATGTAATATTCTTCCTGAAAATTAGGCCTAACTCACTTAGAACATACATCCGTGATCAAGTTTTAACCGCAAAATCAAAAACCACACAAGATGAAAATTTCAATACATACAACCATTAAATGCATTAAAATTAAGAACTTTATTCTGGTTTATTGAAAAATTCATAGTTGGATAATTTACAACCACCCCAAGTTCACAGCATTATTCACCAAGCTTCGCATGTGATAATAAACACTAAAACCTTTACCATTTTCAGCATTATTATTTTTATAAAAGCGAGTTTTAAAGTGAAAGAATCTCGAAATGCCTTAAATCCTAGTGAAATAAACACAACCACAGCTTGGTCAAAACATGATACACATTGGGTTCTTAGCCTATTTGGAACAGCCGTTGGCGCAGGCATCCTGTTTCTGCCAATTAACCTTGGGATTGGTGGTTTTTGGCCTTTAGTCGCGATGGCAGTACTTGCTTTTCCAATGACCTATCTTGCGCACCGTGGCTTAGCTCGTTTTGTACTATCTTCTAAGATCAAAAACGCAGACTTCACTGATGTAGTGGAAGAGCACTTCGGCGCGAAAGCAGGCCGTTCTATTTCACTGCTGTATTTTCTTTCGATCTTCCCGATCCTGTTGATATATGGGGTTGGAATAACAAACACAGTAGATAGCTTCATGGTAAATCAGGCTGATATGGCTTCTTTACCTAGACCTTTGCTTTCTGGCGTACTAGTGTTTGCACTAATTGCTATTATGATGGCGGGTGAAAAAGTAATGCTACGGGCCTTTGCCATCATGGTGTTCCCACTTGTTGCCATTCTTGCCTTTCTATCATTTTACTTAATACCGAACTGGACCATGCCTGTCATGGATGTGCCAGAAGCGTCAGCTTTTGCTAGCACTATGTGGTTAGCAGTTCCTGTAGTGATTTTCTCGTTTAGTCACGCAGCTGCAATTTCAAGCTTTGCAAATGTACAACGTCGCCATTACGGTAAGCAGGCAGATGCCAAATCCGAAGTTATTCTTCGTCGCACTAGCATTATGCTGATTGCCTTTGTTCTTATTTTTGTATTTTCCTGTGTACTAACACTGTCACCTGAACAATTGGCTCAAGCAAAAGAACAAAACGTATCCGTATTGTCTTACTTAGCGAACGCAACCGATAATCCATTTATTGCAACACTTGGTCCTTTAGTAGCGTTTGTTGCTATCACTTCATCTTTCCTTGGGCATTTTTTAGGTGCGCGTGAAAGCTTAAGTGGTTTAATTAACAAGCATTTTAACCTATCTGAGAAGCGTGTTGATCGTATCAGCGTGGCAGCACTGTTCTTCTCAATCTGGGCGGCCGCGATCATGAACCCAAGTATTCTTGGTATGATGGAAGCATTGTCAGGGCCTGTTATTGCAATGATCTTATTTATTATGCCAATGTTAGCGGTGTATAAAATCGAGGCGATGAAACAATATCGAGGAAATGTCTCTACTTACTTTGTTCTAGCAGCAGGCATTGTGGCGGTAAGTGCATTGATTTTTAGCTTCTTCAGCTAATAACTAAAGACTAGCTTGGATTTTCAGGGGAATACCTTACACAAGGTTAAGGTGATTCCCTGAATTTTCTTACTCTTTAAAAGGTAATCATCGTTACCCTTGACTCTTAAATAAGAGCGAAAACACCCGCAATCATAAGTACTGAAGCGATGCAGGTACGGCCGATAATGCCGAAGTGCGAAGGTTGAATCATTTCATTATGCATAGTTAATCTCCTATTTATTATAAAAGCCATTTTTTATTGGCTTAATAACACTATGTCTAATATCCAGTTTTTTAACAACCCATACAAACATTAAATATTTATGACAGAAACGTAATTTTTTACACTTCGCCCTGATTTTGAGCGATGAATCCGCGGCTTAAATCATTAGATTGAGTCCACCGAATATGCTCGCCTACCTGTCATCGTTACCTTATCTATACCATCGCCTAATCATTGCATAAGTTTTCAATAGATTTTGTTTTATAAATCATAATATTATAGAGATCCTTCTCGTATCTCACTCCCAAAACACTTTGCCACTGGGAATCCATCCGCACTTAACCAACAAGAAATGGTAGACTTAACTGGTATTCGGTTAAGAGATCACATTTTATTAATACGCTCATGCACTTCTCAATTAAAAAACTGGCTTGCGCACTTTGTACTGCACTTGGACTTTTCTTGCATCCCACCAACGTACTGGCGAGTACCGAAAAGCAAGCTTATCTGGAAGAACACATTTCAGCAGAAAGCAAGCCCATGTTAAAACTCTACTTTCGCTCGATGGGTAAGCCGCGATCAATTCAAAAAGATGAGTTAAATGCGCCACAGAATGCATCAGCGGAGTCTCTTGCTCTGTATTACTTTGCACGAAAGTACCTTAAGCGTTACGAAGGCGTTCCATTACCGAAAGATATGCCCGATTTAATCGAATTCGGTAAAAAGCACCATTTGGAATGGGTCGTCGCTGAAGCACAGCTCAATAAGGCTGTAACAATGATTGAGCAAGACGATAACTGGAACGCAGAATTGTTACTCCATGACGTTGTTTCTACAGCCCGTGATCTTGGTTATCTAGCATTAGAAGGCCGTGCTTACCGCTGGTTAGGCAATCTAGAAGTATCTCGAAATCAACTACGCAGTGGCCTAAAATATTATCGCAATGCCTATGAGTTATTAGAAAAAACAGTGTTTGAAATACAAGTCGCGATGACACTGAACAACATTGGGACGGTCTACATCGACGCATCAGATTGGGCTCGGGCCAACAGTTACCTAACGCAAGCCCTCGACACTTACCTAGAGAGCGAATATCAATACGATAATAGCTTTTTTATGGGTGTTATCTACGCAAACCTTAGCATCGTTCACTCGAGCCTCGGAGATAACAAAAAAGCGGAATATTATTTCAATGAAGCCATTCGACTTTCAATGCAAACGGGGTCGGACACAGTCAAGCACCACTCTTTATCCAGCTTTTCACAAATGTTGAGCTCGGTAGGAAAAATTGATGATGCATTAATGGTCGCACAACGTTGCGTAGACCTGCCCATTCCAAAAAATCTAGAAATGCTAAAAACGTCTTGTTACGAGGCATTTGCAGAGGCTTACCTCGCAAACAAACAATACGATAAAGCTATTACAACAGCACTTAACGTTCTAGAACAAACTAAATCAACCAGTGAATTAGAGCTGCGTCAGCGTATTGATATGCTTTCGGTACTGGTAAACGCTTATCAAATTCTTAATGACTATGAAGCGGCTTTTCATTATTTAACCCAATTAAGAGAGCTAGAGGCTGAGTTTTCTCATCATATTCATGGTGAAGAGATGATTAACATTAAGTTTGACCTCGAAGCTAAGTTAGCCCAGAAAGAACTCAAATTGCTAGAAACAAAAAATGCGCTACAAGCCTCTGAACTGCGTTCACAGCGCTATCGAGAAATGTTCTACTTTATCGCTATTGCGGCAATTGGAGTCGTTGGTTTTCGTTACGTACTGCGCGTTAGACGTATTAATAAAGCACTCACTCAAGAAAATACTACCGATCCATTAACTCAACTGCATAACCGTCGCTATCTTCACATTTGGTTGGACAAAATGGCTCGTAGAAGCCCAGATAGAACATTTGCCTTAGCCGTTTTAGATGTCGATCATTTTAAAACCTTTAATGATCAATATGGACACGATATTGGCGATAAAATGCTGACTCATATTGCCACGCTATTTAACGAATCCACTCGCTCTGGTGACCTACTCATTCGCTGGGGTGGAGAAGAGTTTGTCCTATTATTCGAAGTACAGCGAGTTGAAGATTGCGCTAAGTTTTTGGAGCGATTGAGATATACTGTTGAAAACACACCATTGGTGGTTGACTCTAAACCATTAAGCGCGACAATTTCCCTTGGAGCAGTGGACAAACTGTCGGCACAAACAATTAAACAAGAATGGGATCAGTGGTTTTTCTTGGCAGACCAAGCTTTGTATGATGCGAAGCAAGCTGGCAGAAACCAGTTCATCATTCACCCTACATCATAAAAAAGCACACATGAAAAAAAATCTAATCATTATTACTTTTGCGCCTCTATTTCTTATGGCGTGCAGTAATCAGCAAGCATCTCAACTGGGAATGCGCAGCAGCAGTGTCAACGTATATGCCCAGCAAATGAGTAACACTCAACTATGTGAAACTCTCTACTACAGCCGTGCAACTAACCAAACCAAAGTGGCGATTGGTGCTGAGTTCAATCGACGTGGATTAAACAAAAAGTGGTGTGATAAAGAATTCGATAAGTTGTTCATTAAAAAGTGGATTGATAACGTGCTGCCTGAGGAAAAAGCCGAACCTAAGAAACCAATCGCAACTATTCAACCCGCTTCAACTAAATAACCCCCCTCTTGAAGCAGACGGTACACTCGTATTTTCTGCTTTTCACTTTTCATGCATGCTCGATGCGACATATAAAAACCTCATAGTTTCAGTAAATTAACAAAGACTTATGTTGTCCATCGAACTTTTAATGTAAACAAGTTGTAAATGGTTTTCGTCCTTATTCTTTGTCGTTAGCTTTGTTTGTTCCTGTTAGCGGAATATGAAACAGGAACTAAAAAATTCCAAACAAAGACATGAGGTCAAAAATGGAAATACGCATTAATCGCCTATTTGCTGCTATGTTGGCAGTAGGCATTGCACCTGCCGTCTCGGCGTTTGATCCACTCTATTCTGAACAATGGCACTTAGACAACACGGGGCAAACTGCGTTTGCGGCTAATCCTGCTGTTGCTGGGAACGACTTAAACACTAAGCTCACTCAGGCAATGGGGATTGCAGGTGTTGGTGTGAAAGTTGCCGTTATTGATTCTGGAGTGCAGATCGATCACCCCGACCTTGCAGGTAATATAGTTACAGGTAGCAGAAACTTCGTCGAAGACTCTTCATTCCCACCAAGTTATCCGGTTGATACTAATGGTCATGGCACTGCTGTAGCCGGTTTGATTAGCGCCGTCGGCAACAACGGTGAAGGCGGACGCGGTGTCGCTTCTCTCTCTTCCCTCATCGGTTTTAACTGGTTAGCCAACCAGACATTAGAAGGCTGGTTAATCTCCCATGGCATGGACCCAGCAACACGTGATGTTCGCGTATTTAACCAAAGTTACGGTTTCAGCCCTATAAACCCGATTACTTTTGATGAAAGCGACCCTCAACTAAAACTTGAAATGGACGTGATGAAAAACGTCAGCGAGAGTAACGCCTGGGGTCGAGGTGCTGTATTTGTAAAGTCAGCAGGTAATGGTTACCGTTATTTCAATGCAGGACGATTCTTCGTATTGCCAAGTAACTTCTTTGCTGGTGGAGACAATCAAGGCTTACCGATGCACAACTCTGCTCAGTCTTATGATAACGCCAATTACTTCAATTTAGTCACTAGTGCACTACGAGCGGATGGTACGCGAGCGAGTTACTCATCGGTGGGTTCGAACGTGTGGGTTGCAGCACCAGCAGGTGAATATGGGCAAGATTTCCCTGCTATGGTCACCACTGATTTAATGGGTTGTGAAGAAGGGCAAAATACCAGTGATGGCCTTGGCATTAATGGGTTACACGGCGGAACGGAGCTCGATCCGAACTGTAACTATACCAGTACGATGAACGGAACCTCATCGGCTGCGCCGAACACATCGGGTGCCATCGCGGCAATCATGTCAACCAACCACGCACTTTCTGCTCGTGATGTACGTGCTTTACTAGCGGAGACAGCAAAAGTAACGGATAAAGCGCATCCAGGCGTACAGCTTGAATTTACTAACCATAAAGGTGAACAGGTTAGCTACGAGGCAATTGCCCCTTGGCAAAAAAACGCAGCAGGCGTAGATTTCCATACTTTTTATGGCTTCGGCGCTGTAGATTTAGATGAAGCGATGCAACGTGCTCGCATGACGAATCGCGTTTTGCCAACTCAAGTCATTACGCCATGGGTTAATAACGCTACAGAAGTAAGTGTACCCGATGCAAGTCTAGTTGGTGGTTCTTCAAGTATCGCCATTGCCGATGAGCTGACAGTAGAATCCGTTCAAGTGACATTGACACTGGACCACGCTCGTCTGCCCGACTTAGCTATCGAGCTCATTTCGCCATCAGGGACTCGTTCCGTTTTGCAAACACCGCGCAATGGTCTTGTTGGTCAATCTCTTGATTCATCGATTACTGGCTACAAAGATCAATTAATGTTGTCTAACCAATTTTATGGCGAAGATGCAAAAGGCGAATGGACGTTGCGAGCAATAGATACGAACGGCGATGAAGTCTATTCTTACATTGCATATTTCAACTCTTCCACCATCTATGACGTTCCGATGGCAAACAACGCTCAGCCCGGTGTTATTAAGAACTGGTCAATGCGCATATTTGGACACTAAGGAGTCAATAACATGAAATACAAATCATTTTCTATGCTGGCTCTCGTTATCATGACGTCGAGTGTATACGCTGAGCAACAGCTCTCTCAACAGCCTGCACCAGAACTGTTTGTGCCATCAGAAGCGGTTGAGATTAATGGCCAAGATTATCGAAAAGTGCAAACTGGCACTATTAGAACCCTATCTGAAGACGTAAAACTTCAAGCGGGTGATGAGGTGTTTAAGAATGCGTTTAGTAACGTATCCAAAGCCACTGGACTGGTTTATATCACCGTAAACAATCCTAACGAAGCGAAAGCAGTCGCCAAAGAGTTAAAATTAGAAGTTATCTTCGCAGAAGGGGAATCAGCGGTGTTAAAAGCATCTCAAGATCAAGATCTGCTAAGTATTAGCGACTACCTAAACGCAGACAGCCGGGTAAAAGCGTCTAAAATTGAACTAAACAGCGGTAAATACCGTGCACAATAATTCTCTAACAAGAGAAGTTGGCCTGTAAAACCATGCCTCAGCGATTGCTGAGGCATTTTTATGGGTAGGAACAGATACGCTATTATTCTTTAGTAACATTTCGCATAACTAGTATGATACCTAAACACCCTACTCGCTTGCGCCTGTCATTTCTTAAACAAAATAATTTCCGTTCTTAGCTCTTCTTCCGTGGTTTCCTTCGGACTATTCAGGTAGCGTTCGATTCCTAAAGGACTGGTTTTGACTTTCATGCCACTCTGACGAACCAAGTTCATCGCTAAAGCCCATGCATTTCCCAAAAACTGATATTCACCTCGGTGTTCGACGACAAATGTTTCACTCTCAGGAATGGTACCAGTAACCGCCCCTTGAGGCGCTGGTACTGAGTTATGAAGAGGAAAGCAAGTGATAAACTCGAATGTACCTTTCTGCATATCCATCGACTGGTAATAACAAAACAATTCACCATTCACGGATAGGGTTTCGTCACTAATTAACTGTTCTAGTTGCTGAACATGCTTCTCAATTACCGAACCTAATTCCTGCAAGCTAGCCACACCCTTGATCCCAATGTAATGAATTTGAGGCAACGTTCGGTTACCTATTTCGACTAAGTCTGAATGCACTCTTCCGGTTTCAAGCTTACTTTTGAGCATGCGTAACCCACGTTGATAATCCATCTCTATCATCGACTTAAACATACTTTTCAGAAAGAACAGATACCAAGGGACGCGAGATTGCATTTGCCATTCGACTAAACAGCCATTTTGTGACGGCGTCACGATTAGAGTCACCTTTCCATGGCTCTTGATTGGGCGAAAGAAATGTAGCTCCATATCTAATCGATGCTCTTGAGTACTTTCCAGTACAATCGCGCCAGTCCCAATACGCTGACCATTCCATTGATAACCAGCTCCAACGTGGCCCTGATTATCACTGAATGTCAGCTCGCAGCTTGGTTCAAGAATGATCCATGGCGACCAGCTGGGCCAGTTATTGAAGTTCTTGAGATAGCCAATAATTTCACTTTGATTCTTATTAATTTCAATACTTCGGCTGACCTGATAAGAGAGCATAACGGTTCCTCGAGTTTCCGCTTCACTAACTTCAGTCTAATTCAAATTCCAGTTTTTTCTTGTTTGACTGCGGGTTAGATGCGTACGACAAGAAAAATCCAGAGCGTTAATTCTCACTTGAATCAATACGCGCAAAGCTAAGAGCAGAACTCCACTTTTGCACTAAATCGAACACCATCATCGTCCAGTACTAACGCCCACCCCATCCGTTCACATATTCGTTGTACGATAACAAGCCCACAACCATAACCAGCGTTGTACGTCTCGTTGCCATCGTGACGGTTTAGGATCTTAAGCGCATGACCTTTCAACTCAATTTCAATATCTCCCACACTATAGCTAAAGGCGTTTTTAATCAGATTGTTGATAACAATGGTCACAAAACTCTCTGGTGCATTCACGACACCACTATGTTGTTCGTGCAAAGCGTAATTCGAATCTTGCTTGGCAAATAAAGGAGCCAGCTCTTCCAGTTGTTTTTGTAAACAAGTAAGAAGCTGATGCTCTCCGTAATGCTGAGGCTCTATTTTCTCTTTACCAAGTAAGAGAAACGCTTCTGTCAGTACACGCATCTCGTCACAAGCTGACTGCATCCTCGTGATGGCTTTTTGCGCAACTCGAGGTTGATCAGGAAGACGCGTCAGAATGTCTGTTGAGCCTTTAATCACCATGATTGGCGTTCTCAACTCATGCGATGCAAAACGGCTAAATTCTTGTTCTCGTTTGAAGTAGCCCGCGATATCGTTCTTATTATCCAGCAAAGTCTGCTCTATCTGGCGTGTTTCGCTGAACTTAGTTTCAACTTGGAAAGCGGGTTGATCCGGTGACATTTGGCTAATTTTGTCTTCAATTTGCGCTAATGGCCGAGACAATATTCGCACCATGTAAATGCCATACCCAACCATGACAAATGAAAACAAACCACCGAGCAGCAGCGTAAACTGATGCAGCGAGCTTTCGTATTCGTCCAAGTAATCATCTGAGTCATCTTGAAATACAATGTACATAAGCCCCTTCCCTGAGGGATGGTTCAATACAACAAAGTGTTTATCTTCTTCACCAAGCAGGTATTCATAAAAACCAGGTGAAGTAAAAGAGAGCAACCAATCCGGTGTCGGAGCTTCACTCCAATATGAGTTGAACTCCAATACGTTTGGCAATGGCGCATCCCAGCCCTGTTTCTCGAAATTCTCACTATAAAGCGCAGCTTCAGTATCGAGCCAGTGATGTAAACTCAGCACTTCCAGTTTGTTTTCTGCCACATAAATCAGCGACCAAAAAAGAGTAAACATCACAAACGTCATGACCCCAAAACCCCAACGGATCTTGCGATAAATGCTTGGATATTCGTTATGCTTTAAGTCGGTAACCTTGTCCATGAATAGTCTCTAATCGTGATTCTTCAAAACCTTTGTCTAGCGCGGTTCTTAAACCGTAAATATGGCTACGAAGTGCATCACTTCCGGGTGGTTCGTCTCCCCACACACTATCGATCACTTCTGTGCGCGAGACCGCTGCTGGAGCACGTTGGAGGAGCAATTTTAAAATTTTAGTTTGAATTCGACTCAGCTTAATTTCTTTGTCTTTTCTCGTTACTTTTCCTGTCCGCGCATCTAAACAAATATCTGCAAATTTGAGCGCTCCGATATCTTGTCTTGGACCACGATTAGCCAAAGCATGAACACGCAAACTGAGCTCTTCCATCGCAAATGGCTTCATTAAATAATCATCTCCCCCCGCTTTAAAAGCCGCGATTTTGTCATCTAGCGTATCTTTTGCCGTTAGGAAGAGAATTGGCGTTCCACATAACTTATCTTGTCGAAGCTTCTGTACCGTACTGATGCCATCGAGCTTCGGCATCATGATATCCATGATGATTACATCGTAATGATTTTCCTCGATTAACTTAATCGCAGCCTCTCCATGAAACGCACAATCGATAATCATGCCTTCGAGCTCAAGATAGTCTGCAATCGTCTCCGAGACGTTATGGTTGTCATCTACAATTAAAATTTTCATAAAATCACATTTCTTCACGATCTCTTCACGATATGCCCAATAAGATACAGGCAATTTCCTAAACTCGCTCGTAAATTGAGGTTAATACAATGAAAAAACTCGCTCTTATTTCTGTAGTAGGTTTGGCATTGTCTGGTTGTGGTGGTTCAGGTGGTGGCAGCAATAGCGATAGCACACCAACTCAACCAGCAGTGAAACCAAGTGTAGCGATTGGCTCTGTTGAAGCGGTCAACGCTGAAGAAAGCACGTTAACCGTCAATGGACATACGTATCGTGTGTCTGAGGTGGTTTATGACGACACACAAGTGCAATTGGCCGATGTAAAACCAAAAATGGTGGTTCGCGTGGGGTCAGATATTCGGCAAGCTTCGGACAATGGCGTCCGAGTCACACTTGAACCAACCATTACTGGACGTGTTACAGCAATTGATTATGTGAAGAAAACATTTACGGTAAACGGCGTA
This sequence comes from Vibrio sp. Vb1729, assembly GCF_033338655.1. NCBI lineage: Bacteria > Pseudomonadati > Pseudomonadota > Gammaproteobacteria > Vibrionales > Vibrionaceae > Vibrio > Vibrio sp. Vb1729. The sequence continues at coordinate 139,787 of NZ_JAWOTB010000050.1, read as the reverse complement.
GATCTGCAGTTTGACGGTTTAAGTGATGATATAGAGATCAACGACTGGGTGATGGTGTCATCCTTGCCGACTGCGGATGCGGGTTATCGAGTGTTGTCTGTGGTCGAAATCGACGTAGATAACGATTACCCAGCCCTTGGAAGCTACTACGAACTGGAAGGTCGCATTACTAATACCGATGAAAATGCTGGCACGTTTGAGCTTGGTACAAATATAACCGTATCTTACGACAACATTAGCCAACTTAGCATCGGCCAATGGGTGGAAGTAGAAGGTGAAATGCAAAACGGCATCTTCATGGCAAATGAGGTAGAAGTTGAAGGCTACGACGTCATAGGCAATGACAGCGATGTGGAAGGCATCGTCACATGGGTTGCAAATGACTACAGTGAGTTCTCACTAAACTACCGAGGTGCATTCTTCATCGATAACGCAACACGATTTGAAGATGGCAGCAAAGCGAACCTAAAACAAGGCCAAGAAGTGGAAGTAACGTCTGTCATGAAAAATGGCAAACGCATCGCTACCGTTATTGAGTTTGAGCAACCAGACTTTGACGATAACAACCAATGGCAAGGTAAAGAATTTGAATGTGAAGGATACGTATCAAACTACGATGCTGAAGCAAGAACATTTGAAATCGAGCGTTGCGAAAACGACGCAGATCAATTGCTAAACAACACGACCGTTGTGATTGATGCACAAACACGCTTCCAAGGCATTGAAGAACTTAACCTAAATGGTGCTCGTGTCGAAGTCGAAGGTGTGATCATTAACGACCAAAATATTGCCCGTGAAGTGGAGTTAGACGTTTACGACAACTAATCCCTTCTACGCTTAAGAAAAAGTGTCACTTCGGTGGCACTTTTTCTTTTCACCTTACTTTGCTTCCCAAGCTCAAACCAACAAATTCTCAGTCAAAGCCTTTTCTCTCCGTTACACTTTACCTATGTTTCACAACATTGGTGACGACTATGAAAAAACGCAACCTCATTTTGTTAATCTTGTTTTTTGGTTCAGCCACGAGCTTAGCTAGCGTTATGGATCCTGACTGCGATGCAGAAAAGGCAGCTAAAGCCGCTGCGACAAAAGCCGTGGTTGGTGTTGGGGGTCGCTGTACGCCTAAAGAGGCACTGAAAGATACCGCAGTTGATGCAGGAAAAGACAAATTACCAGATGAAGGGATGGCGGGTAAAGCTGTTGATGCAATGACACCGGAAAAAGAGAAGAAAACGATGAAAGACGTAACCAAAAAGCTCAATAAAGATTGATACGCTTTCTTGTAGTTAACTTTAATAGCGAAACTCCCCCCTCCCAAAAAAAGAGCGCCGATTGACGCTCTTTCCGAACTCTAATAGATAACCAATTATGCGGTTTCTGCTTCACCTATCCAATGATAATGGTGGTTGGCTTTTTTTCCCACTAAACCGAGCTCTGCCAATTCTTCAAATACCTTGTCTACCTCTTCCGCAGACAGCCTAAACTGTTTAGCAACGGCTTTTTTGGTGCACGTAATTTGATGCGTTTTAAGTGCATCGCTAACTTGCTCTAACAAGGTTTTCGGTTCCTTTGGTTCTTCTGGCTCCGGCGCAGCTGGTATTTCTTGCTCTTCTTCCTCTTTTATATGAGGAAGATAACCCGCAGGCGCTGGGTCTATATCGCGAACTGTTTTCAATATCATGTCCTCATTTCTGCGATAGAAATATCGGAACCGTTGCTCTTCACCAATCAAGCCAACAAAAAATGCAGCAAAGAAGTCCAAAAGAATCGAAAGAAATACAACCAAGCCAAGCTGAGCTTGCTGAGAGGTGGTACCAAATGCGTTGGCTAGGCTATCAATCAAACCAATCACTGAGCCTTGCGTAACCGGCGGTAAACTATCACGCTCCATAGCCAAGCGTTGCTGCTCTTCACGTAAGGTTTTGTTTTGATCCTGAATGCGAGTTACACCAGTCGCGATACGCTCCATCTCGATGTATTTCTGCGCTGCCATATTGTTGAGCTCAATCTGCTTATCGATTGCCGCAATCTGACGATTAAACGCTTCCACTTTCGCCTGCTCTACCGAAATATGACTTTGTGCACTATTGGTTGCACTATTAATGCCACCAATACTACCGCCAATGGAAATCGCAGCTAAGACTAAATAAAACACGAGAGCGGTTGCTGCTCCTGTGTAGTTGCGATGGGCTCGGCGCTCACCGTATTCATACCAAGCGTAAAATTTACCCGCTTCAAAAATGATCGCTAAACCACCAAATAAGGTTTGCATCATCGGATTTTCGTCGATAGACAAAAACAGCAATAGAGAAAAAATAGTCGATGCTAAAATCGCAGCACCGGTGAATGCATATACACTCACCATGGCAAATCGACCTTTAGGGTATCGATATCCAATCTGTTGTTCGTATTTCATTTGAGAAATTTCTTAAGATTAATCGCCCCTCCGACTAAGTAGGACGGACGTTTCTGGCATGTACAAAGGAGCGCAGAATACCGTATCCTTTATTAAATTACTGTCATAATTCCGTTAATGGAAAACAAGTGAAGATTCGGTGTGCATTTTGAATCGATATCAGCCAAATCTAGCACGTAAAAACACCACCACGACACCCACTAACCGAAGCTTCAGTGGCATATAAGAGAGATTAATTCGGTATCTTCAAAAGCGACTAGGCAAGACTGACAAGTTGAATTGGAGGTTGTGAATGTCAGCCGAATCAAGACATTAAAGCGTTAAAAATAGACAATAAAACAAATAATGCACACTTGCATCACCTTTTAGTAAACTGATAATTACATTGTTTGGTTAATTTGTTAGTATCCCGCGCCGAAGAAGATAAGCACTCAATTGTATGGAAAACACTCTAATACAGCACAAACACCATCGCTTGCACGCTATTGCGGTTATTATCGCGGTGTTGTTTCAGTTGTATTTAGCGTCCACAGCCGCTCTTAACCCTACACAAGTTCACAGCACAACTTGGCTCAACAAAGTCCAAAGTGAAAAGGTTTTACTGTGTACCGCAGATGGTTTCAAATGGGTGGATATCAATACGTTGATTGAGGCTAACGCTCAATCTTCTTCTAAGCTCATCCAAGATCTTAACTTACACGACGGCTTCCAGTTTGAATGCCCGCTTCTTCAAGCTGTTCAATTCTTTCTTTTAGTTGCGATTGGGCTTTACCTGACAACCATCCATTGGCTGCGCCGAGTAAAGTATGCACTGACGACTTATCACTTTTCAAAATGCGATAAGCTCGTTTACAAACACATCGCGCCTAAGCACTCTCCGCCGAGTGTTTTTCCTGCCTAACAGGCATCTAATCATTGACAACTTTATTCAAAAATAACGATGACTCTGTTTGTTGTCCATTCAGAGAAGCTATTAATTCAAAAGGAAAAACACATGCTTAAATCATTAAAAACCGCCGCTATCGCGCTTATTGCTGTCATCGCTAGCCCACTGAGTTTAGCGCACGATTATGAAGCAGGAAAAATTCATATCGACCATCCATGGAGCCGCGAAGCGCCACCAAACGCACCTGTTATCGGTGGTTTTTTTCAATTAACCAACCACGGTGACAGTGAAGATGCATTGATCGCAGCAGAAAGCCCAATCGCAGGGCATGTCGAAATTCACACGCATAAGAAAGAAGATGGTGTGATGAAAATGATTAAGATTGACGAAGTGCGCGTTCCAGCCAATGACTCAGTGTTGTTTAAGCCAGGCAGCTTCCATTTAATGATTTTTAACCCAACACAAACTCTTAAAGAAGGCGACCGCTTCCCTATGACGTTAACATTCAAAAACGCGGGTAAAGTGGAAGTAGAAATGGCGGTTGAAAAACAAGGTCACATGGAAAAACACATGCACCATTAATGACGTAAACAAAAGTGCCCGCTGATTTAGCGGGCATTTTTATCTCAGCTTAGTCAAAATCATTATCCAACAGGTCCTAACTCGACTCTTCAGAACAATGGTGATAAATAACGCTTGGCGAAACGGGGTCACATATCATAACAGCGTGCTCGGGCAAGAGATTCTAAATCACGCTCGTCCCTCACTATTCAGAATGACCTTGAAAGACTTAAGATCCTAAAAAGGTTCCCTACCCGCTTAAAACTCAACCTCTCGACAAAGTTCTCCAACCATCACTTGGCAAGCCTAAATGAAATCATAAGTTTGGCAACAAAGACCCACTGTTAATCGGCTTTCTTTCTACTTGCAACAAACCTCGGCCCAACGAGCTAAGCCCGCAGCTATAAGCTCAATTGTTTATATATCCCGATTATCCTGACTAGATACAAATCATGCACGACCGTAAAAGTCGATATATGCCACTGGATGAGTCAGCATCTAAAGAAAGTACGTGATCGACTTCTCATTGTTGGTGTTTCTCTGTTTATTAAAACTATTTGTATTACAATAATACTCTATGTTAAATAAAAATCCTTTCCAACTCTACAAACATGAGAGAACACCATTATGTCTACTAAAATTGCATTTATTTCTGGTGCTACTGGCGGTATCGGCTTCCAAGTAGCAAAGCGTCTTGGTCAGGATGGATACACGGTCATTCTAAACGGCATTGAAGATGAAAAAGGTTCGGAGTGTGTCTCCAAACTACATAACGCAGGAATTGAGGCTGAATACTACGGTTTTGACGTTACAGATGAACATGCCGTCGATGAAAACATCAATGCTATTGGTGAAAAATACGGCAAAATCGATGTTGTCGTTAATAACGCAGGTGGTCTTGGTGGTCGTAGTCCTATTGAAGGTATGGAAACTGATTTTTTCCGTAAAGTCATGGCTTTAAACCTCGATAGTGCATTCTTCGTATCACGCGCAGCGATTCCATTTCTAAGAAAGTCTGATAATGCATCAATTATCAACTTCACTTCAAACGCTGCTTGGAATGCAGGTGGTCCAGGTGCAGGTATTTACGGTACATCAAAAGCCGCCGTTCATACATTAACTCGCGCTTTAGCTAAAGAGTTAGCTCCGGCTGGAATTCGAGTCAATGCAGTATCTCCTGGCACTATCGATACACCATTCCATGCTCAAATCAAAGCAACCAAGCCTGAAGTATTTGCTTCTTGGGCAGACAGTATTATGCTTGGACGCCTAGGCAAGCCAGAGGAAGTCGCCTCTGCTATCTCTTTTCTGGTAAGTAAAGATGCATCATTCATTACCGCAGAAACACTGCAAATTGGTGGTGGTCAAGCTTTAGGCATTTAGTACCAATAAGTCTTTTTACCTATCAGTAAGTACGCTTTAGTACTGATTTGATAACGGCCGCAGTATGTTTGTACTGCGGCTTATCCTTATGCCACCTCGCCTTTCACCCCATTTGTAACGTTTCACCCATTTTTTGGTATGGACAGTATTCCTGTAGCTGGAACAAAACCACTTGTATTACAATAAATTTTATTTTTTACGTTATTTAAGCCTCCTAAAGGCTTTGTTCACGATAAAAATGGAAGCGTGATGAATCCGCTTTTCTTATATACACTGATGAATAAAACCCTCACAAATCTTACTTACATCTCACTTTTAGAAAAAATCCATCCCAAGCCCGCTATGCTCATAATTTTCAATTGCAAAAGCCACAATAGTCATTATGATTATCAACAAGCAATATAATCATACAATATTATTTTTGGAGTTAAAATGACTAAACCTATCATTGGTTTCATCGGCCTAGGCTTGATGGGCGGAAACATGGTTGAAAACCTACAGAAACGTGGTTACGAAGTTGCTGTAATGGACCTCAATAAAGATGCTGTTGACGCAGTACTAGCTCGTGGAAACGCTTCTGAAGCTTCTTCAGGTAAAGAGCTAGCAGAGAAAAGTGATATCGTGATGCTGTGCCTAACAACATCTGAAGTTGTCGAAAAAGTTGTGTACGGAGACACTGGTGTTCTAGCTGGCATGTCAGAAGGTAAAACACTCATCGACTTCGGTACATCTATTCCAGCTTCAACGAAGAAGATTGGCGCTGACCTTGCTAAGAAAGGGGCTGGTATGATTGATGCGCCTCTAGGTCGTACACCTGCCCACGCAAAAGATGGTTTACTGAACATCATGGCCGCAGGCGACGTCGAAACATTCAATAAGGTTAAGCCAGTGCTGGACGATCAAGGTGAAAACGTATTCCACCTTGGCGCACTAGGCTCTGGTCACGTAACTAAGCTTGTGAATAACTTTATGGGTATGACAACCGTAGCAACCATGTCTCAGGCATTTGCTGTTGCTAAACGTGCTGGTGTTGATGGTCAACAATTATTCGACATCATGTCTGCAGGACCATCAAACTCACCATTTATGCAATTCTGTAAGTTTTACGCCGTAGATGGCGAAGAAAAACTAGGCTTCTCTGTTGCAAACGCAAACAAAGACCTCGGTTACTTCCTTGCTCTATGCGAAGAGCTTGGTACAACTTCCCTGATTGCAGAGGGCACTTCTAAGAGTCTACAAGCAGCAGTTGATAAAGGCCTTGGTCAAAATGACGTTCCAGTCATCTTCGACTACTTTGCAGAGCTAGAAGCTTAGTCACACTCAGTTGTGACTAAAAGCCCAGCTACTAATGTAGCTGGGCTTTTTTTGTTTTTCCTCTTCCCCTGACGCTCATCACTCCTTGATACCCTAGCCACTCCATTAAGGTTTTGCAGGGCTGCCTCTTCCAATTCTCTTATATATTTTCCACTAACACTTCAAAACCTCTCTCCTATTTCTGGCGTACGCCTCATTAAAGCTACGTCTGATTTAATGCTTTTTCTTTGCTAAGAAGGCACACATATTTATTTAAATAGACAAAGCATCAGGTTTGGGGTGTAAAGTGTAAACACAGCGTGCAAAGAAAGTTAGATTGCTTTTTCGCTTTAGGCTGACGACTCTAATGCGAATATAGTCGCACCTTATTGGGAGTTCCCCAATACAACGAATAACAACAAACGATGCGCCACGCTTTCTCAGTCAGCGTGATCAAAAAATCCCACGGCTTTAACACCGCGGGATTTTTCATTGAGAGTCTTTAACTTTGGTTAGCTTTTCGCGTTAGCTAACTTTGGGCTTTTAGGCCCTCGTGCTGCGTTCACCAATAGAACACCCACCGAGAGAACAATCGCACCACACAAGATAAACAGTAGTCGACCAGATGGTTCATTTGGAATTAGAGCCATAGCTAGGATACCGAAGCCCGCTACGCTGATAAGCTTGCCAAGCATGCCGCGCTGTTTTGTATCTAGGTTCTGCTGCTCTTCGCTGTCAGCCACAAGTGGCGTATTCCAGTTCTCGAACAATTGGTCCACTTCTTTTTCACGCTCAGGCGTCAAGCCTTTGTAGAAGCGTGTTGTTAGTAAGAAGAAACCACCAGTGAAGACAACGTGCGCCGCTAAGCTCAAGCCAACTTTAAGGTCAGCCCACTCACGTGCTGTTAGAGCTTGTTCTAGTCCGAATAGGTGCTCAACATCTTGTGCTTGTAGAGAGATACCGAAGATGTAAGAAACAAAGCCACCAACAACCAGTGTTGCCCAACCAGCCCAATCCGGCGTCTTACGAATCCACATACCAAGTAGTACAGGAATCAGCATTGGGAAGCCAATTAATGCACCGACGTTCAGTACGATATCGAACAGGCTCAAGTGACGTAGTGAGTTAATGAATAGACCGATACCAATGATGATGAAGCCCATCACGATAGTCGTTGCTTTACTCACGATAACCAGTTCTTTTTGCGACGCTTGTGGACGCACAATCGGGCTGTAGAAGTTCATCACAAAGATGCCCGCGTTACGGTTAAGACCAGAGTCCATTGAAGACATGGTCGCCGCAAACATTGCTGACATCAGAAGACCCACCATACCTGCTGGCATTACGTTTTGTACGAATGCTAGGTATGCTGCATCACCACCTACTGAGCCGTATTGCTCTGCGAAATCAGGCATAAATGCCGCAACGTACCAAGGTGGTAGGAACCAGATGATAGGACCAACAATCATCAGCACACATGCAAGACCTGCAGCTTTACGTGCGTTTTCACTGTCTTTTGCACATAAGTAGCGGTAAGCGTTGATGCTGTTGTTCATGACACCGAACTGTTTAACAAAGATGAACACAACCCAAAGGATAAAGATACTGAAGTAGTTCAGGTTGTTACCCAGCATGAAGTCGCCGTGGAAGTTCGACACGATGTTGCCAATACCGCCACCATGGAAGTATGCCGCCACCGCACAAGTGATCGTCACTGCCATGATAACCAGCATCTGCATAAAGTCAGATGCAACAACCGCCCAAGAGCCGCCTGTTACCGCCATTAGCATTAGCACTAAGCCCGTAACGATGATGGTCGCTTCCATAGGAATGTTGAAGACCGCTGCCACGAAAATCGCAAGACCATTCAACCAAATACCGGCCGAGATCAAGCTGTCTGGCATACCAGCCCAAGTGAAGAACTGCTCTGAAGTCTTACCAAAACGTTGACGAATTGCTTCAATCGCCGTCACTACACGTAGTTGGCGGAACTTTGGAGCAAAATAGAGGTAGTTCATGAAGTAGCCAAATGCGTTGGCTAAGAATAGGATTACAACAACGAAACCGTCGTTGAACGCGCGTCCTGCAGCACCTGTAAACGTCCATGCTGAAAATTGCGTCATGAAGGCGGTAGCACCTACCATCCACCATAACATCTTACCGCCCCCTCGGAAGTAGTCACTGGTTGAGGTAGTGAACTTACGGAACATCCAACCAATTGCAACTAAGAAGAAGAAGTAGGCAAGAACAACAAGAGTATCAATAGTCATTTTTTCAGCCTTTCAAGTTTGATCATTTTCTAATGTCTAGACTACTCTCCTCACAACGCCATTTGTACTACAATAAGCTTTAATTGTGATCTAAAGCATAAGTTATTCAACGAAAAAAAACACGTCAAACCCCTTACTTTCCTAGACCAATGGCTTTCTAGGAGATAATTGCCACTCAGAACACCTCAATATATTGTAATACAAATTATCTAATTGAAATTTATTAGAGTATGTAATATTTTTCTTCTTCGCGCTTTGTCTGAAGATCAAAAATGCACGGCATTTCTTTGAAGGAAACGTAATGAGATGTTTCGAAAAAATTGGATAGAAAGTAGGATTTATATGAATGCGATTTTTAACTCTCGCCTTTTTCAAACTTTCAAACACAAAAAAGCGAGCTCTGAGGCTCGCTTTTCATTCTTTTCGCTAGTTTTATCGGGGTATTACGACACTTATGCTACGTGAGCTACTGCGTCGCGAACCAATGTACCTAGTTCATCCCACTTACCTTCATCGATAAGTTTTGTTGGAACCATCCAAGTACCGCCACATGCCAGTACTGAAGGGATAGACAAGTACTCGTCTACGTTGCCTAGGCTCACACCACCTGTTGGCATGAATTTCACTGGGTAAACCGCCGTAAGCGCTTTAAGCATACCCACACCGCCAGATGGCTCAGCAGGGAAGAACTTAAGTGTACGCAGACCCATTTCCATCGCTTGCTCAACAAGGCTTGGATTGTTTACGCCAGGTACGATAGCTACGCCTTTGTCTAGGCAGTATTGAACCGTACGAGGGTTAAAACCTGGGCTTACGATAAAGTCCACACCAGCTTCGATCGCTTGGTCAACTTGCTCGTTAGTTAGGATCGTACCTGCACCGATCAGCATTTCTGGGAACTCAGCGCGCATAGCACGAATCGCTTCTGCAGCACACTCTGTGCGGAACGTGATTTCTGCGCAAGGCATACCGTTTTCAACCAAAGTGCGACCTAGAGGAATCGCATCTTCTGCTTTGTTGATGGCAATAACAGGAATTACTTTTAGGTTTGCTAGTTGTTCGTTTAATGTCGTCATAAGAGTGTACTCGTCGTCGTTAACTTGAGTTCAATAAATCACTGCAGAGCGCCGATTACTCAACGCTCCGCAAAAGAATTACAAAGGAAGATCTGGCATCACTTCACGTGGAATGATGGCACCTTTATGTTGAATTACCGCGCCAGCCATACAGTGACCAGAGTAAGCCGATTCAGCCGCGTTACCGCCAGTCAAACGCTTCGCCAAGAAGCCTGCACTGAAAGAATCACCAGCCGCTGTTGTATCAATCACGTTGTCGACTTTGTTTGGCGCCACGTATTGCGCTTCGCCATTCGCGACAACCAAGCAATCTTTGCTACCACGTTTGATGATGATTTCATCCACGCCCAGTGAAGAGGTTCTCTCGATGCATTGTTCTAAATGCTCATCACCGTAAAGCATTTGCTCATCTTCAAATGTGAGCAGTGCGATATCTGTGTGCTTAAGGATCTTAAGATACCAAGACATGGCATTCTCGCGGCTTTCCCACAATTTAGGACGGTAGTTGTTATCGAAAATAACCTTACCACCTTGTGCCTTGAAGCGCTCAAGGAAGCCAAACAGTTGCGTCTTACCCTCTTCAGTAAGGATCGCTAGTGTAATACCGCTCAAGTAAACCGCATCGTACGAGTAAAGTTTGTCGACTAATAGCGGAGACTCGTTTTGTTCGAATAGGAATTTAGCGGCCGCCTCGTTACGCCAGTAGTGGAAGTAACGCTCGCCAGTTTCATCGGTTTCGATGTAGTAGATACCTGGTTGCTTTTCTTTAACGGAAAGAACCAGACTAGTATCGATGCCCTCTTCTTGCCATGCTGATAGCATTTCTTGGCTAAAAGGATCGTTACCCAGAGCCGTTACATAGCTGGTTTTAATATCGTGAGCTTTGGTCAAACGAGATAAATACAGTGCGGTATTCAACGTATCACCACCGAATGACTGCTTTAGCTGACCTTCCTTTTTCTGTAGCTCAACCATACATTCGCCAATGACCGCGATGTTTAATGATTTCATGTTGTCACCTTAGCAACTGAGGTTGCGCTATAGATTATTTTAAGAAGTCTTCACGAGCTGGGTTGAAGATGTCTAGAAGAATGCTGTCTTGCTCTAGTGCAACCGCACCGTGCATCATGTGCTTACGAGCAAAGTATGCATCGCCTTCTTTCAGTACTTTCTTCTCGCCTTCGATTTCTGCTTCAAAGCTGCCACGTACTACGTAACCGATTTGATCGTGAATTTCGTGAGTATGCGGAGCGCCAATCGCGCCTTTATCAAAACATAGGTGAACCGCCATTAGGTCATCTGTGTAAGCAACAATTTTACGTTTGATACCGCCGCCTAGCTCTTCCCACGGGTTCTCATCTAATACAAAGAAAGAATTCATCGTCATACTCCTAAAAAGTCTCTATTAAAGCGAACCCTACGGCACTTCATTCTTAACCATGCTTTATTAAAAGGTCCTCTTAAAAAAGCGTCGTATTGATAAAAGTGAAACGCGAAGCGAAAGGGTCTGCTGTCGAATTGGTAACGAGCATATCCGATCTATTTTAATTGCCATACAATATATCTAAAAATATGTGATATTCATCAAACGGAGCTCGCTAAATCATTCCAATTAACGATTGATAACGTCGAAACATCAACCACAGCAAGGATTACCACAACAATATAAATCAATGGGTTAGCTAAATTCGCGTGATTTCACTCTCCCTTTTTGCCACAAAAACTACACCCAAACCTAATATTGTATTACTTTATAGAAAGTTTAAGAAAACAACACACTTCATCTGAGGGTGGTAAAGAAATGACTACACAACCGATTTTGTTGACTGAAGCAGAAGTCGAACTACTAAGAAAGGAAGTCGGAAAGCCGAGCTTAATGGGCAAATCCATTGAAGCGAATCGCAAGGAACTTGAAGCCTTTATGCGTCTGCCTCTAGACGTACCAGGTCACGGCGAAGCGGGTGGCTACGAGCACAACCGCCACAAACAAAACTATACCTACATGAACTTAGCGGGCCGTTTGTTCTTGATCACTCAAGAAGAAAAGTACGCGCAGTTCGTTAAAGATCTTCTCGCTATTTACGCAGAGAAGTACCTCACTTTTGATTTCCACGTACAGAAAAACACTAACCCAACAGGTCGTCTTTTCCACCAGATCCTTAATGAACACTGTTGGTTAATGTTTACTAGCCTTGCTTACTCTTGCGTGGCATCAGTGATGACAGAAGAAGAGCGCACAGCCGTTGTTGAGCGCATTTTCGAACCAATGCTAGACATGTTCACAGTGAAATACGCGCACGATTTCGACCGTATTCACAACCACGGCATCTGGGCAGTTGCAGCTGTTGGTATTTGTGGCCTAGCTATTGGTAAACCTGAATACCTAGAGATGTCGGTATACGGTCAAGACCGTGATGATACCGGTGGCTTCCTAGCGCAAATCTCACAGCTGTTCGCCCCTTCTGGTTACTACATGGAAGGTCCGTACTACCATCGTTATGCGATTCGTCCAACTTGTGTATTTGCAGAAGTAGTACACCGTCACATACCCGAAGTAGACATCTACAACTACAAAGACAAAGTGATTGGCAACACAGTACAAGCGATGCTAGCAACGGCTTACCCGAATGGTGAGTTCCCTGCCCTAAACGATGCATCTCGTACCATGAGCATTACCGACATGGGTGTTCAAGTTGCAGTGAGCGTTTACAGCAAACACTACGGTATGGATGACAACATCCTAGGTATGGCGAAGATTCAAAACGCCGTTTGGATGCACCCATGTGGTCTAGAGCTTTCTCAAGCTTACGATAAAGCTATCGCAGACCGTGAAATCGGTATGCCTTTCTGGCCAAGTGTGGAACTAAACGAAGGTCCAACTGGTAACAACGGTGCACAAGGCTTTATCCGTATGCAGGATAAAACCGGTGATGTGTCACAGCTTGTGATGAACTACGGTCAACACGGCATGGGACATGGTAACTTCGATACGCTTGGCATTACCTTCTTCAACCGTGGTCAAGAAGTGCTGCGTGAATACGGCTTCTGTCGCTGGGTAAACGTAGAGCCTAAATTCGGCGGTCGTTACCTAGACGAAAACAAATCGTACGCACGTCAAACTATCGCGCACAACGTGGTAACGATTGATGAGCAATGTCAGAACGGTTTCGATGTAGACCGCGCTGATTCAGTGCACGGTTTGCCTCACTTCTTCAAAGTAGAAGGCACTGAAATCAACGGTATGAGTGCGTTTGCGAACGACCACTACCCGAATACAGACATGCAGCGCAGTGTGTTCATGCTTAACCTCGATGAGCTTGAAGCACCGCTACTGCTAGACCTTTACCGCATCGAAGGTGAAGGCGAACATCAGTACGACTACTCTCATCAATACGATGGTCAAATCGTACGTACTAACTTCGATTACCAAAGCTTTGGTGAACTGAGCACGCTTGGCGATGACTTCGGTTACCAACACCTTTGGAAAGTAGCAAGCGGCAAAGTGCAAGATACGGCGCTGGTTAGCTGGCTACAAAACAACACCTACTACACTTGGTTAGGCACAAGCAGCAGCGCGAAACAGAACGGCGATAATGAAGTGATCTTCACTCGCACTGGCGCCAATGACCCAAGCTTTAACCTACGTAGCGAACCGGCATTCATTCTACGCAGCAAGGGCGAATCGACGCTATTTGCTTCTGTGCTAGAAACACACGGCTACTTCAACGAAGAGTTTGAGCAATCGGTGAATGCACGTGGTCAGGTGAAAGATATCCGCGTCGTGGGTTACAACGCCGTTGGCAGCATCGTAGAAATCACGACTGAAAAATCACTGGTTACTGTGATGATCAGCAATGTGCTACGCGCTGACGACCAAACCCCACACCAAGTAGAATTGAACGGTAAAACCTACAGCTGGAATGGCTTCTACTCTCTAGAAGTAAACGCATTCGGGCAGGAGAAATAATAATGAGCTACCAAACCCAGTCTTACCAACCGCTATTAATGAACTTTGAAGAAGCGGCAGAACTAAGCAAAGCACTTGGCACGGATAGCCTATTAGGAAATGCACTTGCACGTGACATCAAACAAACTGACGCTTACATGGCAGAGGTAGGTATTGAAGTTCCAGGTCACGGCGAAGGCGGCGGTTACGAGCACAACCGCCACAAGCAAAACTACATCCACATTGATCTAGCGGGTCGCCTATTCCTTATCACTGGCGAACAGAAATACCGCGATTACATCGTGGACATGCTAACGGCTTACGCGAAGGTTTACCCGACGCTAGAAAGCAACACCAGCCGTGACTCTAACCCTCCGGGTAAGATCTTCCACCAAACTCTGAACGAGAACATGTGGATGCTATACGCGTCTTGTGCGTACAGCTGCATTTACCACACGTTGGAAGAAGAGCAAAAAACACTGATTGAAAACGACCTGTTCAAACAAATGATTGAGCTGTTCGTAGTCACTTACGGTCACGACTTCGACATCGTACACAACCACGGTCTGTGGGCTGTAGCAGCAGTCGGTATCTGTGGTTACGCAATTAACGATCAAGATGCAGTAGACAAAGCGCTTTACGGCTTGAAACTGGACAAAGTTAGCGGCGGCTTCCTAGCTCAGCTAGACCAACTGTTCTCGCCAGATGGCTACTACATGGAAGGTCCTTACTACCACCGTTTCTCGCTGCGTCCAATCTACCTATTTGCAGAAGCGATTGAACGTCGTCAGCCTGAGCTTGGTATTTACGAGTTCAACGATTCGGTAATCAAGACCACGTCTTACGCAGTATTTAAGACGGCATTCCCAGATGGTACTTTGCCAGCACTGAACGATTCATCGAAGACGATTTCGATCAACGATGAAGGCGTAATCATGGCAACGTCAGTATGTTTCCACCGTTACGAGCAGTCTGAAACGTTACTTGGCATGGCAGACCACCAGCAAGACGTTTGGGTTCATATCTCAGGTAAAACATTGTCTGACGCGGTTGCAGCAACAGACAACATCAAACCATTCAACTGGGGCAGCCTATTCGTAACAGACGGCCCAGAAGGCGAAAAAGGCGGCGTAAGCATTCTTCGTCACCGTGACGAGCAAGACGACGACACCATGGCGCTTATCTGGTTTGGTCAACACGGCAGCGATCACCAGTACCACTCTGCGCTAGACCACGGTCACTACGATGGTCTGCACCTGAGCGTGTTTAACCGCGGTCATGAAGTGCTGCACGATTACGGCTTTGGTCGCTGGGTAAACGTTGAGCCTAAATTTGGCGGTCGTTACATCCCAGAGAACAAGTCTTACTGTAAGCAGACCGTCGCGCACAACACAGTAACGGTTGACCAAAAGACGCAAAATAACTTCGACACAGCGCTAGCAGAAACCAAGTTCGGTTCTAAGCACTTCTTCAAAGCTGATGACGAAAAACTGCAAGGCATGAGCGGTCGCATCTCTGGTTATTACAACGGCGTAGACATGCAGCGCAGCATTATTCTTGCTGAATTGCCAGAATTCGAAAAACCACTTGTGATTGATGTTTACCGCATCGAAGCAGATCAAGAGCACCAATACGATCTGCCAGTGCACTACTCTGGTCAAATCATCCGTACGGATTTTGAATACGACGTAGAAAGCACGCTGCGTCCAATGGGCGAAGACAGCGGTTACCAACACCTATGGAATGTGGGTTCAGGCCAAGTTGAAGGCAGCTCGCTTGTAAGCTGGTTGCACGACAACAGCTACTACTCGCTAATCACAAGCGCAACAAACGGCGGCAAAGTGTTCTTCACTCGCACAGGCGCAAATGATCCAGACTTCAACTTGAAGAGCGAACCAGCACTGATCCTACGTCAATCGGGTCAGAACCACGTGTTTGCCTCAGTGCTAGAGACACACGGTTACTTCAACGAGTCTATCGAAGCATCAGTTGGCGCTCGTGGTCTAGTAGAGTCAGTCACCGTCGTTGGCAACAACGAAGTGGGTACTGTGATTCGTCTGCAAACAACCACAGGCAACGCTTACCACTTCGCCATCTGCAACCTTGACGAAGACAAGCAGAACGCGGCACATCGCGTTGAGTTCGACGGTGTGACTTACACTTGGGAAGGCGCATTCGCACAAATTTAATCTTTAGCTAGTCACTAAAAATTAATGTAAAAATCGGGAACTAATTCAAAGCCGGACGCCATGTTCGGCTTTTTTTGATTGTTTACATGACTCTACATGAGCTTATCAATTAGCGTTTAATCATAGTAAAACCGTTAATAACTCTTAGGAAAAACAGACATAACTTAACCTTACGCCTTATCAAAGACACCACTTATAGATATAGAACTCTTCTGAGATTTAATTAACACTTTTACTATTTAACTTATGACTAAACTACTCCCCAATAACACTAAAATGATATTGTATTACAAATATTAAATGGTATAAGAGACGTACTACTGTGTTTATAAAATCAACTAAATTGCTTCTAATAAGCTTCTCTGGGCTTGGATTAATAGGGTGTGGAGGAAATACCTCCCCTACAAGCCAAGATGATAAACCAAATATTCCACACCAAGAGCATGTAGCACCATACTCAGTAGCAAAATTTCAAAACATATTGAGTAATTCAGATTTACAAGTATCAGATCCCAATGGGGAGGAGGGAAACAAAAACAGTGACGTCAAAAATGGAGCATTCTCGGATTATAAGAGTGACCACTTTTACGCAGAAAAGGATTCCAATTACCTTGTCTTTAAAATGTCGAACTACAAAATGCGCTCAGAAGTTCGTGAGCGAGAAAACTTCAACATTTCAGAACAAGGCGTCTTTAGAACTTTGTATGCAGATGTTCGATTACCAGAGATTAACCTTGCAATGGCTAGCTCCCCTGCAAACCACGATGAAGTCACTTTCCTGCAAATTCATAACAAAGGCACAGATACTTCTGGTATAGGTGCTATCCCACACCCTTTGTTACGAATCGTTTGGGAACAAGAACGAAACAGTATCACTGGTCATTACTGGGCGGTAGTAAAGAACAATGCCATAGATTGCAGTCTACCTTCTAGCGCATCAGATTGTTATGCAACATCATATGATCGTTATGATTTAGGAAAAGCCGATCTCAACGCATTCACGCGATTCGAAGTAAAAATCGGAGAAAACACATTAACCATTAAAGTGAACGATGAGCAAAAGGTAAATGTAGATGTATCCTACTGGCAGCACCTCCTGAGCTACTTTAAAGCCGGAGTTTACAACCAGTTTGAAAACGGTGAAGCAAAGGTACAATTTAAGCAGCTAGGACTAACCAAAACTGACCATACTGATTCAATAGCCTGGAATATTGACGATTGGAAATTAACCATTCCTGCAAGCAAAAATGATTGGTATGGTTTTGGCGGTGACAGCGCGGCTGAATTAGAGCCTGAGCGTTGTAATTCAAGTAAAGATCCTCTGTCTAACGAAGAGAGCGTTTACCAACGCGAGATTGATTTATCATACTTCAATGTTATTGACGGTAGCATGCATTTCCGTGCCGATATGGGTTACGGCACGTCAACGGCCAACTCCAGTTACATCCGTTCAGAGTTGCGAGAGCTCTACATCAGTACTAACTCCCCGGATTGCAGCACCAGCGATGAAGAGACAAGTTGGTATATTGAAGATAGTCGTACCGGTGCAACTTCGCATACGCTAAACGCAACACTAAGAATTAACGAATACCCTAAAATCGACGGTCAATTACCAAAAGTCGTGGTAGGCCAGATACATGGTTGGAAAATCAGCCAAGCACTCGTGAAGCTACTTTGGGAAGGTGACAATAAGCCAGTCCGAGTTATTCTGAACGATAACTACAAACTTGATAACAACAAAGACTGTACTGATTGCAACGCATTCAGCGTTAAGCTTGGTACCTACGCGGTAAACGAAGACTGGCAATATACGATCCGTGCCGATAAGGAAGGACTGTTTTTAGCCACCTACGATGCAGATGGCAGTAATATGGTCTCGCACACACTGAAGTGGGGAGAAGCATACTCAGACACCGCTAACAACAAGTCCTATACTCTTACTGAAAGATGGGCATCGCCTGATATTGCGTTTTACTTCAAAGCCGGAATTTACCCTCAGTTTAAACCTGATAATGCATATCGAGGAGAAATCTTTGATGTGAGCTTTAGTGCTTTGAGCACTCTTCATCAATAGTCATTTCAATCTCTTAGCAATAGGCTTGCTACTTTGCTCTAAAGCAACGAACAAAGCTCATACTGCCGCCACGGGAAATTTATTTTCTCGTGGCCTCTTCTTTTAGAACACCACAATTCAAATCGCTTCACGCATAGTGTTTCCTTCTACGATAAATATATAAATCAACCTCCACTTAGGCAGCTTAAAAAAAGCTTCTATAGTTTCATGAGATATTTATCTACCCTAACGCTGAGTTATTTTAAATTTAACCAATTAAACTACTCTAATATACATTCGCACTTAAAAATAAACATTGTCAGAAGATAAAAGCAATCAATAATTATTACTTATCTATGGTGATAAATTTTTAAATTAATTTATCCATGTCAATTAAAATAATATTTGAGCTGTTTTATTCTTCTATAGAAAAAAAGCCCTCAGCTACAAAGCCGAGGGCAAAGGACTTCAATCAACTAAAAGTGATAGAACTAGCCTTGGTACTTACCAAAAGATTGTTTTAATTTATAGAAAGTAGCTTGTGCGTAATCATCTGGATTACCGTACATATTCTGGTTATAGACACCGGCTTTAAAGTACATATATCTGCCACCTTCGTCATAGCCACTGTCACTCATATCTACGACTTGAACAACATCATCTTTACCATCACGTTTTACCGTAACTGTCATTGTGTTGCCTTTCACATCAATGATGTAGCTGAATTTTTCACCTAGCGCGATGCCATCGTCACCGATTTCACCAGTCATATCACCCACTAAGCTGTAGTAATCCTCTGTTCCAGTTTTGGTTTTTTCGTGAGCAAAGTAAACTGTACCTGTTGGTTGGTCTGGTAGCTTACGATAATAAAGACGAATTGGCTCATCATCTTTGTCATGAATCTGGCCGATAATAAAGCGGCCAACTTCATGCGACTGACCAGTTGTGGTTGCGTGGTCAATCTTCAGAGTAGCTTCAAGCGTACCGTCTACACCACCCGCTTCTTTTTGATCTTCAACTGGTGCAGAACTGAATACCCAGTTATTAGGATTTACACCTTTTGTGCTGTAAGACTTATCACCAGCACGAAGCATGGTACGTAACTCAGTTCGCGCGTATTTAGTGTTTTCAGAAGTTCGAGCGCCTTTCACATAGCTCTTGAATACCATTCCGCCATCATCTGCTGTGTAGAATATATCAGAGTGTTGGAAGCCGTTAGCCAAGTCCCACTCATCAATATCATCAGCACGACCATCTTTGTCATGGTCGAAAGGTGTCGTCAGTTTCCAACGTGTTAAGTCAAAGTTTTCACCCGGAGCATTTGTAGCGAGTGGCTCTTTCGGTAACGTAGGGTAAGGCATCGCTTTAGAAAGATCACACGTCACAGTCGTTTCACAAGGACGGACGATTGGTGCTCCAAAGTCGCCTTTACGATTCTTTTTGAGTAAATCCTTTTGTGCCTTTTGCTCCGCTTTCATTTGCGCAATCATAGCCGCTTCAGCGTTAACGACGTCATCAGTAATGATGTGGCTTGCCGGACAGGCATTAATTCCGCAATTAACTGCAGCTAACTCAGTAACTGAGTTCCATTGGTTTTTGCTATTACCGTGGCCAACGTAACGAACATAGCGTGCTTTTACTGCAGGCTCAAACTGGAAGCGCTCTAAGCCAAGTGCGCGACCAGAGCTTTGCGCACCCTCAATAACCGTCACCCAGTTTTCACCATCAGTACTAAACTGAACATCAAATTTGCTGACGCGTTCGTTACCTTTGCTGAACGAGGCTTGAATTGCGTCGAACTCATAAACCGAGCCGTAATCCAACATCGCCCACTCACCATCACCATTTGCTGACCAACGTGTCATAATATCTTGGTCAAACAACTGCTCTGGAACATTACCATCATGACTACTCGCCGTTATCGTAACGGGAGTCAGAATATCAGCACCAGTTTCTTGGTTGTTTGGAAATGGATCTACCATGGTCGCCGTACTATTACAGCCCACAGCAAGTAAAATAGAAGAAGCTAACAAGCTTTTGAAGAAAATATGCTTCATGTAATCTAACACCTACAATATAAAAATGAATTAACAGCTCTTTTGCTGTAACAACAATTAGGCAATAACACTCGGGTTAAAAGCTGTATTTAAGACCAAGGCGTGTTCTCAATTGGCGGTCATCCGTGGTTGAACCATCCTTACCTTTGACATTCCACAATTCAAAGTAAGGACGGAAATCTCCCATTTGGTAACCAACAATTAAGCCAGCATCCCACTCAGAATCTTTCCAATCAGATAAACGCACTTCGTCATAGTTTTTGTTGTAGTTGATCTCATAGCTCAGCTTGACGTTATCAAGGTACTCGTTATCAAACTGACGCATATCGTAAGAGCCTGTCAGTGTCCACTTACCTTGTTCAACTGTTTTCCCAGCAACGCTTACCGAAGTACCATCCGTTAGTGTTTTGTTACCTGCACCATCTGAATAAACTTGAAATTCGTGTCGGTAACGTAAAGCGGTACTTAAGCCAAAAGAGGATTTGTAACCAACACGAACTTGTGGTTTATAAGTGGTTTTTTCGTCATCATCGCCAAAAGTAATAGGCATCCCTGGTTGGATAAACCATTGTTTATTTATTTGGTAGCGAACTCCCCAATCAAACTCAGAATCACCAGCAACGAGTTGATCCCAAAAATGCGAGTTGTCGTAACTATGGAATTTTTGTTCAACACCAAAGTTCAGTTTGGTCTGATCGTTAATTTTAGAACTACCACTAATTTTGATACGTTGGGCATAAGTTTCACTCTCATGCTTATATTCTGCGCGATAGTCTAAAGTTGCTGCGGAAACCGCTCCCGTCATTAATGTGGAAGCAACGAATAGGGACATTGTTGTAACTGCTTTCATGATTATATCTCTCTGTATATATTTTTTGGGATACCACTTAAATCCCTGGATTTGATTCAACACTATTGAATTAATGTATGACAAATACTAGTTAATTAATCATGAGAGTTCTGTGATATTAATCATGTAAGTGCCCCTCAACTGACAATTTGTATTATTATATATTCAAAAGTGTTAGCTATGTCTGATTCTAAAACGACCTTTGTAGACATCACTTACAGAGAAATGTTTTAACTCGTTTCATATGATAAAGAAGAAGATTAAAAAATATAAACAACAATAAATTCAATGACTTAAAATAAAAAATCTTGATGTAAAATCAAATTTCTTTCCTAAATCACCTTTAGTTTTTGCTGTTTCTCTATAAAGAAAGCCCTCAACCTCATAAAGGTTCAGCTCTTATTGATGTTGATATTCAACTATTTTGTGTGACTTATTCATCACTTCAGTGAGCGATCATTGTATCTAGTGTGAGTCGGATCATTCTATTGATAAAACCATCTAGATGACAGAAATTATTTGTCTAACAATATTACATAAATAAAAACACATAGAAGTGAGTACCTACCATGCAAGTAACAAAAATTGCAGCAGCAATTGCTATTTCCACAGGTTTGTTAACCGGATGTAACACTGATTTAAGGGATGCACCATCAGCTCCCCCACCAACAGAAACTGAGTCTGAGTTGAGCCAAGGTATGTGGGATATTTCAACACCAGCCACTGTGGCGAAATCCGATGATGAGCACGACCTGCCAAACGTCTATGTCTTTGAAGACGGTACGCAAAAGTATTATAACGATGATGATAACTTCGGTACTTACACAATCTACACTTCAACTTATACCGAAGATAAAGATACAGAGACGCTTACATTCAACCTTTATGACGAGAGCGATCTAGGTAACCCTACCGAGTTAACAGGGACTTATGAAGTTTCAAACGGCATGTTAACCATCTCAGGAACAAATGACGGAAAGTTCACCGGTAACGATGAATCAGAAAACGATGCGGTGAAAGATGCAGTTGCAGCGGCAAATAATGACGCTGGCGATAACAACGTCGTACAAATTTTGGATACCAATAAAGGTGGAACAGAAGAAGACACCGGTGAGTTACGAATCAAGCTGTCTGATTCAACGAGTGTTTCAGAAATTTCAACAGGCCGACTAACTGTAGATCTAACTTACCAGCATCATGAAGAAACAGAACAGGAAGCCGACGGTTCTGGTGACAATGCTTACATCTCATTTTATGCAGCAAAAACCTCGAATTCCAACTTGCATGGCGAAGTGGCATTTGAAAACGGCAAAATCAAATACCGCGATGCAAGTGGAAACTTGACGGAAACAGGCGACACGTTTGAGTTAGGTGAAAACCTCGCGATAGAAGTCAGTTGGATAGAAAACTTCTTCTCTTTTTCGGTTAACGGTAAACAAATAGGTGAAATGTTACCTGTCGCTGATGGCACCGCTGTAACTTATGTATCACTGAGACTAGGTGATAATGGCAACACTACAAACTTTGAATTAAATGCAGACAACTTGAAGATTTACTCTAGTGATTCGGGCTCTGAAGTGTTGGTTCTAGAAGAGGATTTTGACAACTACATTCCAGGCTTAGACCTTGCGACAATTTACAACAGTGCATCAAGCGAAGCGGTTGTCATTTCAGACGGAAGTTCTAATCCTGATAAACCGTCAGAAGACGTGAGTGAAAACTTTGACTCATACCCAGTAGGAACAAATATCAGTTCAGCAAACTCTAGTTGGAAAGAATACAATACGGTTGCTGATGACTCCTCCACCTTGACCTCCGTGGCTGTAGTAAGTGATGACGTATCAAAGAGCGGCACTAACTCTCTGCTAATATCCGACACAGATACGACCAACAAACCATACGTTACGCGCGAGTTTTCAAACGGAGCAACATCAAACGGTAGCGTGTCATTCGATGTTTACATTCCGTCAGACAACGAAAAAACTACATACATTAATGTGGGCTCAGGTAAAAACAACTCAGATCGTTACTACGAATTGAGAATTTCGGGTAGTGGTAAAGTTGAAGCCGAAGCAGGATCAGATGACGTAGAAATAGGCACTATTACGACTGACGCTTGGAACTCAATGTCCCTAGCTTGGGATGGTGATGAGATTAACGTTTCTATTAATGGAAAAACGGTTGATGCACCAAGTCAGTCCGAAACAGGCTTAGACGCAACGAATACACCATCACAACTGACTATTTATGTAGGGGACACAAGTGGTGCTTCAACAAAAGCATATTTCGATAACATCGATTCAAAGCAACTCTAGTGTTATTTTGTAGCACTTGATACTAGGCCAGGCTTTCGAGCCTGGCTTTATTTTTTTACCTCTTCAGAAGGACAAAATTCAACACAATACTCTAAATTCAAGCCAGTCCCAGTGATTGCTTGCTCTATCTTGTTTCTTACCTTTTAAAGAATTCCACTGAAAACAAAAGCCTCATCAAATCGATGAGGCTTAAGTAGAAATCGAGTAGCTCTTAGTTTTCTATTAGTTTCAATTTTGATTTAGCTTGAGCTTAGAAAATGTCACGCTATTATAGTCACCGTTTTTCTTGTCGACTGAAAAATCACCGGTGCCCGCACATCCTGTACCCCACACAGGGTGAGACTCACTGACGCTACATTGACCATAAGCTCCTGCTTTAAAATAGAACATGTCTTCTGCGTAGCCATGCTCAAAGTCCTTACTATCAATCCCCTTACTGAGATCTATGGAATAATTTACTGTCTCGTGGCGTTCTGTTTCAAACGTCAAGTTCATCATAGTTCCTTGAACTTCTATCTTGTAGCTGAACTCTTCACCAAGAGCGATACCTGCTTGGCCTGGTTCTTCAAGGTTATCCCAAGTATTTCCCCATACTGGATATGCAATATCAATACGATTTGGATCTTCCTTCGCTAGGTTACGCTCGTAGTTCCAAAATACAGAGCCCATTTTGTGTTCTGGGAATTTTTTATAGAAGATTTTAATGGGTTCATTTCCATGTCCATAACCTTTACCCTCTTTTATTCTTGCATCAATTTTTTTCGCGTGGATTTGACCGACAACAACAGAATGAGCAGGCCCTTTTTCTGGAAATTTGGCGTGTTCAGAAACATGGTTCACTTTCAAGGTCGCTTCCAACGTTCCACCTACGCGACTGTGTTTAGCAGCCTGAGGGTGGCTCGATAAAGCCCAATGGTTTGCTAAATCATCGGTTTGAATAGAAAAGTCAGCGCCACGAGGCATTTCACGTAGTTCAGAGCGAGCATTCTTCGAGTTTTTTGTCGTTACCGCTTTATTCTGCACTTCAAACACCAAGTTGCCTTCTTCGTTCAAGAAGAAGAAGTCTTTGTGTGAATAACTCAGCATCGCCACACCCTCGATTTCGTCCACTTTTCCGTCTTCATTGATATCGGAAGGAATAGTGATCTTCCAGTTTCGCATATCAAATTTATCGGCAGGGACTGGATAATCAACGCCATTATTTAAATCAGAAGCGATAACAAGAGTTGGTAAGGTAACAGCCATTGCGGCTACGAGTAGATTGAGTTTCATGTTCAAACCTTATTATATGTAATATTGTCATACATATAATAAGGTTTGCAAAGGAATGATTCGAGGAAAGAAGTTATGATGTGCTCTATTGATCACAATTTATAAACTCGATAAACCCCAAAATGATAAGCTATACATACTCCTCTTTAGTCCATAGCATCTACGAATCTTTTCGACCTAATCCGAAAGTCATAGGATCAATCGTACATTAGCTTGTCTGCCTTATTAATATCGAAATCTTTCAGAGACTTACGTGCTAAATGCCTAAATGGCCATGCCTTAACAATTTCTTCAAACGGCATGATTGCAAACACCCAAAACACTGAAAGGTCCAAGTATAAAATCATCAAAGCACATAACGGTATTGAGATTACCCACTGACCGGTAAAGTTAATCTTAAACACCTCCGTTGTTTTACCTAACGCTCTCAAAATATGACCATGAACGGTGTTATAGCCACGTACTATCGGTAGCAGTATGTAAAGTGGAGCAATCGCGGATAACGCTTTGTAAGTACTCGGGTCTAAGTCGGGATACAAATCAGGAAGAACGAAACTAAGTGCAAAAAAGAAAAATGCTGAAACGAACGAGATCATCACGGCCATATCAATACTAATATCGACATTGTTACGCAGCTCATCCATTTTTCTTGATCCAATTGCTTGGCTAATCGTGATTGCCGATGAATGCGCCCAAGCAGTAATGAACTGAGTACCAGCTTTGATCCAAGGCATCACGATAGTCATAGCGACATAAGCATTTAAGGTCAGTTGCGAGTACAGCAACATGTATATCGTTGCGCCAGTTTGTAACATTGTGACGTTCGCCGCGACGGGGAAAATCTCTTTAAAATGCTTATATATATTGCTTTTCAATGACGCATCAAGCTTCTTAATAGACAAGATGATAGAATCATCAAGCTTAATGCACATGGTTAAATATAACAGCCGAATACTAATAGCAACCAAACTACCCGCCGCGGCGCCTTGAACGCCAATACCTTCAAAATTAGTCAGGCCGTGAATCAGAACATAAGACATCGCCACGTTGACTGGCAATTCAATCAAATAGCCTTTAAATGGAACTTTGGTCCGTCCAAGCGCATTGAACACCGCAATCATAACCTGAGTAATGGCATTGAATATGACGATGAACTTAGCAATTGCAAGGTAGCATTTTGTCTCCGCATAGAGATCAACGTTATCCGTCAACTTACTGATTAACGCTTCATCAAAGACAGTAATCAACAGCCAGAATAAGGATGCGACTAGAACGTTGATAACTAAAGCTGCCCAGAAACCTTTATTTAACGATAGATAATGACCAGAGCCTACGGCACGGCTAAGTACCAATTGAGACCCATTTGCTAGAGCCATTTGGATGCCTAAAACGAAAGAAACTATTGTTGTAGCAATCCCCATAGCAGCAAGTGAAACTTCACCTAATGGAGTAACAAGCAGCGTATCAATCATAAGCATTGATTGCATCAACAAAGCATTAAGAGCAAGCGGCCAAGCAAGAGATAAATTTTTCTTTATATATGGTTGGGAAAACATTAGTAAACCTTTGTAATGAGGTTAAACGTTTAAACTAAAGAGCTCGGTCATTAGGCAAAGTTCATGACAAAAAGAAACGACAGAAAAATCTTTTTAGTCAATAAAGGTGTACGCAAGCTCTTAACTATTCACGGCGTCGGAAAGCCTCTGATTCTCATCATTTAACAGCGTTTGAGAGGCTAAACGAGCTTGAAATGAGTTTCCGACCATAATTGCATCATAAATTGCACGGTGCTCATTAAGGCAGAACCTCCCTCCTTCAACTGACTTGTCAATAAACACCTTAAATATGGTCGAAAGTATATTGCTGAAGGGAACGTAGAATTGATTATCGGTACAAAGGAATATCGTTTGATGAAACAAATGATCGTTAGCAATCCACTCATCATAATCGTGACATCGTGCTGCCATCGTCATTCTTTGAAATACAATTGACAACAGCTTTCTTTGCTCAGCATTGGCATTTTGGGCTGCCAGCGCACACGCCTCTGGTTCTATGGCTTTACGCAATCCTAAAAACTGAGATAGAAACGGCTTAGTATCTTCTAAATCTTGGATCCACTCTAAGAGTTGAGGATCAAGAAAATGCCAATAGTTTCTTGGTAGTACCGTAGTTCCAACTTTTGGTTTAGAGATAATTAAGCCTTTAGCAGACAGCAACTTCGTCGACTCTCGTAGTGCTGTCCGACTAACACCAAACAACTTACACAGTTCTATTTCACTCGGGAGCTTCTCATTTTGACTTAATTCTCCTGACAATATTTTGCGAGAAATCTGTCTTGCTACTTGTACATGTATCTTGTGATTTGAATTCCCGAGAAGTGAAAACTCTGCCATCTATATTCCTCATTGCCAGCAGCCTAAACGACTTGTTTAGCTAATAATTAGAAAAGGCCAAATGAAACACGCTTTGAAGGCGGAGACTTTCTGTGTAAATGTAAAGCACTGTTATTTAGCGTCTAAAATCTAACGATCTTATGAATATGATTTTTACTCGCGAGGTATATTGGCCAAACTCAATATTGAATGGTCGAGTAGTAACATCATGCACACCGATCGTTAGTATATAATAATACAATATCACTTTATTTAACAAGAAACCTGACCTTCTATTCAAATTGTGTGCTGTGTATTGAAAATCAGTGAGTACAATAAGTAGGCGCGACTAGAGTTAACTAACATATTGAGCTAACAGATAAATAAGGAATGATGTAAGAATCGGTGGCCTCATCTGTTATACGCTAAGTATCATAATCATGAAGGCTTCATAAAGCAGTCGGAGATTCAAAATGGATTTGTGAAGACAACTGTTATTACGTAAACATCTTCTTGGTGAGCTACACTTTGGATGATATAGTCCAAGCTTAAATAATACAATTTTAACGATAAGTGATTTTATGTCTGGTGAATTTCATTCTATCTCCGGTTCCAAGCGCAGCTTACATGTACAAGTAGCTCGCGAAATTGCTCGTAGCATTTTGTCAGGCAAGATCCCTCAAGGGTCCATTCTTCCAGGAGAAATGTCCCTGTGTGAACAGTTTGGTATCAGTCGCACAGCTTTGCGTGAAGCCGTAAAACTTTTAACATCAAAAGGTTTACTCGAGTCACGTCCAAAAGTTGGTACTCGAGTCATCAACCGAGCGTACTGGAACTTTTTAGACCCACAATTAATTGAATGGATGGACGGTCTAACAGAGATAGATCAGTTCTGTCATCAATTTTTGGGGTTACGACGCGCGATAGAGCCTGAAGCTTGTGCACTCGCAGCGAAAAATGCCACTGCGGAACAGCGAATTCAGCTATCAGAAGCATTCCAAGATATGTTGGAAGTCGCTAAAGCAGACGAACTGGACAAAGCGCGCTGGATGGATGTAGATATTCGTTTCCATAGCATTATTTTTAACTCAACCGGAAACGACTTTTTCTTACCGTTTGGGCATGTTCTGACTACAATGTTCATTAACTTTATTGCTCACTCATCTGAGGAAGGCAATACGTGCATCGAAGAACATCGTGAGATTTATGAAGCAATAATGGCAGGCAATGCTGAAAAAGCACGTCAAGCTTCGGCTAACCACTTGTTGGAGTCAAAACATCGCTTACCCGAAGCCAGTTAAGCTTAGAGCTTGGGCGATCTAATAACTAGGCAAAAGCACGCATCTCGCGTGCTTTTTTAATTTCGTTTCCTCCAATTCTTTATGGCACACCATCAATATTTTGATATATAGTAATACAAATGTATTTTGAGAATGTTGTGTTATGACCGACTCGCTACTGCCAAATATCATACAGTTTATCAGCCAGATTGATCCGTTTGACAAGGTACCTAAAGGTGCACTTCGCGAGCTTGCTTCATCTGTTAAGATCACTTATTTAAGCAAGGGGGATGTTGTTGATCAGTATTCTTCTAAGAACGAAAAGTCACTTTATATTGTTAGAACTGGCTCTATCGAACAGCGTAAATCTGATGGCATATTGAGAGCTAAACTTGGTCCGGAAGATTTGTTTGGCTTCACTTTTCTTGGTAACGAAGTCGAAAGCGGAAAAGAATACAAAGCAATTGCAATCGAAAATTCATTAGTTTATGTAATTCCAAATGCTGCGCTGAAAAAGTTGTGCACTTCTCATCCTGAATGTGCTGAACATTTTGCATCACAAGCTCAGGTACGGCTAAAGTCAGCATTAGATGTCGTGTGGTCTAACAAAGAAAAAGGGTTGTTTATTCGGCGTGTAGAGGAAGTTGCTAGTGGTCGAGTTGCAATTGTAACCGCTGAGCAATCCATTCAGTCAGTCGCCAACGAGATGATCGATAAGTGCTCTCCCTGCGCTGTCGTTTATCGTGATAATAAAATAGTTGGACTGATTACCGACCGAGATATGACAAAGCGAGTCATCGCCAAAGGATTAAGCATCTCAACACCAGTCGTCGAAGTCATGTCGCCTGATCCTAAAACAATTCATCCTGACGATTTAGTTCTGCACGCAGCCTCCATTATGATGCAGCACAACATAAGAAATTTACCCCTAGTCAAAGACAATAACGTCGTTGGCGTTTTGACAACAACGCACTTGGTTCAAAACCATCGAGTCCAAGCTATATTTTTAATTGAAAAGATCAAATATGCTGGCAGTGTCAAAGCTTTGTCTAGTTTTACGTCTGAGCGCCAAGCTATTTTTGAAGCATTAGTCGAAGGACGGGTTTCACCAGAAATCATTGGTAAAGTGATGACCATGATTATGGATGCGTACACTCGTAGGTTAATACAAATAGCCATTGATAAGTTGGGAACACCTCCCTGTGACTTCTCTTGGATTGTGGCAGGCTCTCATGCTCGCCAAGAAGTACATATGCTGTCAGATCAAGATAGCGCCATCGTATTAGATGATTCTGCAACAGATAACGACCGTATCTACTTCAAACATTTAGCAATGATAGTAAGTAATGGTCTGAATAAATGTAACTATCCATTGTGTCCAGGGAAATTTATGGCAGCGACCCCTAAATGGTGCCAGCCTCTCTCTGTTTGGAAAAAGTACTATAAGAAATGGGTGGCAAATCCTGAATACGAGCGCCTCCTCAATATCAGTGTCTTTTTAGAAATCCGAACCGTTTATGGAAACAAAGACTTTGAACAGATACTTCGCGATGAGCTTCACTCTAACATCAACGCTAATAGAGAATTCCTTACGATGTTAGTTAACGATGCGGTGAAAACAAACCCACCGCTAGGAATATTCAATAGCCTAGTGTTACAAAAATCGGGAGAGAACAAGAAAACGCTCGACGTAAAAAAATACGCGATTAATCTAATCATTGATCTTGCAAGGATTTATGGTTTTGCAGTTGAATGTGACCTCACTGCAACTGATGAGCGTTTTAAAGCAGCCAACGAAAAAGGGCTGCTTAGCCATGACGCGTACAAAAATATAATAAACGCATATCAATTCATCTTGTCGTTTCGATTTGCCCATCAATTAGAAGCACTAAAAAGTGGAGATGAGCCAAATAACCACATTGACCCCAATACGTTCGGTAGTTTTGAACGTCAACATTTAAAAGACGCGTTCCGCATCATTGCAGATCTACAAGAAGTCGCCAAACTCCGTTTTGGGAGCCGATAATGAAGCGCTTACTTGAGTACTTTCATCCATTGACACGAAAAAATCGTCAGAGACAAAAGCACTCTAAAAAGAAGCACATCCCTCTTTATCTTAAAAAGCTGCTTCGCTCGCCAAATCTGGACATAAATCAACGAGCTTTTGACACTGAGTTCATCGTTCTTGATCTTGAAACAACTGGCTTAGACAGTGAGGAAGAAGTCATTCTTTCCATGGGCTGGGTAGAGATTCGACAAAGCCATATTGACTTAGCAACAAGTCAACACCTTTATGTACATAGCGACTCAAAAATTAAGCCCGAAACCATAGTTGTTAACCATATTACCCAACAAATGCTGACTGATGGAATCTCTATTCATGAAGCAATGCGGACATTCTTTAAAGCAGCAGAAAACAAAGTTATTGTTGCGCACGGATGTATAGTCGAAACTAGCTTTATTAATCAATATTTACAGCGAGTTTTCAACATAAAAGAGTTGCCGCTCATTTGGATAGACACCTTGCGAATAGAAAAAAGGTTACAAAGAGCTATCAATGCTTCCGATGAATCAGATGTGACTCTAGCAGCGACAAGGGAACGTTACGGGTTACCCGCTTACAACGGCCATAATGCACTTGCAGATGCAATTGCAACTGCAGAGTTACTATTAGTTCAACAAACCCGTATCGCACCTCAGACAAAAGCGACAGTCGGGCCCCTTTACCGGCTTAGCCTGTAATCATCCAGATCACAGGCCTATTTGCTAAACATGTTCTCTGTCACAATTTGGTATCATCAGCATTTACCTTAATTAATAATACAATATCATTAATGGAGGCGACGTTAGCAAAATGCAGCGAATAGCCATTGTCACTTGCCAACATCAGAGCGAGTGTAAACTGATTAGTTGCTCCATATCATAACTACATTTTAGAGAGCTTAGCATTGCATGTGCGCAATGATTGTCGAAGATCTAGCAGCGTTACATAAACAACCGAATTCAGGTGATGTCCCCTCGAACGTCATCTGCAGTGGTTAGTAATCATGTAAAACCGCTGTTGCGAACTTCAGCCGACAGCTCGCGGTACTAGTACCGTTTGGCCCATGCAGTACAGGCTTGCATGGGCTTTTTTTTAACAATCCTACATCAATCGATGTTATATCCCTCTGCCAGATATGCATAAATCCGCGTCCATTCTTATTAGAGGACTTAAGATTCTTTATAAGTATATTCATAGAACCCATACCTAAACTCGACACTTTTAGCAGCTTCAGAGAAAAGCAATATCTGACACCGATCACTTGTATGATTAATTAAAGGGTTTATTACGCCTTACTGGTCACGGTTTTGAGTTATTGTACTACAAATAAGAGGAGCGAACGTTACTATTACTTAGGACAATAAACTACTTCAAAGGTCTAAAGATGGAACTCAATACTCTCATTGTGGGCATCTATTTTCTATTCTTAATCGCAATAGGTTGGATGTTCAGAACTTTTACTAGTACTACAAGCGACTACTTCCGAGGTGGCGGCAACATGCTTTGGTGGATGGTTGGAGCAACGGCGTTTATGACTCAATTCTCTGCTTGGACATTTACTGGCGCCGCTGGTAAAGCCTACAATGACGGTTTTGCTGTCGCTATTATTTTCCTTGCAAACGCGTTTGGTTACTTCATGAACTTCGCTTACTTTGCACCGAAATTTCGTCAGTTACGCGTCGTAACTGTCATAGAAGCCATTCGTATGCGTTTTGGTACAACAAACGAACAAGTATTTACTTGGTCTTCGATGCCAAACAGTGTTGTCTCTGCAGGTGTATGGCTTAACGCCCTCGCTATTATAGCTTCAGGTATTTTTGGTTTTGATATGACAGCAACCATCTGGATTACCGGTTTAGTTGTACTTGCGATGTCGGTAACTGGCGGCTCTTGGGCGGTTATCGCCTCCGATTTCATGCAAATGGTCATCATCATGGCGGTAACGATCACATGTGCAGCCGTTGCTATTGTTCAAGGTGGTGGAGTTACTGAAATTATCTCTAACTTCCCAGTCGCAGAAAGTGGCAGCTTTGTTGCAGGTAACAACCTGAACTACTTAAGCATCTTTAGTATTTGGGCGTTCTTTATCTTCGTTAAGCAGTTCTCTATTACAAACAATATGTTGAACTCTTACCGTTACCTAGCTGCAAAAGACTCTAAAAATGCAAAAAAAGCAGCTTTGCTAGCATGTGTATTGATGTTGGGTGGAGTTTTCATTTGGTTCATGCCTTCTTGGTATATTGCAGGCCAAGGTGTTGATTTAGCGGCAGCTTATCCAGATGCTGGTAACAAAGCAGGCGACTTCGCGTACCTATACTTCGTTCAAGAATACATGCCAGCAGGTATGGTTGGACTTCTGGTCGCTGCAATGTTTGCTGCTACGATGTCCTCTATGGACTCTGGTCTTAACCGCAATTCAGGTATTTTCGTAAAGAACTTTTATGAACCGATCGTTCGTAAAGGCCAAGCATCAGAGAAAGAGCTAGTCGCAGTTTCTAAAGCAACATCGGCGGTATTTGGCGTTGCAATTATTCTAATCGCGCAGTTTATAAACTCTCTAAAAGGTCTGAGTCTATTCGACACTATGATGTACGTTGGTGCGCTCATCGGGTTCCCAATGACAATTCCAGCGTTTTTAGGCTTCTTTATCAAGAAAACTCCAGACTGGGCCGGTTGGGGAACTCTAGTCGTGGGTGGCATCGTTTCCTACCTTGTTGGGTTTGTTATCACAGCTGATATGGTGTCATCGGCGTTTGGCCTTGAGGAGTTGACTAGCCGAGAATGGTCTGATGTGAAAGTAGCAATAGGTCTAATCGGACACATGACGCTAACTGGTGGCTTCTTCATGTTGTCGACTCTATTCTACAAGCCTCTAACTGACAAACGCCAAGCAGATGTCGATAAGTTCTTTGAAAACCTATCAACGCCTCTTGTAGCGGAATCAGTGGCACAGAGAAAACTCGATAACAAGCAACGTCAAATGCTGGGTAAACTTATCGCGGTCGCAGGTATAGGTGTCATGTTTATGGCTCTGCTACCTAACCCAGTATGGGGGCGCTTAGTGTTTATTCTATGTGGTGCCATCGTCGGAGGTGTTGGTCTACTACTTGTAAAAGCTGTGGATTCAAGCGCTGAACAAGCCTCTGAACCTGTGACAGAAAGTTAAATCTCTTATTCTAATAAACGCGGCTATTCTTTGGCCGCGTTTTTTAATTCTAAGTTCCCAGTACGAACACTTCACCCTTTTACGAAGACATATCATCTTGTCTAGGGTTATCGAATTGCAGCTTTATTTTGTCATTCGATAAGGCTAAACCAGAACGTGATAATCTGATCGAGTTAAAAGTGCAGCCTACCTTGCTTAAGTAAACGCCCCAAAGCCATCCAAATATCTGATGAAGTAAAGATCTCGGCTCGTATACTTTGTTACCGCTTCGTGATTTAGACTCGCTAGTCCTTTACATCACCACCTAGTCTACAAGCCAAACTATTCCCGCTGAACAAACCATCTCGGGATTACTTAGGTACACTATTTTCTCTTTTTGCAGATGGCACAACAACCGCTACCAATAAAGCTAACAACAGGAACACGGGGCTAAGCATTAATCCATGCCAGATTGAATACCCATCATGGAACAGCCAGAATATACCAAGCGTCAGTAGGTACGAAAAGTAGCTGCAAAACACCAAGCTAATCGCGACAAAGCGCTTTTGATTAATAATAAGAATCCGCACTAGATACTGGCTAAGAATACCAGAGCAGCGCATGGCAAGTTGCCAATTAATGATAAAGAAAGCAAGCGCAATAAACCCAGCTACGACCAGTGCATCATGCGTGCTTAAAATGAAGTAGCTACCAAATCGGCTTATGATGACCGGATAATCGCCTTCGTATATCGTTGACCAAGATATTGCGTTCGCTGCTGCTACGTAATTGGCAAAATAAGCAATGGCGTAGAAAGTCGTTTGAGAACTGAACGGCTGAAATACGTCTGTACAAAACCCTCGCCATTCTTCTTTGTTGGCGGTAGGCCCAACCCAGTCACGTTTTTTTTGAGCGGTACGCCCGGCAAACGCAGGCTCGTTGCGAAACAACAGCCAAAATATATAGAGTGCAAGTATAACCAAGAGTATCGAAAACATACCCTTCCCCCTCAGAAATTATCGGCGCCACTGCCAATGGCGTTGGGGTCGTAAACTGCACTTCCCTGCTATACCTATTTGATTTATCAAAGACTTAATATTTTATTACCACCAAAATTCATTTAATGGCATGCTAAACAGCGATATTTTCACGCTTTGTGCGTGAAGTTCGAAAGCCTACTTTTAGGTTTAGCACAAAAATAGCTACAGCAAAGCGTAAGATAGGGATTCCGCACCCATCAATGAAGATGAGGCGTTAAGCAGAAGCTGCGACCGCAATGAGAAGAGAAGGATTCAAAGCGGTCATGCATGGGCGAGAGGAGCAACTATTTCTCTAACTTTTCTTCAAATACACCAATCTCTCTGCCCAACCAAATCGCGCGTTCTGTGTGATCGAGCAACTCTTCTTCGCTTACTGGGTGAATAAGCACAGAAAAATCGCCTCGAATCGTATCAAGCCACGCCAAGAACTCTTCACTCAATGATTCTAGGTGAATTTCAAACATCGGCATCTTGTGTGGGCCAACTAACCTTCCAACTAATGGAAACACACGCAGCACATCTTGACGCTCTTGACGGATGATATCGTTCAAGGCTTGCGCTTTATCTTGTTCTCTTAGGGGAAAATAAACATGAGCGTGGTACATAACTTCTCCATAATCACTTCCGCTTGAGCACCACCTACTTTGGATAAGCTCAAGGACTGCCGAGGGTATACATTTGTAATGCCGTCACCCTACCTTGATTCCACTCAGTTGGGAAGAAGTTATGCATTCTCATAAGGTCGAGGCTTCGAGCACAACAAAAATTTGCAATTCATCATATAGCAACTGTTTGAGTTGATTCATTAATAATGACTCACTTTGTCAAATTTTACAGCCAAATTTTGTTGCAAATATGTTTCATTAACCAGTAATTAAATTCGAGTTTAAAAATACCACCAACAAAATAGCAGCATATTACTCTGCAAAATCAGGGTGTAAGCAAAACTTTACTACTGAGCGAAAGTCAAAATGAAGCATAATTTAACAATTTGTTTACACTTATTGTATCTGGCTATACCACGATTTAGTTAGAGGGTTAGATACAGAAAAGCCTTTCTCTGTATCTTGCGGTGAAATAGTCGCAGCGATGTTATCGACAAATAGTTTAAGGGACGAACAGATGCCTACCGCTATCGAAAGCACACGCAACCTTAGGTATGGCCTTTGCGCTGATATCAGAGTTTGAGTACCCATACAAACTCTGGTTTTGTATGAACAGCTGCAGTCCAAAAGACCCGCAGCGTCAAAAGGAGCTTGAGATGAACGTTCAGGCATTACCCATGCATCGGTTTATCGACCATCGTGGGGACCTAGTCGGCCAACTACCCAACTGGGCTGACACTGAAACATTGGTCGGGTTTTACCGAGATATGGTATTAACTCGCACTTACGACAACAAAGCAGTTGCCTTGCAACGCACCGGTAAGCTAGGGACCTATCCCTCACACTTAGGCGCGGAAGCCATAGGCATTGCGGTCGGCAGAGCACTTAAAGCCGATGATGTGTTTGTTCCTTACTACCGCGATATGCCTGCGATGTGGTGTCGTGGCATTGGCATGGAAAAGAACCTTCAATACTGGGGTGGCGATGAGCGCGGGAGTGATTTTGCTCCTGAAGGCAGTCCGGTTCCTAGCCGAGACCTTCCCTACTGTGTACCCATAGCGACGCAATGTACGCATGCTGTCGGGGTGGCTTCCGCGCTAAAAATTCAAGGTAACCATGAAGCTGCGCTAGTGATGTGCGGCGATGGTGGTACATCCAAAGGGGACTTTCTTGAGTCAATAAACTGCGCAGGTACTTGGAATATTCCACTTGTTTTCGTCGTAAACAATAACCAGTGGGCAATTTCAGTTCCGCGTAGTCTCCAATGTGCCGCCGATTTCTTATCAGAAAAAGCGCAAGGTGCAGGTATACCGGGTATTACTGTCGATGGTAACGATGTCGTCGCCGTTTATGATGCAACTAAAACCGCCCTTGAGAGAGCAAGAAAAGGGAAAGGTGCAACACTCATCGAAGCGGTGAGTTACCGACTGAGTGACCACACTACGGCCGATGATGCGACTCGTTATCGTAAAGAAGATGATGTTCAAACTGCATGGCAATACGAACCTATCGCACGTCTTAAAACGTACCTCCTTAATCAAGGCGCTTGGAGCGACGAACAAGAACAGCAATGGCTAGATTACTGTAAAGAGCAAGTAGAGTTAGCTGTTGAACGCTATCTGAGCTTACCGCCACAAGCACCAGAAACCGGTTTCGATTATTTGTATGAATCGCTACCTCAAGAGCTTCATGCACAAAGAGATGAACTCATCAACAAGGCAATGAGAATGCAGGGAGGCAGACATGGCTGAGCTAACGTTGGTTGAAGCAGTAAACCTTGCCCTGCACCACGAAATGCAACAAGACCCCAATGTTGTCGTATTAGGTGAAGACGTGGGCGATAATGGTGGTGTATTTCGTGCCACTGTTGGACTCAAGCAAGAGTTTGGTCTTAAACGAGTCATCGATACGCCACTCGCTGAAGCCTTAATCGGCGGAGTTGCGGTCGGTATGGCAACGCAAGGATTACGACCTGTCGCCGAATTTCAGTTTCAAGGTTTCGTTTTTCCTGCGATGGAGCACTTAATGTGCCACGCAGCTCGAATGCGTAACAGAACTCGCGGTCGGCTCACTTGTCCCGCGGTTTTTCGTGCGCCATTTGGCGGCGGTATCCACGCTCCGGAACACCACTCAGAAAGCGTGGAAGCGCTATTTGCTCACACTGCTGGATTTAAAGTGGTGATTCCTTCTTCTCCACAACGCGCATACGGCTTACTTCTCGCTGCAATTAGAAGCAATGATCCCGTCATGTTCTTCGAACCGAAGCGCATATATCGCACCGTTAAATCTGAAGTCGTTGATAACGGCGAAGCACTCCCACTCGACACCTGCTTCACCTTACGTAAGGGGCGAGATATCACGCTCGTTACTTGGGGCGCATGCATCGTAGAGTCACTTCAGGCCGCGCAAACCTTGTCTAGTCAGGGAATTGAAGTCGAGGTGATTGATTTGGCGAGTATTAAGCCAATTGATACCGCGACGATTTTCAGCTCACTAGAAAAAACTGGACGTTTACTCGTTGTTCATGAAGCGAGTAAAACTTGTGGTGTGGGCTCTGAGCTATTAGCTCGAACCGCTGAACACGCCATGTGCTTACTTAAAGCCCCACCTAAACGAGTAACTGGAATGGACACCATTATGCCTTATTACCGTAACGAAGATTATTTCATGGTTCAGGAAGAAGACATTGTGACCGCGGCGCGCGAACTCGTGGAGGATTGGAAATGAAGACGTTTAATTTACCCGATCTCGGTGAAGGTCTCGCTGAGTCAGAAATTGTCAAATGGCACGTTAATGTCGGAGACATGGTTAAATTAGATCAAGTGATCTTAACCGTAGAGACAGCAAAAGCGACGGTAGACGTCCCTGCCCCCTATTCGGGCCGTGTGGTCAGCCGTCATGGTGAGGAAGGTGAAATCGTCAATATTGGTGCATTACTGCTAGAGATTGATGAAACAGGTGCCGGGATAGAAGTAACGGAAGAGAAAAAAGCCACTGCTGACGCCGCAACCGTCGTCGGTAGCGTTTCTCACCAAGCGCATCATGTTAACGTTGATGATTTCTGGATTGGTGGCAACCACAACACGACAGAAAGTAACCTCGTTACCGCCCTGCCTTCGGCTCGCTTGTTGGCACAAAAACTTGGGGTAGATCTTAACCTCGTGTCAGGTAGTGGCCCGAACGGACTTATCGTAGATGCCGATATTTACGACGAAGCCGGAAAACAGCGTCCAGGCACCGAAGTTTTGAAAGGCGCTCGACGTACCATGGTATCGTCTATGACCGAGTCGCACGAACATGTTGCCGCCGTAACCATTACGGAAGAAGCATTGTTGGAAGATTGGCTGCCAAACGAAGATATCAGTATCCGCCTTGTTCAAGCGATTGTTCATGCGTGTCAAGAAGAGCCCGCTTTAAACGCTTGGTTTGATGCCGAAACCATGACACGCTGTGTACACACAACGGTCAATGTAGGAATTGCAGTAGATAGCCGTCATGGATTGTACGTGCCAGTCTTGCGCCACGCAGATGAATACGAGCCACAAGATGTTCGTCGTTGGCTCGATCAAACCGTTGAAGGGATCAGAGAGAGAAAAATCGGTCGTGAGCAATTGCAACACGCGACGATTACGCTTTCCAACTTCGGCGCGATTGCCGGTATTTACGCGACACCTGTCGTCACACCGCCACAAGTCGCTATTGTCGGCGCGGGCCGAATACTCGACCGAGTTGTGATAAGAAATGGTCAAGCAATTTCGGTGAAAGCAATGCCGCTATCCGTAACGTTTGATCATCGCGCTTGTACTGGTGGTGAAGCTGCAAGGTTTACAAAAGTACTTGCAGAGCACCTGCAACGTCCGAGCGAAAAGTAACTTATAAAAATCAAATGATAAAGGCTTCCAGTCCGGAAGCCTTTTGTTTTAGGAAGCAAGACTATATCTACAGCTTCTCTAACAGCTCAGGCATTACCACAAACAAATCGTCGACCAATCCATAATCTGCAATGTCAAAAATAGGCGCATCAGGGTCGCTATTAATTGCAACAATCACCTTGGAATCTTTCATTCCCGCCAAATGCTGGATCGCGCCAGAAATTCCGACGGCAATGTATAACTCCGGTGCAACAATTTTGCCGGTTTGCCCGACTTGATGGTCATTAGATACATAGCCCGCATCGACCGCCGCTCGTGACGCCCCTACCGCTCCACCTAGCTTGTCAGCCAATTGTTCTACTAAAACAAACTTCTCTTTACTCCCGAATGCACGACCACCCGACACCACTACTCTAGCCGCTGGCAATTCTGGTCGCTCACTTTCTGGCGTTTGTTGCGAAACAAACTCACTAAGTTTATTGATAATCACCGTGTCGACTTGAGTAAGCTTAGGGACAACTGGCGTGTCAGATAGCTCTGCGGCATCAAAAGCCGTACTTCTTATGGTCATCACTTTATAGGGATCATTCGACGTGACTCTCGCCAATGCATTTCCAGCATAAATTGGACGAATCACCGTATCGATAGACTCGATTGTCATCACGTCAGAAAGTTGACCAACATTAAGCAACGCCGCCACACGAGGCATCACATTCTTACCAAATGTACTGGCAGGAGAAAGAATGTGTGAGTAGTTTTTGGCTACTTGTGAGATCAAAGGTGCGATATTTTCCGCTAATCCATGTTCATATCCCTTCGCATCAACCCAGATAATTTCTGCAACACCCTGAACGCAATTCAACTCATCCAAAACTGATTGGCACTGATATCCAATAAGCAACACAGAAACAGGAAGCGATTTATCATCATCCTTAATCTCAAATGCCGCTTTAATTGCACACAGCGTCCCTACAGCCAACGATTGGTTGTCATGCTCTGCGAGCACAAGTGTTGCTAATGGTCGGTCTTCCATGGTCATGCCTCATATAACACGTCAGATCCATTACTTGAGCTTAGTCCACTTCACGTTAACGTCAACTGAGCTATAGTTTTCTGTATAGAAACCAAAACCTGTCACGCAGATGACGATAATAGAAAGGAAGCATAAAGATGGAACGAGAATGCATGGAGTTTGATGTCGTGATCGTGGGGGCCGGACCTGCAGGCTTAAGCGCCGCTTGTCGGCTAGCTCAACTCAACCAAGACAGTGAAGGTGACGCACTTTCAATTTGCGTTGTAGAAAAAGGCTCAGAAGTGGGCGCACATATTTTATCTGGCGCTGTTTTTGAAACTAGTGCCTTAGATGAGCTTTTCCCCAATTGGAAAGAAATGGAGGCCCCGCTAGCAGCCTCGGTTCAACGAGATAATTTCCTTTATCTTACTACTGAACAAAACCATATTCGCGTTCCCCACTTCCTTACACCGCGTCCAATGATAAATGGCGAGAATAATTACGTAATTAGCCTTGCCAACCTTTGCCGTTGGCTCGCTAACCAAGCAGAAAATCTTGGGGTGGAAGTTTTTCCGGGCTTTGCCGCTGCAAGCATCAATTATGATCAGACTGGCGCCGTGACAGGCATTAACACGAGCGATATGGGACTAGATAAGAACGGCCAGGCCAAACCTAACTTTGAACCAGGTATCGAGCTAAGGGCAAAATACACCCTTTTTGCTGAAGGTTGTCGCGGACATCTGGGTAAAGAACTTATTCAAAGGTTCGACCTAGACGCAGGAAAGCAACCACAGCACTACGCGCTTGGCCTAAAAGAGATATGGGAGTTACCCACTGACAGTAAGGATGTATCTGGCAGTGTTATCCACTCCGCTGGCTGGCCCTTGAGTGAAACAAATACTACAGGCGGCGGTTTTCTCTATCACATGGAGAACAACCAAATCGCCGTCGGGCTTATTGTCGACTTGAATTACAGCAATCCTTACTTGAGTCCGTTTGACGAATTTCAACGCTTTAAGCACCATCCTGCTATTGAACCACATTTGAAAGGTGCTCAGCGCATCGCTTACGGCGCAAGAGCCATTGCGAAAGGTGGGCTTTCCTCTCTGCCGAGACAGCAATTCCCTGGCGGTTTATTGATTGGTTGTGATGCGGGGACTTTGAACGTCGCAAAAATTAAAGGCAGCCACACAGCAATGAAGTCCGGAATCATTGCAGCAGAAGCGGTACATACGGCCCGACAAACTGGAGCTTCTGAGCCAGACTACCAGTCGTTGTTTGAATCATCATGGTTGTATGACGAACTCGCCGAAACGCGTAACTTTGGCGCGAACATTCATAAGTTTGGCAGCATACTTGGTGGTGCTCTTTCGACTTTTGAACACAACCTGTGGCAACCACTGGTTAAGAAGCCGTTACCTTGGTCTATCAAGGACTATTCGCACGATCATGAGCAGTTAAAACCTAAACAAGAGTGCCACCCAATTGCATACCCAAAACCAGATGGTGAAATCAGTTTTGATAAGCCTTCGTCGGTATTTTTGTCGGGAACACAGCACGAAGAGAATCAACCTTGTCACCTTGTTCTGACTTACCCTCACATTCCAATTGATGTGAATTTAGGTATGTATGACGAACCGAGTCAGCGCTATTGCCCCGCTGGGGTTTACGAAGTGGTGGAAGTGGACAATAAGTTGAAGTTTCAGATAAATGCCGCCAACTGCGTTCATTGCAAAACCTGTGACATCAAAGATCCTTCGCAAAACATCACGTGGAAAGCACCAGAAGGTGGCGGCGGACCAAGCTATCAAAACATGTAGATACGTTAGTATGTTGACGATCTAACAAATGGATAAACAAACCGATTGGCAGAGCCTCATTAC
This sequence comes from Vibrio sp. Vb1729, assembly GCF_033338655.1. Taxonomy (NCBI): domain Bacteria; kingdom Pseudomonadati; phylum Pseudomonadota; class Gammaproteobacteria; order Vibrionales; family Vibrionaceae; genus Vibrio; species Vibrio sp. Vb1729. The sequence continues at coordinate 97,967 of NZ_JAWOTB010000050.1, read as the reverse complement.
TCCTGCCAATCGACAAAATGATCAAGCAAGAAGTCGATAGCCAATCGCGCTCGTAGTGGTAGAAAGTGACGATTCTGATAAACAATCCAGCTGCTGTTGCCGCTTCCCCAATACGGCTCTAGTATTGGCACCAAACGACCAGACGAAATAGCATCGTTGAAACTGCTCTTCGGTAAGTACGCCACACCTAATCCTTCTGCACAGGCTTGCAAGACCGTGTGTGCGTTATTGCTCTTCCATCTGCCCTGCACTTTTACGCCATCTAAAGGCTTGCCGTCTTTTTCAAACAACCAAACGTCCTTATTGGCAATAATGCAGCTATGACGCTTGAGTTGCTCTGGGTGCGTTGGCAAACCATGTTCATCGAGATAACGCTGACTGGCTGCCGCTGCCATGGGACGATCCACCAGCTTTCTCGCAACCAAGCCTGAATCACTCAACCTGCCGTAACGAATGGCAAAATCGAAACCATCTTCAATAAAGTTGACCATGCTGGTGTTGAAGTTAATTTCAACCGTGAGATTAGGATGTTGCTTGGCAAACGCCATCAAGGCAGGCGCTACATGGTTCTCAGAAAACGCACCAGCGGCACTCACACGTAACGTACCACTCAATTGAGTTTGCTGCGTGGTGAGTTGCTCATTGGCTTGCTGAAGCCCAATCACCAACTCTTTACACTGTTGATAATACGCTTGCCCCGCTTCCGTTAGACTCACCATTCTTGTCGAACGTGCTAACAAAGCGACACCTAATCGCTCTTCTAGTCTTGTGACTTGGCGACTGACGTGACTGGTACTGCAACCTAACTGTTTTGCCGCTGCAGAAAACCCTAAGCTCTCAGCAACCGTAACAAACTCATTGATGCCTTCAAAACTGTCCATACTTACCTTTGCTATATAGCAATAATGTTTTGCCAATTAATCATATTATCACTTATTTGTTTAGCAATTAGTATGAAGGTGTTCAACAAATATACGTAAGCCAAAAAGGAAACCATCATGAAAAAAGTACTCATCATTGTGACGAACCATGCGACCCTTGGTGAAACTGACCAAGCAAACGGAACTTACGCGCCAGAGCTCACTCATGCGCTTAGCGAGCTACTAGGTGCAGGCTTCGATTACGACATTGCCTCTATCAAAGGCGGGCAAGCACCACTGTACGGAACCGACATCGAAGGCGACGCAGTCAACGAGAAAATCTTAGCGGATGATGATTTCCAGAACCGCATCAACAACACGATTCCAGTATCACAAATCAACGGTGACAACTACGATGCGATCTTCTATCCGGGTGGCTTTGGTCTTCTTTCAGACCTAGCGAGCAACGAAGATTTTGCCAAGATTTCTGCAAAACACTATGAAGATGGCGGTATTGTGGCAGCAGTTTGTCATGGTCCAGGCGCTCTTCTCCCTATCACGCTTAGCAATGGCGAAAAGCTGCTTGCGTCTAAATCAGTAACAGGTTTCACTCGCGAAGAAGAGATCGACTTCGGCACCATCAACGACATCCCATTCCTATTGGAAGAGTCTCTTGCTCGTGGCGCAGCGCGCTACTCTAAAGTGCAACCATGGCAAGAGTTTGTAATTGTGGATGATCGTGTCATCACAGGTCAAAACCCAACGAGCGCACACGGCGTAGGCAGAGCGATTGTTGAACACCTAGCTTAAACGCGCCGGAAACTACAACCATCCTAGAAGAGGAAAGCGTGCTTTGTCATGCTTTCCCTTGCTACAGGCGATCGCAAGATGCGCTTATACTTCTACCCCTGCTTCATCTTCTTCTACGATATCCGTTTCTTGGTTCGCCTCTTCCAACCATTGCTGTAAAGATTCACTTGCTAGCACCTTTTGTTGGTAAGCTTTGGCACCTTCCGATAACTCGATGCCGTAAGTTTGGAAACGCAATGCCACAGGTGCATACATAGCATCCGCTATCGACCATTCTCCAAATAGCCAACCGTTTGGATGCAGTTCTGCTTGCTCTGCCCAAATGGCGTCAATACGAGCAATATCTTTACGTGCCCCCTCCGTTAGATCGACTTTTCTGCGTGCGCGGATGTTCATTGGGAGTTCGTTTCTTAAATCAAAGAAACCCGAATGCATTTCTGATGCAATGGCGCGTGCTTTAGCTCGTTCTGCGGAGTTGCTTGGCCAAGCTTTACCTTGTAAATATTGCTCGTTAACGTATTCCAAAATCGCTAATGAATCCCACACGGTTGCGTCACCATCCACCAAGGTAGGTACTTTCGCGGTTGGTGTAATACCTTCCAAGGTCTTATAAAAATCTTCTGTGAATAATTTGAGCTTGGTGACTTCGACATCTAGTTTGAATTGAGAAAAGATCAGCCATGCGCGAAGTGACCAGCTTGAGTAGTTTTGATTAGCAATAAACAGTTTCATGACGCCTCCATGCGGTTCGTGTTTTGAGTACCCATTCACAATATCTGATTGTATTTAAGGGGACTAACGGATAGTTTTGATGGAACACTTCAACAAAAACGATGGATGAGTTTTAGATATGGATATCGATGCGTTACGCAGCTTTCTGGCTTTTGTCGAAACGGGAAGTTTCACTCGTGCAGCCAAGCAGATCAATCGCACCCAATCCGCGTTCAGTGCGCAAATGCGTAAGCTAGAAGACGAACTCAGCGTCAGTTTGTTTGAAAAAGAAGGTCGCAATCTTGTCTTAAGTGAAGCGGGATTAGCACTACGCTCTCACGCAGAGCAATTGGTTAGCTTGCACAATCAAGCACTGAAACAAGTGAAACGTTATGAAGATAAGCGTCCTCTTCGATTAGGTTGCCCCGAGGATTACAACGACAATATCTTGCCTAAAGTCATCCGCGTATTACAGCAATCTGAGCCCACATGTTCGATTCAGGTCTTTAGTGAGCCGAGCATCACCTTGAGAGAAAAACTTGATGAAGGAAAGCTAGACGCCGCTATTGTGACAAGAGCACCGGACAGTGAGGAAGGTTACTGGCTAGCGAGCGACAAAGGCGTGTGGATTGCTCATCCTGATTTTGACATTGAGAACGCCCAACCTCTCCCTCTCGCCCTATTCCAAACCGACTGTAAATACCATGCGGCAGCAGTAGACGGATTAACCAAACGTGGCACTCCTTATCAACTACTGGCATGTTGCAATACGGCTTCTGCACAACGAGCAATTGTACGTTCAGGCATGGCTATCGGTGCGATGGGCAGTATTAGCGTTAGCGAGGATCTTAAGATCTTAGACGATATGCCATCGCTACCTTCCGTGGATATCGTTTTGGTCACGGGCGTCGAGCCTCATCCGATACTGGATAAAGAATGCTTGGCGCAATTGGTTGAGTTAATGGCTTAACCGGATTAGCTAGCCAATCACAAAGTTAAATTGGCCAGTTAATCGCCCGTCGGTTCGTATGGTTTCAAACTGTAGATAATCTCGGGCTTTGCCACCCCACCATTCATCACCAGTATTGCCTTTTAAGTACAACTGAGTGGTCAGAAGCTCTTGGTTATCCCGCCACAACTTAACGTGAATGTGCGGTGGACGAGAGGCATAAGGCACGGGGTACAAAGTCTGGAATAAGTAGCGACCATCCGATTGAGTTTCTACCGCGCCAAAACCTGCAAAGTGAGCATCAAACTTATCATTATTTGGCTGCTTAGGATGATCGTAAATCCCCTGCCCATCGCATTGCCAGATTTCTACTTTGATACCCGAGACAGGGTTTCCCGATGTATCTACGACTTTACCTTGCAACACGATAGCTTCACCGACCAAACCTTCTGTTTGCAGAATCAAGTTTTGACGAAGAGGAATGTTCACTACTGGATAAAATGGCCCTTCAGTTTGTGCTGGCGTTGGCCGCATTGGTGTTTTCGCTTTTAAAGAGGGTACGAACAACAATGTCCACAGCGCTAAAAAGTGTCTTCTTTCCATGGTGCCACCAATGCAATTACGTTGAATTAAGTTTGGTGGAACTTGAGGGATTTGCCATAACGAATATAAAAAATGCCCCTGCAAGAGAGTCATTTGCAGAGGCACTGTGAAACTAAGTGATGAGTGTTGATTGAAGGTTTATGCGGCTTCGAACGCCAATGCTTTCTTCTCTACCTGACGGAAAATGAGAGTCAGCACACCATTTACCGTTAAATAAAATGCGCCTGCAATACCAAATACCGTCAACGTGTCGTAGGTTTGTGCGTTAATGCGTTGCGCGTAGCCCATCAGATCCATGATCGTAATCGTGCTTGCTAGTGACGTACCTTTGAAGACCAAAATCACTTCGTTCGAGTAAGCCGGAACCGCACGACGAATAGCGTATGGCAGCAGCACTTTTAGTGTTGCGGTTTTGTTCATACCTAATGCACGACACGCTTGCCATTGACCAGAAGGAATCGCGTTAAACGCTCCTTTGAACAACTGAGTGCTGTATGCAGCGGTATTGAGTGCTAGCGCTAACATCGCACAGAACCAAGGTTGGCTTAACCATGTCCAGAATACACTTTCTCTTACGGCATCAAACTGACCCGGACCGTAGTACACCAAGAAGATCTGTACCAGCAAAGGCGTACCTGTGAACAAGGTGATGATGCCACGACTTACCCAATGCAAACCCGGAGTACGTAGGATCAGAGTCAGCGTCATCATCAGAGCTAAAAGACAGCCCACAACCAAGGAAGCGGCGGTCAATTGGAGGCTAGTGCCTAAGCCATCCAGCATTTGCCAAACGTGTTGTTCGTTCATGCGGTCGCCTCCTGTCCCATGCTCATGCCTTGAATTGAGAACTTCTTATCAATCAGTTTGACGGCACGTTGTGTAATCAAAGTAATGCCTAGGTAAATCACCGCAGCGGTTGCGTACCATGTAAACGCTTCATGCGTCGCTGCAGATGTTAGCTGCGCTTGTTTCAACAAATCCGTCACGCCGATCAGTGATACAAGCGCGGTGTCTTTCAGCAGAACTAACCATTGGTTAGTTAAACCTGGTAGTGCGTGTCTTACTGCTTGTGGTAAAACAATGCGAACGAAAGCGTGTGCTTGACTGATGCCGAGTGCACTTGCTGCTTCTCTCTGCCCTCTTCCAACGGCTTTTAATGCGCCACGTAGAGTTTGAGAAGCGTAGGAAGCGAAGATCAATGACAACGCCACCACGCCAGACAAGAACGGGCTAACTTCAATAAAGTCGCCGGTGATTAAAAACAGAACCTGCGTCGAACCAAAATAGATGAACAACACGACAAGGATTTCTGGCAAGCCACGTACAATCGTCACAAACGCCGTCATTGGCCATTTAACGAAAACGCGGCGAGACATTTCACCACTGGCGAATACCACTGCCAGAATCAAACCGACTAAGAGGCTTGTGAAGGCTAGCTGGACAGTCATCCAACTAGCTTGAACAAGCGATAAAGAGTAACCCGTTAGTGCCATATTACTTACCGAAGTATTTGTTGTAGATTACGTCGTATTCGCCGTTTGCTTTCACTGTTTTCAGTGCTGTGTTCAGCTTGTTCACTAGCTCGTCGTTACCTTTATTTACTGCGATACCGAAACCGTTACCGAAGTATTTAGGGTTAGTGATGTGCTCACCCACGTAAGCTAGGTTGTCTTCTTTCTTGAACCATTCTGCTACGACTGCTGTGTCACCGAATACAGAATCAATACGGCCATTCTTCATATCGATGAATGCGTCTTGGTAGCTTGAGTAAGGAACCGCTGTTACGCCAGGCATTTGCTCAATCAGGTAGCTTTGGTGTGTTGAACCGTTTTGAACACCAACACGCTTACCTTCTAGTGCTTTTTGATCGGCCACTTTTTCTTTGATAGAAACAAACGCTGCTGAGTTGTCATAGTATGCATTCGTGAAATTCACTTGCTCCAAACGCGCCTCAGTAATGTCCATTGCAGAGATTGCCGCATCGTAGCGCTTGAATTTTAATGCTGGGATCAGGCTGTCAAAAGATTGGTTGTGGAAGGTGCATTTTGCTTCGATTTCTTTACATAGTGCATTCGCCAGATCCACATCAAAACCTTGGATTTGGTTGTTTTCATCCATGTATTCGAACGGTGCGTACGTCGCTTCCATCGCGAATTTGATCTCTTCTTGTGCTGCTGCGTTTGCTGCCATAGTTGCAGAAGAAAGGCCGATTAGTGAAGCTAGTAGAATCTTTTTCATTGCAATACTCCGTGTGTACTTAGTGGGCTGACACTCGCAATGACAGCCGAGCTTATCTGTTAAATAGACTGAACTTTAAAAACGTGATTTAGTGATTTAAGTAGTCAGCAAACTGGGCGGTTTGCGGGTTAGAAAACGAATCATTTGTGCCGTGCTCAACGATGTGTCCTTTTTCTAAATACAGTACGTGGCTAGCGATTTTCTTGGCGAAATCCACTTCGTGCGTCACAACTACTTGTGTAATTCCGGTTTCGCTTAAATCTTTAATAATCTTAACGACTTGGTTAGTAATTTCCGGATCAAGCGCAGCGGTCGGTTCATCAAAAAGCAAGACTTCCGGTTTCATCATCAATGCACGAGCAATCGCCACACGTTGTTGCTGACCACCAGAAAGTTGCATCGGCCATGCATCCGCTTTGTCTGCCAAATGCAGCGTCGCAAGAATTTGCATTGCCTGCTTCTTCGCTTCTTCTTTATCCATGCCAGCGACTTTTACCGGAGCCTCAATCAGGTTCTCCATCACTGTCATATGCGGCCATAGGTTGTACTGTTGGAACACCATGCCCACTTTACGACGAAGCGCTAAACCTTGCTTCTCTTTGATTTCAGTTGAAAAGTCGAATGCGTCATTAGCGATGTTTAACTGGCCGTTATCCGCTCCTTCAAGAAGGTTAAGAACACGTAGTAGAGAGCTCTTCCCTGCACCACTCGGACCGAGTAACACCAGTGTTTCGCCGCTTTCACACTTAAAGCTGACATCGTGAAGCACTTGTGTCTCACCGTAGGATTTATTGATTCCGCTTACCTGAATAGTCATGCTGACATACCGCATTAATTGTCACTTGGCATTTATATTACTCAAAAGGATTTTTTATGCAATAAAAATGTATAAAAATTAATTTCGTTAAATTTTTGTATGATAAGCAATCAATACAACAGAGAATATGACTGGTTTAATCAGTTGGTTTTAACTGAAATTGTTGATGAAAATCCAACAATATGATGGCAATCGAAACAAGGTTAAAATTCTGGTTACTTTTGTGCTTGTGTAGATGGAATTTTGAGTCTTTGAACGTACTACACCCGACGCAGACCTTCTCATTTTTGCCGGGCTTCCCCCCTCGATTTCCGGTAAAGCCTTCTATCGGCGGGTTCCTGATTAGGACTTTGTGAATGGACTATAATTTCTCTTTGTATTCTGGCCCTTAATTCGAGTCATCTAAGTATGAGTGAGATAACCCCATGTTGAAGTCGCATTGTTTTTCTCTCATTGCACTTGCTTCTCTGAGCTTACTTTCTATACCCAGCGTTTGGAGTAGAACATCAATCGTGTTACCTGGATTGCATGAACAGGGTATTGATCTTCAAGATAAGCCTATATCTGCTGCCGCTGCACTTGAATGGGAGTTGGATAATGCCGATATCGTGTTTGGAGCTTACAAAGATAAGAGTGATAACGAGCGTGTAAAAGCGCTTGGTTACATGTACAACCAAAAGCTGGAACTTAACTCAGGTTGGCTGGAAAACGATATACGTAACCAAGCAGAACTGAATGGAATTGACTACGAAGATTTCTTTCTCCACTTTTCTGAAGACACTATCCTAGCTGAAGTCGACTCAAGCCATGGTGAAAATACCTTACTCAATCGAAAACCGATGATCGTTGGCTATACCGCCAGCGCTGACCACGCCGGCTTTTGGCTATATCAACCACCGCCATGGGATGCTGATGTATTTGGCCAGGCGAATAATGGTGGAGCCCTCTATGTCTATCACTCAGAGAAGTTCGACCGCTTAGCCTTTACGTTCTCTCAGTTTGCTCAAGGCGGCAGCTTCACGATTGAATACCCTTCTGCTATCGACTCGTTTGGTCGGGTAACAGAATGGAAACGCTTCGCGATTAAAAAAGACAAAACTGAGAACATGACTAAAAACCAAACAGTAAACTGGTCTGTTCCTTCGGATTGGGTTCGCGCTACAACGCATGATGGTAGCGGAAAAACTTATGGTGGCGGTCAGTACTTTGGCTCCACCTTTTTACGCGACGGCGGCCGCCTTTACTTTGCGAAAATTACTTGGCATGACGGCAACATAGAAAACCGCCCACGTCTCGAAAACATTCAACTCAAAAATAGCTTCCCTGCCGTCAATATCTCAGGAGCACCAACGGAGACACCGGAAGGTCAAACCATTCAACGCCGGCGTAAAATTCGTGGCTTCGACAAATCTGCAGATCGAAACCAAGACAATTATCTTTCTTGGAATGAATACAAAAACCGTTCGAATAAGAATGCAACGGCCCGATTTCGTTGGGAGTCACGGGTTATTCCATTTGGTCGTATGTGGAATCAAACCTCTTCTTGGGCATTGACCAATCTCGGCAATCCCTTTTTTGCCAATACAATGCGCCACTCTTACCAAGCTGAATGGGCGAAACAAGGTTTAAATGGTGCGTACAACGACGATACGAATAAGTTACTCGGTGCAAATCAGTTCTACATATATTCCGGAGGCACAGTGGATGAACTTGGTTTGGTGGCGGGTAGCCAAGCTGCTGACGATGCTTACAAAGCGCAATTCTCGGCGTTCTTGAATAAACTGGCAACGCTGGATGAAGATGCGTTAATTGGCCTCAACATAGGTACGGCAAACTTATTCGGTCGTAATGGGCAAAACCACTTGGTTAACGCTGGCTCCTTGTACTTGCGCGAGCACTACCTTTTCCCTGCTACCGGCTTTAGTGGCTATGCTGGCTTGGCTAAGTTTTGGGATAACTCTGCACTCGCCAAAGCGGGTCAGAAAGTGATTTATCAAGCGACCACGCGTTATGGTCGAGTTCAATACTTTGGTAACACAGAAAACAATTGGAAACAGGACCAATACTCTGCACTAGCGGTGTTCTACTTAAACTATCACCCTGAGCGCATTTACTTTAATCAGTGGAACAATGGCTACTTATATGGAAGTAATAACACAACAAGTGACAACTTCTGGAAGGCAGGCGTACCAAAGAATATTGCTTATCAACCTAGCGCCTTGCTTGCCGTTGATTTGGGAGAGCCTGCCAATCAAATACCAGAGGGATATCAGGCGACTCCGCTAATGATGTCCACCAGCACGCCCTATTCCGCCGATTACACGGTGATTGGAGATGCTTCTATGAGCAAAGTGGCTCATCCTGACTTGCCTAATGGCGCTATCGATTTGTTACCAACCCATACGTACTTTGCGTATCACTCAGACGATACGGTAGTGATGCATGGCCCTACAGAGATGGTGTTAGCCCGCGAATTCACCAAAGGCCAAGTTCTGTATCGAACTGATTTCTTTGGCAAGAATATCGATTATTTCTCCTCACCGAAGATAACTATCGCACTTCCAGAACCTATGCGACCTGTAGATCAAGACGGTAACATCGGCGACTATGTTTCTCACATTGAGATCGGCGGCTACGAAGGGGTGTTCTTGCTGTATTAACTCCCTTTCAACCACTCTGACTAAACGCTTCATAAATCGCCGTTTTTATGCTTAACGTCACTGAAAAAACCTTGTTCACTGAATCTTTATAAACCGATGTATATACTGAAGTAAATGACAACGACAAGGAAATTCAGTCACATGAAGACGACACCTTCAATGCTCTCTGTTCTGCTGCTATCAGCATTATCTACTCATGCAAATGCGGACGAATGCGGAAAAATAACCATCGCAGACATGAATTGGAATTCGGCCAGCTTAATGGCGCATATCGACCAATTTGTCTTAAATGAAGGCTACCAGTGCGATGCGGAATTGATTCCTGGTGATAGCGTTCCTACAGGCACCTCTATGATTGAAAAGGGACAGCCTGACGTTGCGCCAGAGTTATGGACAAACGGTATTAAAGAAGCACTTGATAAAGGGATTGCGGATAAACGCTTGCGCATCGCTAGTGAATCGCTTGTCAATGGTGGTGAAGAAGGGTTTTGGGTTCCCGCCTATCTGGTAAAACAGTATCCAGAACTCGCGACGATAGAAGGCGTCATCAAGCACGCCAAACTATTTGAACACCCAGAAGATGATGACAAGTTCGCGTTCTATAGCTGCCCTGCTGGTTGGACATGCCAAATCACCTCCGGTCACTTGTTTAATGCATTAGGGTTAAGTGAGCACGGCTTTGAGATGGTTGACCCAGGATCTGGCGCAGCATTAGCTGGCACCATCGCCAAAGCCTATGATCGCAAAATGCCTTGGTTTGGTTACTACTGGTCACCGACCCCCGCATTGGGCAAGTATGATATGGTCAAAGTGGATTTTGGTAGCGGAACAGATTTAGAAGAGTATCGCAACTGTACCACTCAGCCTGATTGCGCTTCACCAAAAGTAACAATGTACCCACCTTCTCCAGTTCGCACAGTAACAACTGAGGCGTTTGCGAGCAAAGAACCCCAAGCATTCGCGTACTTGCAGAAACGCGGATTTACCAACGAGCAAATGAGTGAAATGCTGGCCTGGATGGAAGATAACTACGCGGACGGTGAAGAAGCGATGTTTTACTTCTTTAATACCTACCCTGACTTGTGGAAAGGCTGGGTATCTGAAGACGTCGCGGTGAGAATCGAAAAAGCGCTTTGATGATTAATACTTAAAGTGCCACAAATCATTTAACCTCCCATACCGTTTGAATAAACGGCATGGGAGACTCGTCAACGACTCGTTAATACATGGTGTGACCATTCAATGTTTCTTTAGGAATCTCTTGCAGAGCGTCCCAATGTTCAACAATCTTCCCATTATGATCAAAACGAAAGAAATCCATCGTCACGTATTCAATATCATTAGGCCATGTTTGGTGAGTGTGTAGTGCCACCAAGTTCCCTTCAGCAATGGCTCGCACAAACGTAATGTCTTTATTGGGATACTCATTTTGCATCCGCTCAAAATACTCGATAAAAGCCTCGGGGCCATTTCCAACTAATGGATTGTGCTGGATGTACTCATCGCCAACATAGTCTTCAACCGCTTTTCTTGGATTACCTCGATAGGCGGTTTCGTAAAACGCAATGGCATTTCTTTTATTCTCTTGCAGATCCATTTTTCTTCCCTATGTCGCTCTACTTGGTATTCAACGATAATCATAGCCTTAGAACCTAAGAAGTGACCGAACATCGCGCACAAAAAAGGCCGCTAAACCGCAGCCTTCATCACTTGAAACTTGGAATCATCGCCTTTCATCGCTTAAACCACACCGCCAGCACCGAGCATAGAACGCTCACTGTTCTCCACCAGCAACGCGGTTGCGGTTTGTTTCAGTGTTTCCCATTCTTGGTCTTCGACAAAGATACCATTTTGCCAAGAAGCTTGTTGCGTGCGGCTTAACTCATCACCTTCAATGTGGGTGGTATACCCTTGTGCACTTTTCTCGATATCGAAATCGTTCACGGAGAGCTCGATAACCATACTATGCAAATCCGTATCATGCCCATCAAACTGATCCGAGAAAAAGACTTCTGGCGCGATTCGTCCACGGTTTAACACATAAAGCGTTCGCTTGGGACTAGAGCCATTGACCCATTGTGCACGGCACGCAATGCCTTTTGCAGAGAGCTTCAACAACTCACTAAAACCTAGCCAACGGTTATGGCACTGCGTCAACGTGATAGTAATCGACTTACGGTTAATCATTTTCTCAAGTGCGAAATCCAACACAGCGGGTAAATGACACGCTACACTCCCGTTGTGCAGTTCTACCTCTATGTTTGACGGCGTACTGTTGGTCACCGATACGGCGCAGTCTGAATCTAACCCAAGAAACAGACTGGCGTTATTAAAATGACGAACTCCATGTAAGCCAACCATTTGCAAGTCCGCCACCATGTTCGCAATGACATCCGCCTCACCACAGTGACGGCGCATGCCAAGAAATGCCTTATTAACCGCGGCCACCAATTCGTTGTGAGAGACGATCATAATGCAAACCCTCCACTGATTTTTTGATTATCACTTTGCGCAATTTCGTCACGTGGCGGCATGCTAGGGAAAATCCATGTGTCTGCCAGTTTAGGGTCGTGAATTTCATCTAACAACGGCGCGCCTTGGAAAAAAGTTACTCGAACCCAACGATCCGAGCGCGGATCAAACTTAGTCGCGCCAAAGATCGCCAATTTACAGCGCAGTAAGTGCATTGGTAACGCATCTTTACGCAGCACATTCATTTGAATATCCCCCATCGCACGGTTGCCTAGCGTCCATACGCGACGTGTGATCGAACGATAAGCCGGTTTTTGCAATAGAAACTCTGCTACGGACATTTCTACATCACAGTCAAGCAAGGCCTGGTACAAGCGATTCACTTGTCTGCCGATATCAAGCGGCAGTTCTTTTTCTTCTCCTGCCTCTTCCCCACGAACACCAAGCCTTGGCTCTTCTTTGTCTTGTGAGCGATACCAGAACCAGTAGTTGTTCTCGGCTAGTGAGTAATCCGCATCAATCGCCCAGCGGTACTTGCTTTGCAACACTTCCAGTAAATCTTGGATCTTTTTCCCGCCCGGAATAGATAACGTTTCATCCGTATTCATTTGGCTAGCAAATTCATCCACTAAAGATGGGTAGAGTTCGATCAAGCAAGAGGTGAGGATTTCTTGGGCTTCCACACTCATTGTTTTCTTATGCTCGACCAAACTCGCCCAATTCGGATGTGATGCCATTAACGTTGTTAGCTCTGATAGCAGTTGTTTGATGTCTGATATCGCTTGATGATTGAGCCTGTCTTGATGTTCATTGATGGTGATGACTTGCTCTAAATGACGCTGTGCTTTTTGTAGTAATCCTTGCAAAGGAGCATGGAATGAAGCTTCACATGGCATCGCAAAGACTCGCGCTACCGCACGTTCGCGAGAGGTCATCCATTGGTCAACGATGCACGGGTGATTAATCAAGTATGGAGCCATGCCTAAGCCAGTCGCATTGCCGACACCAAGGTAGCGCTGCAAGCCACGATGCAAAGCCACCGCGTTGTCGCCACCTTGTTGAAGTGCCAGATAGTGCACCCAATCTAGGCTGAATTCGCGCAACATATATACGGCACACATTTGCGCACTAAAAGATTGGCTGAAATCTGAGTTGTTCTCTAACAGTTTGAAATCGGCGATACCAAACTTTCCGTTACCATAAACAGCTGTGGTACGCAGGATATAACCCACTTCCGCTAACTCTTTCGGCTCAGGCTGCTCGCCTTGAGAAAGCGCGCTAACAATGTGCTCAAACACGCGCACACTTTTGTTTGCGCGAGCAAGAACAAGTACGTTGTTTGGATTACGTCCCGCTTCTTGCAGCGGTACATTTTCTCGCAATCTTTCCAACAAAGTAACATCAACATCGCCTTGAACCAGTGCAAATGTGACGTCCCACTTTTCAGCAATTACGCGATCATTACGCTCGTCGTCGGCAATTTCATCACAGAATACCACCAAATGATAAACGTGCTCTGGCGTGGTCAATTTGTAAATCACATGACCATAACCACGAGGACAAAGCTGCCACTCATGCTTGGTTACTTGCCAGTTTTGGCTTGCCATATTACGAATCAGACTGCGAACAAAGCTGATTCGGTTTTGGTGCATTGCGCCAAGCCTTTCGGCTGCCATGACAATCGCTGCATCGCGCATAGTTGCTTCCGTATAAGTAGAACGATGTGCATCCATTTTGCTCACCACTTATTTGTTATTGTAAGAATACTAGGGTTTGTGCGGATGCAGGAGGAAAACACCCGCACAAGCTCCACGTTGTTTGAATTGGATAATTGTTATAGCCCTTGCTCTTTCGCCATTTTGATTGCAATTTGTGGCGCATTCCAAAGTGACGGTAACAGAATCAACGAAACCGGAACCGCGGTAATAACAATGAAAGATTGCAGAGCAGAGATGCCGCCAGAGCCAAGGGAAATTAGGATCAATGCCGTCACACCCATCATTACTCCCCAGAAGGTACGGATGATCGCATTCGGCTCCGTTTCACCACTGATCACGACACTGATTGTGTAGGTCATTGAGTCGCCCGTCGTGACGATGAAGATCGTGGTTAAAATCAGAAATAGAATTGAAGTCAGCATTGGCATTGGTAGTTGCTGAGTCACTGCAAGCAAAGCACCTGGCAAGTTAAAGCCCTCAAACGCCGCACTCACGCTACCCGGTTCAGCAATTTCAAACGCAAGGCCTGAGCCGCCCACAATCGTGAACCAAAAACAGGTGGTTAACGGAGCCACAATACTGATGGTGGAAATAACTTGGCGAATAGTTCGACCACGGGAAATACGCGCAATAAAGATTGCCATCATCGGACCATAACCCAGGAACCAGCCCCAGAAAAATACTGTCCACCAACTTAGCCAACCTTCGTCACCGCGATAAGTCGCCATTGGGATAAAGTTATCCAACATGCTTCCTACACCTTGAATGTATCCGTTAAAGATAAAATTCGTCGGACCAAAAAACAGGATGTAAACCATCAATGCCATTGCCAGAATCACGTTGTAACGACTAAGCAGTTGCATGCCTCGGCTTAATCCACTGAGTGCTGACAAGGTGTAAAGCGCAATCGCAAACAAGATGATGATAAGCTGAGTGGTAAAGCCATCAGGGATATCAAACAGCGCATTTAACGCGTAGCTAACCTGCAAGCCCAGAAACCCAATTGGACCAATGGTGCCCGCGGCTACCGCGATAATGCAGCATGCGTCAATCAATGCACCGAGTTGGCCTTTAAGTGCTCGTTCGCCCAAGACTGGGTAAAGCAAAATACGGGGTTTTAGTGGTAAACCTTTGTCGTAATGTAGGTGCATCACCACGATGGAAGTTAAGCTACCTACAATCGCCCAAGCTAGAAAGCCCCAGTGCATAAAGGATTGCGACAACGCATTCACCGCACCTTGCTGCGGGTTATCTTGCGCGCCGTACAAAGGAGGTGGGCTAACGTAATGCGCGATAGGCTCAGCCGCGGCCCAGAAAACACCACCACCAGCCAATAAGGTACAGAAAATAATCGCCATCCAGCGGAAAGAATCCATTTCTGGTTTTGCAATCCCGCCCAACATCACCTTGCCTGTTCGCCCTGCAGCCAAGCCAAGACCAATAAGAAAAGTGAGAAGCAGCAGTAACTGCCAGTAAGGACCAAACACCTGAACTGCCCAGCCAAAGCCGGCGTTAACGATCGTAGATAACAACTCGCCGTCATAAAGTGCAATAGCAACGAACAACGCGATAAAACCACCGCTATACCAAAAGGCCGGGTTATTCAGTCCTAATTTGTCCGTCGTGTTTTCTGTTGTTGATGTGTTGTGTGTTGCTTTTGACTTGCCCGATGACACGCTCATCGTGGAAGCTTTCATGCTATTGGTTAAATCAGACATACTCTGGCTCCAGAGGTTCTTTGCAGCTGCCAAAGACTGGCTACAAATGTGAGTTTTACGCCTGCCGTATTGTTGTTATGTAGGCAGGCGGTTCCTAATTTTGGGTGTACTATGAAATAGGCTCTAATCCTTCTTTAAGGAAGTTAAACCAGTTTTCACCCAATATTTTTCCTGCCTCAGATTCACTGAATCCGTGACGCATTAATCCGTTGTAGATGTTCTCCATCCCTGCACTGCCGCAGAACCATGGCAGCGCATCTGGCCATCCCGAGTTACTTGCCGAACCTTCGCCGTAATCCATCGCTTTTGACCAACGACCGTTGCGCATCCACTCCAACACTTGTTGCGGCTGGTTTAAGCACAGATCACTACCGATGCCTAAATGGTCGACGCCAAACATGTCTGCGGTTTTCGCTACCATCTGGCAGAAATCATCCAGAGTGCACTGGCTGCCATTTGGCAAATGGAATGGATATAAACTGAATCCAATCAAACCACCGCGCTCCGTCAGTGCTTTGATCACGGTGTTGGACTTGTTGCGCAGTGCGTCATGCGCAAACGTCGGGTTAGCATGGCTGATACAAATTGGACGCGAAGAGAGCTCGATAGCTTCCAACGTCGAACGCTCCGCGCTGTGGGACATATCAATGATCATCCCGACTCGGTTCATCTCTTCAATCGCTTGCTTACCAAAGCGAGTTACGCCGGAATCGTTTTGTTCGTAACAACCTGTCGCCAGTAAGCTTTGGTTGTTGTAGGTCAGTTGCATGATCAGCAGACCTTGGCGGCGCATCACTTCAATCAGACCAATTTCATCATCGATTGGTGAGCAATTTTGCGCGCCGAAGAAGATGCCGACTTTGCCTTCTGCTTTGGCTTTTTCTACATCTGCCATTGAATAAATAGGCATGATGAGGTCCGCATTTTGCTCGAAGCGCAAGTTCCACTCAGCAAAACGCGTTAAGGTTTCGCGCGCAGTTTCGTGGTAGACGATGGTGGCATGAACGGCAGTAATGCCACTCGCCTTAAGCGTTTGGAAATACTCTCGATCCCAATTGCAGTACTGCAATCCGTCAATCACAATCCGTTGTTGGTACATAACCACTCCTTAAACAATTTCTTAGCCTTTTCGTGCGGGCAACTGACACCATCAGTTACCCTGCCGTTCTTAGTAAGGACGCTGATAAGCGGTTTTCACTACGGTGTAGAACTCTTTGGCGTACTGACCTTGCTCACGAGGACCAAAGCTAGATTCTTTACGGCCACCAAATGGAACGTGATAATCTGTACCCGCAGTTGGCAAGTTAACCATGACGCAGCCCGTTTGGACTTGCTGTTTGAAGATCGCGCTATTGCGCAAGCTTTGCGTGATAATGCCGCCTGTCAGGCCAAAGCGCGTATCGTTCGCGACTGCAATTGCCTCATCCAGATCAGAAACGCGAATCACGCTCGCCATTGGCGCAAAGACTTCTTCTTGGTTCACTTCCCAGCTGTTTTGTGTGTTCAAGAACAGGGTTGGTGACATGTAGTACCCGTCATGCTCTAGGCTCAGACGCTCGCCACCAAAAGCCAGCTCTGCGCCCGCTTGGCGAGCGTTTTCGATCCACTCAAAGTTCGCATTCAGCTGGTTACCATCAACAACAGGACCCATGAATACGCCCTCTTCTAGAGCGTGACCCACTTTAAGTTCGCTCATGCGTTTGATTAGCGCTTCAACATACGCGTCGTGAATTCCGTCCATAACCACAAGACGAGAAGACGCGGTGCACTTTTGACCTGCACCCGAGAATGAGCCTGCGATTGTCGCTTCGACAGCAATTTGAATATCTGCATCATCTGCCACTACGAGCGCGTTTTTGCTGCCCATCTCTAGCTGACAACGCACAAAATTTGGTGCTGTTGCCGCTGCAACTTTGCGGCCAGTGTCCACAGAACCAGTGAAGCTAACGCCGTTCACATCCTTCGAATTGATAAGGGTATTACCGACTTGCGAACCGCTACCCAAAACGAGGTTAAACGTGCCAGCAGGTAAACCTTGGCGATGGATAATCTCTGTCAGCGCAACGGCACTTGCTGGGGTTAGGTTGGCAGGCTTCCAGACGACGCTGTTGCCAAACGCAAGTGCTGGCGCGATTTTCCAAGCCGCTGTTGCTGTTGGAAAGTTCCAAGGAGAGATAATGGCGATAACGCCGACGGCTTCGCGAGTAACTTCAACGGAGACACCTGGACGGACGGAAGCAGCGTTATCGCCAATTTGACGCAGAACCTCAGCAGCAAAGTATTGGAAGAATTGGCCAGAACGGTATATCTCACCTCGACCTTCAGCAAATGGCTTGCCTTCTTCACGCGAAAGCAAGGTGCCCAATTCGTCACATCGTGCAATGAGCTCATCACCAATCGCTTGTAGCACTGCTTGCTTGCGCTCGATTGGTGTTTTTTCCCACTCTGGCTGCGCTGATTTAGCCGCTTGAATCGCTTGCTCTACTTGCGACACACTCGCTTGTGCGAAATCGCCAATGTTTTCGCTGATATCAGAAGGGTTAATATTGGCGATGGTGTCCATGCCCGATTGCCACCCACCCGCTATATAGAGGGATTTTTCTGCTTGAACATTGTTAATAAAAGTCATGGTTCTTTCCTTGTTCTTCCGATTTGTGATGGCAAGCCACCCACTCACTGATCTCTAATTGTTCTTATTGGATTTATTCTGGTTGGCTTGCCGACGCGTAGACGACAAACTCCACCAACATCTCTTCTCGCGCTAACCCTGCAACCACCATGGCGGCGCGATTTGGGTACGGCGCTTCAAAATATTCCGCGTACACTTGGTTAACGGTCTTTAAGTATTCTCTGTCAGTCACATAAATCAGGACCTGCAACACCGAGTCCAAAGACTCCCCTGCACACTCCAGGGTGTGAATGAGATTGTTAAAGGTTTGGCGTGTTTGTGCTTCGATACCGCCTTCCACAACCGCGCCTGTGTCATCAATAGGAATTTGAGCCGTATACAGGGTTCCGTTGTTGACTATCGCCCATTCAAGCGGCGCTTTAGAAGCAAATAGACTGGTTTTAACTGGGTGTTTTTTAGTAGGAGTATTCACGTGCCTTTCAACCTTTGTAACAACTTTGTTTCAATATGGTTAAATGATGCACATTGACAGGCGATAAATCTAACGGTAAATTTTTGACATTTGATAAGTTAAACTTATCACTCTGTTTAAAATAACGTAAATAAAGGGATTAAGAGGCATTAGGGATGAGTATTAAGCTTCAACAATTAATGCATTTTGTGATGGTAGTCGAGGAAGGAGGCTTTCGAGCCGCTTCACATCGTGCAAATCGTTCTCAGGCGGCACTGTCAACATCGATAAAAGAGCTTGAAAAAATTCTAGGGCAAACGCTGTTTGAACCCGGAAACAAAACCAAATTGACCCCGTTTGGTGAAATTTGTCTGCCCAAAGTGGTTCAGTTTCTCAATATCTACAGTGCACTAGACAACGATCTCAAAGCAGCCGCTGCCGGACAGCAAGGGAGAGTGCGAATTGCGAGCGTTCCTTCTGTTGCAGCAAAGCTCATTCCTAGCGTGTTGGGCGCCTTTTGCGAACAGTATCCAAATGTAGAAGTAAGCTTGATAGACGATAATGCCGCTGGCGTCGAGGCTCGCCTACTCTCCGGTGAGGTCGACTTAGCGCTCGGTAACCCCTCTCACCTCGATGAGGGCGGCATTGACTTTACGCCGCTGTTAGCCGATCCAATAGGCGTGGTGTGTTTAAAGGACAACCCTATTGCGAGTCATCCAGAAGGAGTCGAGTGGCAAACTTTGTTGGAACAACCCTTTATCCGTAACGGCACTTGTACACTTCTCGATCCAACCCCAGCAAGAGCTCTGAGTCAGCAAGCGCTCTATTCGGTCGAAAATATTACTTCGCTGTTTTCTGTCTTAGAACTTGGGATTGGTGTCACGACCCTACCGAAGCTTGCTTTCCCAACCAATGAAACACGCTTGGTTTGGATTCCACTTATCGATCCACCACTTGAAAGGCAAATTGGTATATTTACGTTAACCGATCGCACGATCTCGCCTCAAGCTAAAGCATTTCACGATCTTTGTGTGCATTATTTAAACTATCAAAAAGAAGATAAATAATGGTTCGATTAACATGCGGATAATTAAAAGCCTCCATATTCAGAGTGGAGGCTAATTTGTATTTGTGTATTCGCTTCGTTCTATTTTTTGCGACGATTTCGGTTCTTATACACCACGCAAAAGTTACCACGCTTGGTACGACACTTTGAGCAACGTTCACAATCTACTGGTGCGCGATTGCCTTCTTTCCAACGTTTGATCAACTGTGGCTCAGCCAATAAAGGGCGTGACACAGCAAAAAATTGGATACCTGTGTTTTCTGCAATTTTCTCAATCGCATCAATGTCGCTCAGCCCGCCGACAGTAATCACCGGTATGCTAACGTCCTGACTGATCACGTGACCATATTCGTGAAAGTAACCTTCTTCTTGTAGTGTGTAACCATCGAACGTTTGACCAACAAGTTCGTTTGCTTTGCCGTGAACATTGCCAGATACGATGATCGCATCAACGCCTATTTCTTCAAGTTTCTTGCAGACGACGCGAGTTTCATTGAACGTTAAACCGCCGTCAAAGAACTCTGTTGCCGTCAGTTTAACGAGGATGGGAAATTCGCTTCCAACCAGCTTTCTGGTTTCAGAATAAATTTCTAAAAGAAAGCGCATGCGATTTTCTAAGTCACCACCATATTCGTCTTCGCGACGATTATAGTACGGGCTTAAAAACTGGTTAATTAAATAAGTGTGCGCCGCATGAATCTCTACGCCGTCAAAACCAGCGTCTTGAGCACGTTTACTCGCCAATGCGAATGCCTTTACGATGTAGTCTATTTCGTCCTTTGTCATCGCTTTGCCTTGCGTATTTGTACCACGCTCAGGCACGTCACTCGGAGCGAAGATGACACGCTCACCGACGTTATGGGTGGTTTTGGTGCCACCGTAAGCAATTTGCATCACGATTTTAGAATCTTGTTGATGTACTAGCTCTGTTAGCTTTTTGTATTCTTCAATAAAAGAGTCGTTGTAGATCCCCATCATACCTGCGTTGGGTTTCTCTTCTTCAACGATATTGGCATAACCCGTAACAATAAGCCCAACTTCCCCTTTCGCAAGCGTTTCGTAAATATCGTAAAGCTTTGCCGTCATATGACCATCTTCGGTCGCCATGTTCTCCCACGTTGCGCTTCTCACAAAACGGTTCTTTAGGGTCATGTTGCCAATGCGGGCTTCGGAAAACAAAATGCTCAAAACCAGTCCTCTTAAAGTTGTCTTTATGTTTTATCTGTTCGCAAGTAAACAAGAACGAAAAAGGAACAGCGATACACGATGTATGGCTGTTCCTTCTCTGAATCCTTGAGACCTGCAAACTACAGGCGCACCTTAATGCCTCGGAGACGACAAAACTTTAATCTGGGTTAATGTTTAGTGAGTTTTTAGATTATGTAAAAGGATGATTCTTAATCGTGTTCATTTCACTGGAGCTAAGATGCTTCGTCACCTACTTTCAGTCGTAAAACTTGTGTATTTCGCTAGCAGGTGATTCAACTCAAACATTCACATTGTTAGTTTGTATGCTGCTATGGGAACTAGCACTCTCCCAAAATGTTTACATTACAAACTATCGATATTGAATTCTCATATGGTAAATAGAGTTATTGCGCTGTTTATACTTTTTAGCTTAATAGTCGCTATCTCTTGGCATTATTACGCGTCAGCGGAAACGCGCGACCCACTATGTTTTACAAACTGGTTGTTTTTGCTTTTAGATATGAATACGTGATAGTGAAGCTAGAGGAGGAACAGGAAAAACAGGGAAAATAAAGGACAATAGAAAGTTAAATGACCTTACTTCTAGGTAAGGTCATTCATGCATTCAGCAGCAAAAGATATTGGCGCTTAGCAAACGCTTAGGTTTGGTTGTTACAGAGCTAGAGGAATCAACTCGACGCCAAGCACACCACTGATCCCCATCACCACTAGCAGTGAGACTTTAAACACCGACTTTGACCAAGCGATGTAGTTGTTGTCATCAATGCTGCGAAAGGTCACTTTCGTCCACATAAAGCAAACAACCGCTGCAACTGCTAAGTATTCATACCCGGCTTCACCTAGTAAAAATAACCCCAATGATGCTGCTCCAAAAGCCACGACATACGCTTTCATGTGTCGATGCGCTTTATGAATGCCCTCTTTAACTGGCAATACGGGAATCCCGGCTTCTCGGTAGTCTTGCATGCGGAACATGGCAATGGCATACGAGTGCGGCATTTGCCAGAGACAGAACATGGTAAAGAGTAAAATCGCTTCCAAGCTAATGAAGTTTGTTACCGCTAAGTAACCCACCAATGGCGGAACTGCGCCTGAGATACTTCCCACTAAGGTTCCATACACCGAGTTACGTTTGTACCACATCGTGTAAAAGAACACGTAATACACGTAGCCAAGCAACACGACGACAGCGGATAGTGGGTTCACTCGGATAAATAACAGTGCGGTTCCTACCAGCAATAATGCAAGTGCATAAACAAACGCAATATCGATATTGATGTTGCCTTTCACTGTTTCACGATTTCGTGTACGTGCCATCTTTTGGTCGATATCACGATCGAAAATATTATTCACCACACAACCTGAAGCGATGACTAACCCAACACCAACTAACGTCGTAACGAACAACATTAGACTGGCTGGTTCTGTTTTTGCGGCGAGGAAGAACCCCGCCGCAACAGAAATCAGGTTGCCGAAAATAATGCCCGGTTTAGTGATAGACAAATAACTTTTCAGCATACCTTGACCTACAACTTCATGTTGACGTTCATGTTGTAGATGATCCATACCGAGCCAGCGATAAGGATAAGTACAACAATGGCGGTAAACATCAGTGATACAAGGTTCCAACGTCCGTCGGATGTTTTTGTTTCCATGTGCAAGAAGTATTTAAAGTGAACAAATATCTGCACTAATGCACATCCAAATAGAATCGCATAGGTCGTTGTATCTGGTAATGATTTCGTCCAAACAAAGTAGAACGGAATTACCGTCAGAATCAGTGAGGCAATAAAGCCTTTCACGTAATCTGACGAACTGGTTTCTACATGTTGATCCATTACATTACCCCCAGTAAGTAAACGATGGTAAAGACACAAATCCAAACGATATCTAGAAAGTGCCAGAATAGGCTTAAGCAGTTAAAGCGCATTGCCATATTGTCGTTCAGACCTTTCGTCGACAGTTGATGATACGCTACCGCTAACCAAATCAGACCAAAGGTTACGTGCAGGCCGTGCGTACCAACCAACGTAAAGAATGCCGACAGGAATGCACTTGTTTGTGGGCCATAGCCTTCTTCAATCAGGTGATGGAACTCATAGACCTCCATACAGATAAAACCAAGACCAAGCGCGAACGTGACTAACATCCAACGTTTGAGACCAGCAACGTTGTTGCGCTTCATCGCGATAATACCAAAACCAAATGTGATACTGCTAAACAGCAGCAGCATGGTTTCGACAAACACGAATGGGAGTTCGAAAATGTCTTTACCTGTTGGGCCTGCAATTGAATTGCTCGACAGCACAGCGTACGTCGCGAACAAGGTTGCAAACAGTACACAGTCACTCATCAGGTAAACCCAGAAGCCAAATAGCTTGTTGCCATTCGTGTCATGGTGGTGATCATGGTCGTGATGTGCTGCGATATTAGTTTGCATACGTCACCTCCAGATCATCTTTACTTTCGCTGTCTTTCACTGAGTTTTTCTTCGCTTCTTCAAGCTGAGCTCGACGTTCGGCCTCAATTGCTTTGATCTCGTCAACTTCCACGTAGTAATCCACATCATCGTTATAGCTATGCTGAATACACGTCACGATAATACCGACCAAACTTGCCGCCGCTAGCCACCAGATGTACCAAATCATTCCGAAGCCAAATAGGAGCGACCAAGCCGACACGTAGATGCCTGTTGCCGTGTTTTTTGGCATATGAATACGTTCGTATTCCACTTCTTTAGTTGGATCGAACTCGCCACTTTGTTTCTGGTACCAGAAGGCATCCAGCACATCACCTTTTGGTAGGTGCGCAAAGTTGTAGAACGGCGGTGGAGACGATGTTGCCCACTCAAGAGTACGACCACCCCACGGGTCACCAGTTAGGTCACGGTTTTGCTCGCGGTCACGGATACTCACGTAAATTTGGATGAACTGAGACAATACGCCCAGCGCAATCACAACCGTACCTGCTGCGGCAATCGACAACAGTGGGAAGTATTCAGGGTTGATGTCTTGGCTTAAACGACGAGTCATCCCCATGAAGCCCAGCGCGTAAAGCGGTAAGAACGCCATTAAGAAACCAATAATCCAAAGATAGAACGCGCGTTTGCCCCAAGTTTCATTCATGGTGAAACCGGTCGCTTTCGGGAACCAGTAAGTGATCGCAGCGAAACATCCAAACACCACACCACCGATGATAACGTTGTGGAAGTGAGCAATTAGGAATACTGAGTTATGCAGAACGAAATCTGCACCCGGAACAGCCATTAGTACGCCCGTCATACCACCAACAGTAAAGGTGATCAGGAAACCCACCGTCCACATCATTGGCGTCGTAAAGCGGATGCGGCCTTTGTACATCGTGAATAGCCAGTTGAAGATCTTCACCCCTGTTGGGATAGAAATGATCATCGTGGCAATACCGAAGAAGGCATTTACGTTCGCGCCAGACCCCATCGTAAAGAAGTGGTGTAGCCAAACGACAAAGGCAAGAATCGTGATAACTACGGTAGCCCAAACTAGCGATGTGTAACCGAACAACTTTTTACGTGAGAAGGTTGCGGTGACTTCTGAGAACACACCAAAAATTGGCAAGATCAAAATGTACACTTCTGGGTGGCCCCAAGCCCAAATCAGGTTGACGTACATCATTACGTTGCCGCCAAGATCATTGGTAAAGAAGTGCATGCCTAGGTATCTATCCAGCGTAAGCAGAGCGATAGTCACCGTTAGGATTGGGAATGAAATGATGATCAAAATGTTTGCACACAGAGACGCCCAAGTGAAAACTGGCATCTTCATCATTGGCATAGACGGTGTACGCATACGCAAAATGGTCGCGAAGAAGTTCACGCCTGTTAACGTCGTACCAACACCTGATATCTGCAGCGCCCAAATCCAATAGTCGACCCCGACTCCTGGGCTAGCCTCAATACCTGAAAGCGGCGGATACGCTAGCCAACCTGTACGACCAAATTCACCTAAGCCGAGAGACATGTTTGTTAGGATGACACCAACAACAAACAGCCAGAAGCTCAAGTTATTCAGATACGGGAAAGCTACGTCACGCGCACCAATCTGCAATGGCACGATGATGTTCATCAGACCAATCACCAATGGCATCGCTACAAAGAAGATCATGATCACGCCGTGGGCAGTAAAAATTTGATCGTAGTGATGCGGTGGCAAGTAACCTGCTTCACCCGCAGAAGAAAGGAGTTGCTGACTACGCATCATGACTGCGTCAGCAAAACCACGAACAAGCATCACCATCGCTACTGCGATGTACATGAAGCCAAGTTTTTTATGGTCTACTGAAGTAAACCATTCATTCCACAAATATTGCCACTTTCCGGCTTTGGTCACCGCGTAAACTACGGCTAAACCAACCAGCGCCACAACCGCTAGGGTGATGACGATAATAGGTTCGTGGAATGGAACTGAATCAAGAGTTAATCTTCCAAACATTACGATTATCCTTGGTTTTCAGGCAAACAGTTCATTGAACCAGGATGCTGAGTCACAACGTCGGTGAACAAGAACGGAGGAACGCTAGAGAACAAAGTGACTGGCTCTGCGATACTTGGCGCTGCCAGTGAGCTGTATTGCTCCCAATCTTCAATACGATCAGGGCTCGCCTTCACTTTCTGCACCCAATTTAGGAACGCAGCACGATCAGACATTGCTGAAGCTGTGAACTTCATTTGCGAAAAGCCTTCGCCGCTGTAGTTCGATGCAAAACCCTTGTAGTCACCTTCGTGGTTCGCTATCAGGTTGAGCTTGGTTACCATTCCTGGCATCGCGTAGATCTGTGTACCTAAGCGAGGGATGAAAAACGCGTTCATAATGTTGTCCGAAGTCAGTTTGAACTGCACTGGCACGTCTTTCGGGAACGCCACATAGTTTACCGTCGCAATGTTTTCTTCTGGATAGATGAACAACCATTTCCAATCGAGTGACACCACTTCGATGGTCATTGGTTTAACATCACTTTCCAATGGTTTGGAGGGCTCTAGTTCATGAGTCGAACGCCATGTGATCGTCGCAAGAATCGCAATGATGATGATTGGAATTGTCCATACCACCACTTCGATTTTGGTCGAGTGTGACCACTCGGGTGCGTACTCTTCTTCAGTGTTAGAGGCGCGGTATCGGTAAGCGAAGTAAATCGTCATTAAAATCACAGGGATTACAACGATCAACATCAGCAAAAGAGCAGTAATAATTAACTCTTTTTCTTGCACACCAATGGCACCTTTGGGGTCAAGTAAAGCTGAATTACATCCTGAGAGCATAAGTATGACGGACGCCAAACTTCCCCTCGACAAGATGCGTTTATATCTTGAGGCTTCCATTAACTTTCTCGATGGTTGTCTGGTTTCAAAGCAGATGCCAATCAAAGTAAATAAGAGCTCACAAATAGCGCAGAGGTAATGTATGAGAACAAGAAAAAACCTCGATAAGTAGTTATTCTACTTACAATTTTTCAACTTCGTCATCAAGCATTTAACCAGCTAGAATGAACCGTTATTTGCTACGATACGATTGGTATCAAGCCAAGAACCAGTTGTTATAGTCATTAGAATGTTTATGTGTTGAGCATGAGTAACGTCGGGTTCAGAGCGAAACAAAACGGAATTGAGTGGAGATCAAAACCACACTCTTAGTGTGAGTTTATTGTTACACTTTGAAACACTATGTTACATTTGGCGCATTATGAGGAGTAAAAAGTTAAAGCTCATTAGCCACAACTGGAAACTAACCTTCCATTAATGGAAGTTACACACTTTAAATAGAATATTAACCTCAACACGAATTTCTCGTGCTTCAACAATTAATTATTTAAAAACAAATAGTTGAAACTTAAAATTGATGAGACTGACTATCAACTTCATTTACGCAGATAGCCTTAATGAGAAGCGGAAACTAAAAAACAAAAAGTGTGATCAACATCAAATTAATGATTTCACTTAATATTTGAGTGGTATTTACATCTCTTTATTGGATTGTGAGAAATCATTCTCAAGGTAAATCCAAACATAAGTTGTAAATACATTTGGGTTGCGCAGAATTGGCACTCCACAACATAGAAAATGCTGAAATGGAAAGAAACTTATTATTCAGGTCTATCAGAGCCTTATTTCAGTAGTCACTTACATACGAATACCGCCATCCACTTCTAAAACCCTGCCAGTAAAGTAATCACTCTCAATAATGTATTTTACTGCATGCGCGATTTCGCTTGTTTCGCCCATCCTGCCAACTGGGATCATCTTTTCTAATCGCTCTATGGCTTCGGGTTTCATTTGCTCTGCCATCGCGGTGTGTACTACACCTGGTGCAACCGCCGCCGCACGAATACCGTATCTTGCGAGCTCACGGGCCCATGTTGTCGCCATGGTCGCGACCGCCGCTTTTGACGCAGAATAATTGGTTTGTCCGATATTTCCTGCTCTCGCAACACTAGAAATATTGATGATAACGCCTTGGGATCCACTCTCAATCATCTTGACGGCAGCTTCACGCCCACACAAAAATGTTCCTGTCACGTTAACGTTCATGACCAAATTGAATTGATCCAAAGACATCTTACTGATCACGCCATCTTTTGCTTTTACAAGTAACCCATCTCTTAATACGCCAGCGTTATTGACTAACCCATTGAGTTGACCAAAATCTTGGATAATCGCTTCAAACGTGGTTTCAACGTCGATTTCGTTGGTAACATCCACTTGATATGTCAACGCTTTCGCACTCAGCATTCGACACTGCTCTTGTGTTTCCATTAAGCCACTGGCGTTTACATCCAACAACGCTAAATCAGCGCCAGCTTGAGCAAGGGTAATGGCCATCATTTGCCCAAGCCCCTGCCCTGCTCCTGTAATGGCAATAACACTACTTTTTATGTCCATATTGGTGCACTCCATAGCTCGTAATGTTCTCTATCTCAACCAGTCTAAGTTGGCCGAAATGATGCGCGTTTTACGTCACCATCTCGGGCTGGTTTGTCACAAAACTCGGTCTAGCCTTTCTTACTCTTGTATAACTCAAATAAGCTTGAGAAATCGAGTTCGCCGTGGCCGCTCGCGTTGTGGAAAGAATATAAGTTGCGCGCTAACGACCCCATCGGAACCGAAGAATGTGTTTGTAACGCCGCATCTAACCCCAAGCCGAGATCTTTCAGCATGAGTTTGCTCATAAAGCCCGGTTGGTAATCGTGACTGGCTGGCGCACTGTCCATCACGCCTGGGCAAGGATTGTAAAGCTCCAATGCCCAATTTCGGCCAGAGCTTTGCAGCATGATGTTTGATAGCACTTTTGGATCGAGTCCATGATCGATACCTAGGTTTAATGCCTCGCACGTACCAGACATTAAAATGCCGAGCATAAGGTTGTTACAGATTTTCGCCATTTGACCATCGCCTGCTTTGCCAGCATGGAAAACATTTTTTCCCATATACTGCAAAATGGCATTGGCTTTAGAAAACGCTTGATCCGAACCACCAACAATAAAGGTTAATGTCGCCGCTTTAGCGCCAGCAACGCCCCCCGAAACGGGCGCGTCGACAAACAACACGCGTTTATTTGCCGCTTCATTGGCGACTAATCGCGCAGAGTCCGGATCAATGGTTGAACAATCAATCATCAAGGTACTTGGCGAGACAAGATTGAGGACACCTACGCCACCATGTAAGTCACCAAGATACACGGAACGAACGTGAGACCCTGCTGGTAGCATCGTGATGACTGTGCTAGCACCATCCACGACTTCCTCAATAGAGCTCGCCACCACCGCACCAAAAGGTACTAGTTGCTTTGCGGCTTCGCTATCGACATCGAATACTTGCACGTTAAATCCAGACGCGAGTAAGTTTTGCGCCATCGGATGCCCCATTCTTCCTAAACCGATAAATGCGATGGTACTCATGATCATTCTCCTTATTGACCTAGTGTTTGTTCACCCAAATCAGCAAGCGGATGTTCGTCATCCGGCCAAAGTGAGGTAAACAAGGTATCGATGACATCTTCATCGACTTCACTGACACTGTTAAACATCCAGTTAGGTTCGCCATCCCGGTCAATAAGCCGAGAACGGACGCCCTCTTTAAACTCACCTAATAAGGCACTGCGAACCGACAAACTCAACTCTAAACGGAAGCAATCTGCAAGCGGTAAGCTGTGGTATTCTTTCACTTGTCTGAAGCAAATATGCGCGGTGATCGGACTGCCCGATGCGAACGTTTGTTTCGCGTTTTCTATCCACTGACTGTTCCCGTCGATAGCCATGATTCGCTGTGCTATCGCATTAAGATCAAAGCCTTTGCACGCTTCCTCTATCTGATCTAAGTATGGACAAATTTGCGTGGTTGGTTTGCTATCAATAACCTGTTCTTCCATTAATTGTAGTCGCGCAGTTACCAACTCTTTCGCATCTTCTTTGCCCCACTGGAGCCGCTTTAGCTCATCCAGTAAGGTGGGATACTGCTCTTCCAACAGTAACCAATCGGCCAAACCAATAGTGACAGCGTCACTTGAATTCACCATGGAGCCTGTCAATCCGAGGAATAAACCCACTTGCGGATCTATCTGGCTTAAAAACCACGTACCTCCCACATCAGGATACAGTCCAATATTGATTTCTGGCATAGCAAGGCGTGATGTTGTTGTCACAACTTTATGGCTGGTTCCCATAAAAAGCCCCATCCCACCGCCCATGACAATACCTTCTCCCCAACCGATAATGGGTTTGTTGTAAGTGTGAATGAGATAGTCACACTCATACTCCAACGAGAAATAGTCCGTACAGAACTCTACGATTTTTTCTTTACTCTCGTTATGCATGACGTGATACATAGCTCGAACATCACCACCAGCACAGAATGCTTTTTCTCCAGCGCCAGTCAGTACCACACAAGCCATATGTGGATCATCTTGCCACTTGATAAGCTGATCGTTAAGTTGGACTAACATGTCATACGTCAATGCATTCAATGAAGCGGTGTTGTCTAACGTTGCGATACCAATGCGGTGCACGCCATCTAAGCACTCTATTTCACTAATGGTTACCATCCCTGCCATGTGGCCTCCTATCGGTTTTTCCATTGCGGTGGGCGTTTTTCTAAAAAGGCGCGAACACCCTCAACTTGATCTTCCGTATCAAAAAGATTCAGAAACAACTCTCGCTCTTTCATTAAGCCGTGCTTAAGTGGCGCAGAGCGCATATTTTGAATGAGCGCCTTACATGCGGCGACAGAAGATGGTGACTGGTTCGCAACAGATTCAGCAAGTTCCAGCGCTTTACTTAAAGCTTCACCTTTGGGAACCAACTCCTCAACTAGGCCTAGTTCTTTTGCTTTGTCAGCGCTGACTTGCTCTCCACATAAAATGATACGCTTTGCCCAGCCTTCCCCTACTAACGCTGTGAGGTTTTGGGTACCGCCAGCGCAGGGCAAAAGTCCGACTTTGGCTTCAGGTAAAGCAAGTACCGCTTGCTCTTCAACGACTCGAATATCACAAGCTAATGCCACTTCTAAACCTCCACCCATGGCGTAACCATTAATAGCGGCAATGGAAACACCACGGAATTCCGAGAGCGTTTCAAAGGCTTCACCAAAGCATCGCGCCATGTCTAACGCAACCGCTTTGTCACCGTCAGAAAATAGCTTGAGATCTGCACCAGCAGAGAAAAACTTTTCTCCACTGCCAGTTAAAACCAATGAATAGACCTGCTTATCATCGTTAAGTGTGAGTATCAGCGACTTCAGTGCCTTGAGGCTCTCTGCTGTCCACGTATTGGCTGGCGGGTTGTTCATTGTCACCACCGCAACGTGATTAGTGATCGTATGTTGAATGGCTGCTTGGGTTAATGGCATATCTGAATCCTTTCTCAATGAGCAAATCCAATACTTCGCTACAGCAAGGCCGATTCCTCAGAGAGCAAACGGCGCGCGATGATCAAGCGCATGATTTCGTTCGTTCCCTCCAGAATTTGATGCACACGCACATCTCTGAAATGACGCTCCATTGGATACTCTTTGATGTAACCATAGCCGCCATAAAGCTGCAGCGCTTGGTCGCAAACCTGAAAGCCCACATCGGTTGCGAACCGTTTTGCCATCGCGCAATAAGCCGTGGCATCCGGGTCATTTCGGTCGAGTTTACTGGCGGCATAGCGCACCAACTGCCGCGCAGCCACTAGCTCTGTCGCCATGTCTGCCAATTTGAATTGTAAGGCTTGAAACTGCGCAAGCGGCTTGCCGAACTGCTTACGTTCTTGAATGTACCGTGCCGCCTGATTAAGGGCCTGTTGAGCCGTACCGACGGAGCAGGTCGCAATATTTATACGCCCTCCATCAAGCCCTTTCATCGCAAAGACAAAACCTTGCCCTTCTTCGCCCAGTAAATGGCTAGCTGGAATAACGACATTTTCAAAAGTAACCGCTCGTGTTGGTTGGCTGTTCCAACCCATTTTGGGTTCTTTGCGCCCATAGCTGATACCACCTGTTTGAGCAGGAACAACAAATGCAGACACGCCTTTGGCACCCGCTTCTCCGGTTCGCGCCATCACGACCAAAACATCTGTCTCTCCTGCGCCAGAGATAAAGGTTTTGCCACCATTCAACACGTAAGTATCACCTTTTTTGCTCGCGGTTGTGGTCAACGAAGCGGCATCCGATCCCGCATTAGGCTCGGTTAAGCAATAGGAGCCTAACCACTCCCCCGTAACTAATTTCGGACAGAACTGCGTTTTGGCTTCATCGGTAGCAAAACTGGCTATCATCCAACTCACCATATTGTGGATAGTCATGAAAGCGGTCGTCGACGTACAGCCCATTGAGAGTTGTTCAAAGATAATTGACGCATCCAAACGGCTTAACCCTAAGCCGCCATGTTCTTCTGGTGTGTAGAGACTGAGAAACCCCAGTTCCCCCGCCTCTCTCAATACGTCTTTGGGGAAGATCTGCTTTTCATCCCACTCCGCCGCCATCGGTGCTAAACGCTCATCGGCAAATTGTTGAGCGGTATCGGCAAATGCACGTTGATCTTCATTAAGTTCAAAGTCCATAAAAGCTCCTTTTATTCACTCAGCGCAGTTGGATGGTCAGATTGAGCCCCGTTGGAATATCGTCATCAAACCAACGCGCCGTCACCGTTTTGGTCTCGGTATAAAAACGCACTGCTTGTTTACCATACGCATGTAAATCACCATAGAAACTGCCTCTCCAACCAGTAAAGGAGAAAAATGGTAAAGGGACTGGAATTGGCACATTAATCCCCACTTGACCGACTTGAATGTCATGCTGATATTTTCTCGCAGCAGCGCCATTAGCGGTAAATATAGAAGTTCCGTTGCCGTAAGGGTTGCGATTCACCAACTCAATGGCCTCTTGCAACGTTTCGACTTCCATACAAACTAAAACAGGGCCAAATATCTCTTGCGTGTAAATCGACATGTTCGCTGTTACACCGCTAAACAAGGTTGGGCCAATCCAGTTTCCATCGGGAAAGCCGTCCACTTCACACTGACTGCCATCGAGTTCACACACTGCGCCTTGTTGTTTGCCATCTTCAATTAGGTCCAATACGCGTTGTTTGGCTTGCTCACTGATCAGTGGGCCATAAGCGGCCTGCTCATCATCCCACGGTCCTGGGTGTACTTTCGCCATCGCCAGTTTAAGGTCTGCAATCCATTGTTTTGAATCACCGACAAATACCGCAACAGAAATCGCCATACAGCGTTGCCCCGCAGCCCCAACGGAGGCTCCGATTAGGTTATTCACCACTTGATCTTTGTTTGCATCAGGCATGATCACCATGTGATTTTTTGCACCTGCAAAAGCTTGAACACGTTTAAAATGTTTAGTCCCTGTGGTGTAGATATAACGGGCAACGGGAACCGAGCCAACAAATGACACCGCTCGAATATCAGGATGAGCCAGAAGAAAGTCGACTTGCTCTTTGCGGCCATGAACGATCTGCAACACCCCTTTTGGCGCGCCGGCTTGCTCAAATAGTTCGGCTAAACGAATAGAGGTCAATGGCACTTGTTCGGAGGGTTTGAGCACAAACGTATTGCCCGCAGCGATGGCGATTGGGAACATCCACAACGGAATCATGGCAGGAAAGTTAAACGGCGTGATCCCACAACACACACCTAAGGGCTGAATCATTGAGTAACTATCAATATCCGTGGCAACGTTTTCGACGGTTTCTCCCATCATGTTGCTAGCAATGTTTGCCGCCTGCTCAACCACCTCGATACCACGCCACACATCGCCTTTGGCATCCGCTAAAATCTTACCCGTCTCATGAGAAAGCAGTGTGGCAAGCTCATCATGATGTTCTTTGAGCAAGTGCTGATAGCGAAGCATGACTCTGGCACGCTCGGATACTGCCACTTCCTTCCAAGATTGGAATGTCTCTTTCGCATTATCAATGGCGGCTTCCATCTCGTGCTCTGTGGAACATGGAACGTACGCAATGACATCATTAGTGGCGGGATTGGTTACCTCAACCCAATCCGATGTTTGAGATTCACGAAACTCGCCACCAATAAACAAGGGAACCAAACGAGTCATCATTTACTCCTTTCTGATTTCAATTAAAGCGGTATTTCAATGCCTATCGCCGTGGCTTCTCCACCACCGATACAAAGTGACGCAACACCCCGCATCACTTTTTTGGCTTCGAGATCACCATTGGTGCCTAACGCTTGTAGCTGACGCAAACTGTGAATCAATGTCACCAGAATTCGTGCGCCACTAGCCCCTATCGGATGCCCAAGCGCACAGGCTCCACCTTTAATATTTACTTTGCTCGTATCTAGTCCAAGTTCCGCCACCGCTATTTGTGTCACGACGGCAAAGGCTTCATTGATTTCCCACAGGTCCACTTCATAAATTGACCAATCTAGCTGGAACAGCAGTTGCTCAATTGCGTAGACGGGTGCCAAAGTAAATTCTGCAGGTTTTCTGGCATGTGTAGAGTGCGCCTTGATGATCGCAAGTGGTTTAAGCCCCTGATGACGCGCAGTGTCTTCATCCATAAGCACAAGAGCCGCTGCGCCATCTGAAATGGCACTCGAATTAGCAGCGGTCACCGTACCTTTTTCATCGAATGCAGGTTTGAGTTGAGGAATTTTACCAAGGTCAATCGAGCGAGGGTGCTCATCGTAGTCCAGCACCGCTTGTTCTGACTTGGTATTGAGTGAAACCGGCGAAAGTTCATCGGCAAACAAGCCTCGCTCTTGAGCTTCCAACGCACGTTTTGCCGACATCACGGCCCATTCATCCATTTGCTCTCTGGTGAACTTAAGCCTGTCAGCGACTTGCTGAGCATAAACACCCATTAAGTGCCCTTCGTAAGCATCTTGTAGCCCATCGAGAAACATGTGGTCATACGCAGACTGGTGCCCCATACGCATTCCCTTTCTCGCCTCCCTCAGCAAATACGGCGCATTGGTCATACTTTCCATACCACCAGCAATGGCAGAGCGAATCGTTCCAGCTTTAATGAGATCGTGCGCTAACATGACGCTCTTCATGCCAGAGCCACACACTTTGTTAATGGTGGTACACCCTACACCCAAAGGAAGATCTGCCCCCATAGATGCTTGCCTCGCAGGAGCTTGTCCACACCCTGCTGGAAGCACACATCCCATGAACACTTCATCCACCGAAGTCACATTCACTTCGTGCATTGCCGCCTTGATCGCCAGTGCGCCTAATTGAGGAGCAGAGTAAGTTTGCAACTTGCCTTGAAAGCGCCCAATTGGCGTTCTTTTCGCGCTGACAATCCAGATGTCTTTTCCCATGATTCGCATTCCCTTAAGGTATATGTGAACACTTGGCAGACTGATGACACCCTACATAGAATTACTCACCAAGCGCCGCACCAGCCTTTATCGCCTTTTTCACTAACAAACTTTCATTCCGCGATTTCTTGACGTTTACGTAAGCATAGCACTAGCCTTTACAATGAGATGAAAAAACACACCAAGTAGGCGTTTATATTTCAAAGTTGATGTTCGACCTTCCCATTAAAGGTTCGATTTCCAGAAACTGGATTTTTATTCGAGGTAAGTATGTTATGGAAAAATACAAGATCAGTGACCTCGCCAAGGAGTTTGATATTACTACTCGCAGTATCCGGTTTTATGAAGACGTGGGTCTGATTGAACCAGAGCGAAAAGGCAATATGCGCGTTTATCAACGCAGGGATAGAATTCGCCTCAAACTGATTTTAAGAGGGAAACGACTCGGTTTTTCGTTGGCAGAAATTCGTGAACTTTTTGAGCTCTACGACATGCAACAAACCGAAGGACAGTTATTGAAAATGCTCAATATCATTGAAGAGAAACAAGCCGTCCTACAACAACAACTCAACGACATCAGCGTCGTTATGGCAGAGTTGAATGCCGCTAAGGAGCGTTGTATTCAAACACTCAAAAGCAAGCAGACATAAACGCTATACTCAATTAGCAACACCGCTATCGGCTTTTCCACCTTACCTCTGATACCGGGAGACGTTATGAAAAGCACCTATACCCCACTCAATTTCGGACTTGGTGATACCATCGATATGCTCCGAGAACACGTTAATGCCTTTGCTACGGAACATATTGCGCCCATCGCCGCTGAGATAGACCGCGATAACCAGTTCCCGAATCATTTATGGCCTTTGTTGGGAGAAATGGGGTTGCTTGGTGTGACCGTCGATGAAGAGCTTGGTGGTGCAGGCATGGGATACCTCGCTCATGTTGTTGCCATGGAAGAAATCAGCCGTGCCTCTGCGTCTGTCGCTTTAAGCTACGGCGCTCATTCTAACCTGTGCGTCAACCAAATCTTTCGTAACGGCACGCCTTCTCAACGCGAAAAATACCTTCCAAAACTCATTGATGGTACGCACGTTGGCGCCCTAGCGATGAGTGAGCCCAATGCCGGTTCAGACGTGATAAGCATGCAACTGAAAGCGGAGAACAAGGGCGACCATTTTGTACTGAATGGCAACAAAATGTGGATAACAAACGGGCCCGATGCTGACGTAGTGGTGCTTTACGCTAAAACGGATGTCAGCGCAGGTTCACGTGGCATTACCGCATTCATTATTGAACGTAACTTCGCAGGTTTCACTCATGCTCAAAAGCTGGACAAACTAGGCATGAGAGGCTCGAATACTTGCGAACTTATATTTAACCATTGCGTAGTGCCAAAAGAGAATATTCTTGGCGAGTTGAATCAAGGCGTCGAGGTGTTAATGAGTGGGCTGGATTACGAGCGCGTCGTCCTCGCTGCCGGACCACTCGGGATAATGCAAGCTTGCATGGACATTGTGGTCCCGTACGTACATGAACGAGAGCAGTTTGGAAAATCCATTGGCGAGTTTCAGTTAGTTCAGGGCAAGATCGCCGATATGTACTCTCGAATGAGTGCAGCAAAAGCGTATGTATATACCGTCGCAGCGGCTTGTGATCGAGGTAACGCAACACGCAAAGACGCCGCTGGCGCGATTTTGTACAGTGCAGAACTCGCCACACAAATGGCACTCGATGCAATACAACTGCTCGGTGGGAATGGCTACATCAATGAATACCCTGCTGGTCGTTTGCTACGTGATGCAAAGCTTTATGAAATCGGCGCGGGTACCTCAGAGATTCGCCGCATGTTAATAGGCCGAGAACTGTTCGAAGAATCTCGCTAACGGAACATACGACAAGGAAGTCATTATGGCCATTATCAAAAGTAAAACTAAGCCAACTGACGAGTTATTTCTTTCCAATAAAGCTGCGATGGAAACGTTGGTCACTCAACTGAATCAACACATCGATACCATCAAACAGGGAGGCGGTGAAAAAGCCATTCAGCACCAGAGGCAAAAAGGAAAACTCCCAGCCCGAGAACGCATCGCGCGCTTGCTTGATGACAACACTGACTTTCTTGAAATCAGCCAGTTTGCCGCCTGGCAGGTGTATGACGAAGCGATCCCATGCGCTGGCGTTATCGCCGGCATTGGTATCATAGAGGGAATTCAATGCATGGTTATCGCCAACGATGCTTCGGTAAAAGGTGGAACCTACTACCCACTCTCGGTAAAAAAACACCTAAGAGCGCAAGAGATTGCCCAACGTTGCCAACTCCCCTGCGTGTACTTGGTGGACTCCGGTGGCGCAAATCTCCCTCATCAGTCCGACGTCTTCCCCGACAAAGAACACTTTGGTCGCATTTTCTTTAACCAAGCGAGAATGTCAGCGAAAGGCATTCCCCAAGTTGCTGTTGTGATGGGGCTTTGCACTGCTGGGGGCGCGTACGTTCCTGCCATGGCGGATGTCTCCATTATGGTTAAAGAGCAAGGCACCATTTTTTTGGCGGGGCCACCTTTGGTGAAAGCGGCCACTGGCGAAGTCGTGACGGGTGAAGAGCTCGGCGGTGCAGACGTGCATTGTCGGAAATCTGGTGTCGCAGATTATTACGCTGAAAATGATGAACATGCCCTAATGCTTGCGAGAGAAGCCATTGCCAATGCCAATAGAACAAGACCTGTTAAGCCAGAAAACACCGTACTTCCTCCCCGCTACGACGCAGAAGAAATCTACGGAATCGTGAATGCAAACTTACGACTGTCATTCGACGTTCGAGAAATTATTGCCCGCATCGTCGATGATTCTGATTTCGACGAATTCAAATCCTTGTACGGCAGAACGCTAGTGTGTGGCTTCGCTCGTATTCAAGGACACTTGATTGGTATTGTGGCAAACAACGGCATCTTGTTTTCTGAATCGGCACAAAAAGGCGCGCACTTTATTGAGCTGTGCGCCAAACGGAAAATACCGCTTCTCTTTCTCCAAAACATTACCGGCTTTATGGTCGGAAAAAAGGTTGAAGAAGAAGGCATCGCAAAACATGGCGCCAAGTTAGTGATGGCCGTCGCTTGTGCTGACGTGCCGAAGTTTACCGTGATCATCGGTGGATCGTACGGCGCTGGTAATTACGGCATGTGCGGCCGAGCGTATGATCCAACCATGATGTGGATGTGGCCGAACGCGCGTATTTCTGTGATGGGCGGAGAACAAGCAGCAGGCGTTTTAACACAAGTTCGAAAAGACGCGAAGGAACGTCAGGGGGAAGCGTGGTCAGAGCAAGAAGAGCACATTTTTAGAGAATCGATCATAGACTTGTATGAAACACAAGGACATCCCTATTTTGCGAGTGCTCGGCTATGGGATGACGGAATTATTGACCCTAAAAAAACGCGTCAGGTGTTGAGTCAAGCGTTAATGGCAGCATTAAACGCCCCCATTCCTGATAGCGAGTTTGGCGTCTTCAGAATGTAAACATCCAAAGATGAATTAAGGAAGTTAGTATGCAGGAAATGCAACCAAGCATTATTCCCAACGCCCAAAGGCAAGATGATGTTCTTTGGCATGTCGATGATAATGGCGTAGCGACCATTACCCTAAACAGAACAGCCAAACACAATGCTTTTGACGCTTGTACGATCGACTTGCTGATCCACCGCCTAGATTATCTCGCTTTACGAACGGATGTGCGGTGCTTGGTATTAAGAAGTAACGGTAAGCATTTTTCATCCGGGGCCGATTTGAATTGGATGCAGTCGATGGCCGACAGCACGAGGCAAGATAACTTCATTGATGCCCAAAACTTGGCAAGACTCATGGAAACATTAGATTCGTTCCCTCAACCCACCATCGCAGTTGTTCAAGGTTCCGCTTATGGTGGTGCTTTAGGGTTGATTTGTTGTAGTGATATCGCCATCGCAAGCCAAAGTGCCAACTTTTGCTTAAGTGAAGTTAGGCTTGGTTTAGTTCCAGCAACCATTGCGCCTTACGTCATGCGCGCGATGGGGAATAGACAAGCTAGACGCTATATCTTAAGTGGTGAAGTCATTTCAGCCGAAGATGCCGAACGGTTTGGTATTGTGCACGAAGTGAAAGAAGCCAAACAGCTTGAAAGTGCGGTCGGTAGCGTAATCAAGACTTTACTACTGAATAGCCCAGATGCGATGCGTAAAGCAAAAACGCTCTGCCATCAATGTCATCAAAACCCCATTGATCAACAACTGATTCACTATACTAGCAAGCTCATTGCGGACATTAGAGTATCACCCCAAGGTCAAGATGGGCTGCAAGCGTTTCTTGAAAAACGAAGCCCAAGTTGGGTCACCAAGTCACAGGACAAGTAATGCTACCTTCCAAAGTAAAGATTGTCGAAGTAGGTCCTAGAGATGGGTTGCAAAATGAATCTCCTGTTGCGACCCAAACTAAAATCCGGCTGATCAACTTACTCTCTGATACTGGGTTAACGCATATTGAGGCGGGCTCTTTTGTTTCGCCCAAATGGGTGCCACAAATGGCGGACTCAACAGAGGTCATGAAAGCAATAACAAGGCGAAATCATGTTACTTATTCTGCCCTGACACCAAACCTAAAAGGCTTCGAACAAGCCTTGGAGGCTGGTGCCAATCAGGTCGCGATTTTCACTTCATCATCAGAAGGATTCTGCCAACACAATATCAATTGCTCGATTGCAGAAAGCCTAACTCGCTTCGAACCTGTAATGCGATTAGCCACCAAACACGGCATCCCTGTTCGTGGCTATCTATCCTGCGTTGCCGACTGCCCTTACGATGGCCCGACAGCCCCTAAACAAGTGGCGAGCGTGGTCAAATCACTCATCGATTTAGGGTGTTATGAGGTGTCTCTAGGCGACACAATCGGTACAGGCACGCCAAACCGTATCGCTGCTATGCTGGAAGCCGTCATGTTGGTTGCACCTCTTCCCCAGCTTGCTGTCCATTTCCACGACACATGGGGACAAGCTCTCACCAACATTTATCAGGCATTGAGTATGGGCATCAATACCATCGACAGTAGTGTAGCTGGGCTGGGTGGATGCCCATACGCTCATGGCGCATCAGGAAATGTCGCAACGGAGGATGTACTGTATTTATGCCAAGGGTTAGGAATAGAAACGGGGATCGACTTAGAGCTACTGGCTAAAGCTGGCTGGATGATCAGTGAAGAGCTGGGTCGGCAGCCTACATCAAAAGTGTCATTAGCATTGCGTAACCGCGTATTATCACTTTCGTAGAAGGCCATCCGGCACCTCAAATTCTCCCAACCCAAGTTAATTTGCTCTACTTTCGAGTAGGGAAGCGAAACCGCCCGCCAGTACGATAAATAATTAGAGAAAATAAGATAAGCACACAACCTACTAGTTTATTTGCCGTTAGCACTTCGCCATACCACAGCACGCTCAGAATAACCGTCCAAACTGGTTCTAATATCATAATTAGAGCAGCGTTACCTGCCTGAACAAATTTTTGCCCCATGGTTTGCATTACGTAACGCAAGCTCGTCGCTAATAAGGTACTCAACGCAAACCACCACCAAATAGAGGAGTCCACCTCAGCCGGGAAAGATTCCATAAAAAATGAAACCAACAAACCTAAGCAACCTGCTGAAAAAAGTTGCACGCAAGTAAGCAGCAGCACAGGTAGTTTTTGAGAGTATTTGCTGTTCACATTAAAATGAAGCGCCAAAACCAGTGCTGCACCAAGAAACCACAATTGACTGGCCGATTGTTTCCAGCCACCAACTAAAGAAAGACAAGCAAGACCTAATACAGCGATAGGCAAAGAAAGCCAGAAAATTCGTTGTGGTCGTTGACGAAACATAACCCATGCAACAATCGGCACAAACAGCATGGAAAGGCTCATGATAAATGCGCCTTCCCCAAGAGTATCACTGATAGAAATAGCGTAAATCCATGTCATAACGGCACTGCCTAACAGGAGCCCGACACCACCAGCAGAAAGCACATCTTTTAAGTTTGCTTTCAGCAAAGGTCGGTAACATAGAGGCAGTAAGCTGAGCGAAGCGATAGTAAATCGCGCCCCAATAAAGCCAAAAGGTGGTAAACCCTGTATTGTTTCCTTAGAGAATATCCAGCCAAGTGCCGCGATCATCGTCGTCGCAACCAGAATAACCGTCGCTTTGCGTTCTGAGTTAAACATAAGTACTCACAAAATATGGAACACACAATAGCGCAGCAAGAGAGTTTTACTGCACTATTGTGTAAATTTGAAAGGGGTTTGTGTCGAGCGAAAAAGTGAAAGCCCGATCCTCTCCTGTATTGTTGTCACGCAGATTGAAGTTCTGCTGCTAGATACATTAAATGCAGGCAAAGTCTTAAGGCAAGCCTTTTCGCATACTAAATTACTTTAGCATTCTATACAGCAAGCAAACTGGCTAAAACCTGTACCAGGTGTCGAACTACCTCCCCTTCAAAACGCTTAACTTGACTGCGGCAGGAGTAGTATTGCGACTTCAGCGCTCCTCAATACAGGTTGAATAAGGCGAATTGCTTTTTACCCATCGCCCCGACAATGAAAACTTATTGATTAACTACAACGAGCGGTTAAATTGCTCCACGGCCTCTACAACACGGCTAGCGCCATCTTGTATTTCATTCATCACATTGCCTGCTTTTTCAGAGAGCTCTAGCGTATCTAGTGCTTCTTTTTGGCATTTAGCGATCAGCTTAACTGCGTTATCTGTTCGCTGTAGGTTTTCACTGACCATTGTGACAATTTCATCGGTGGTTGCATTGGTTCTTGTAGCAAGCTGTCTGACTTCATCAGCAACAACGGCAAAACCTCTACCATGCTCACCCGCACGAGCCGCTTCTATCGCCGCATTTAACGCCAATAAGTTAGTTTGGTCAGCGATACCACTGATGCTATTTACCAACTCGCTAATACGCGATGAGTGCGCTTTAAGCTCGTCAATCGCGGTGTTCGCTTGCTGCATTTGCTCGGAAAGTATCTGCATCTTTTCTAACGTTGAGCCTATAACCTCTTGCCCTTGCAGGGTTTGTGTTCCAGTTTCTTGCGAGATTTCATTCGCCAATTGCGCAGCCTGGGCCATTTTCTGTTCCTGCATCACCTGCTGGGTAATATCTGTCGCGAACTTAACGACCTTATAGAGCTCTCCTCTGTCGTTATGGATTGGGTTATATGAAGCCTCTAACCACACCTCTTCACCATAACGGTTAACTCGTTTGAATCGCTCTGATGAAAATTGCCCTTTTGCTAAACGTTGCCAAAACTCACGGTAAGCTTGAGAGCTCGACTCTTCCTGATCACAAAACATGCGATGATGCTTCCCTAGAATCTGATCAAGCGTATAACCCATTGTGTTTAGGAAATTATCGTTGGCTTTTAAAACATGGCCATCTAATGTGAACTCAATCACCGCCATAGAACGACTTAATGCATTTAGCATGTCCTCTTGCTCACGAGATGATTTGATCGTTCGCGTAAGTTCAGAAGCAAAAACAAAAAAGCTTTCTACTTCTCTGTGCTCATTTAAAACAGGCTGGATAATCGTTCTTAACCAGGCTTCCTCACCATTACCTTTCTGTACTTGCAATGCCCCATTCCAGAACACTTTATCTTGGACGGCTTTCTTCATTCGATGAAAGTGATCTGTATTGCGCGAATTTGACGGTACCAATTCAGTAATTGATTTCGTTAAGATCTCATCATCATGTAAGAAAAGTTCTTGCTGTAGCTTAGTATTTGCAGAAGTAATGATGCCTTTACTATCCAATGTTAAGCGGATCATCTCTTCATCTAAACTGGTTTGGATTTGCTGCAGGATTTGCAACTCCTGCTTTAATCGTTGATTTTCTTGTTGAAGCGACTTATTAAAAAACATGACTTTCTCTCATTTGACCGACCTTCGGATTAGTCAAAGGTTTATTATTTGTATACCGAATAAACTGCAAGCGGCAAAATCGTTTGGTTGCATATTCAAACGCGATTTCTATTTCTTATCAAAGGACCCCGCAGGGAATACGGCGATTTTTTCTCCAGTGTAACCTAAGCGCAGTATACTGAAATTTCTTCAGCGCCCAAGCTGTTTATATATTTATCAATATTAAAGCTCTTTATCGCCAATTTGAGGTTTGTATTTGTGGATATACTTATATGGAGAAGTGGTGTGTTCAGATCAATAAGCCTTTTCATTTAAAAAAAGGGCCTTGACTTAGTTCCAATAATTTTCGCCATTTTACCGCTTTTCCACCCGACTTTTGAGCGATTACCCACTCCTTATTCGCTTGTATTTCTATTAACAACGCACGGAGGAACCAGCAACAAGCGCATCGATTTGCCCAGTATCAATACGTTGTGGTATCCGCTCATTCAGTTTGCCGTGAAGGTGATGAATCACCACCTCACCAGTCGACTCGTCACGATCAGAAATGAGGCAATGAGGTAATGAGGTAATGAGGTAATGAGGTAATGAGGTAATAACGCATGACACCAGAGATTACATTATGTGTCCAACATTGTGCCCACTCCTAAGTTTCATAACTTCCTTCCCTCGGACGCTTCTATCTCTCACCACAGCAACTATGCTTTAAACGACATGTATTCAATTGTCTAGCTTCAACATATGAAGGTTAAGTGAACATAAACAAGCGAAGGAAACAGGGCCATGGAAGTCGATAAAAATGATAAGTTAACAAAAAAATTACAGATAGTGATTCATTGGTCTGTAAGAGTATTGTCGATAGTTATGTTGTTTGTAATCGTCATGGGTGTGATAGAT
Organism: Vibrio sp. Vb1729; assembly: GCF_033338655.1. Classification (NCBI taxonomy): domain Bacteria; kingdom Pseudomonadati; phylum Pseudomonadota; class Gammaproteobacteria; order Vibrionales; family Vibrionaceae; genus Vibrio; species Vibrio sp. Vb1729. The sequence goes on along the minus strand of NZ_JAWOTB010000050.1, from coordinate 54,424 downwards.
GTTGCATGGACGATATATCAAAAACTTATCACGCCACCTAAACTCATTCTGACGATTTCAGATATGCTAGCCACTTTTGGTGCTTTTATGGCCGTTTTAATTGCTATTGAAATTTTCATCAATATAACTATTTACCTGAGAGAAAATGTTATTCATGTAAAAATCGTCATGGCCACCGCGCTGATGGCAATCTCCCGAAAGGTCATTATTATAGACTTTGAAACCTTGTCTCCAATGTACCTGATTGGAATTGCGGCTGTAGTTCTTAGTATGAGTCTTGGTTACTGGCTGATCCATAAACTGCCCAATAAGAGCCATACTGAATAAACTTCTCAGCCTCCCGACTTTTCAGATACTCTCACGGCATGAAAAAGTCTTGTCTTGGCACGTTGAAGCTAATAAATTCCTCCATGCTAGGCTCTATATACTGCGAGACTACAAGATTATAGAGTAGTGCCTAAGCGGAGAAATTATCGATATTGTTTTCTAGCAGCTAATCTTTGAGTATTGGCACAGCTCAATGGGGGCAAGTGTTGCTCCAGTTCCCCCATCTGATATATACCCTCAACATCTATGCATTTTACTTTCAACTTTTCCGTGGTCCTCTTAAACAAGGTCGTCACGAGTAGCCTGAAGGATTACATCCGGCTAGAAGTAACAGCCAGAAAAGTGATTGTCAGGTGGTCGGTCATCTCGCCGTAAAATTAGCTCTTAACGTATACCTTCAGCTCAGTTTGCGAAACAGCCTTAAAGGTCAAAGTAACTTTCAATCCCATTCAGAGTGTTGGTCGTGGCCACAGCGGCTAATATCAACCCCATGATCCGACTTACAGCACTAGCTCCTGTATTCCCAATAATCCTGTGTATGCCGCTGGCCATTAATAGCAAGATATAAACAACCAATAGTACCAGCAGCATCATAGCCACGGTCTGGACTTGCTCCCAAATATTAAACCGCACGTTCTCTGTGAGTAAAACGGCGGCTAATATTGCGCCAGGGCTAGCAATTGATGGAATGGCTAGAGGAAAAACTGCTGTATCATGATGACTATTGAGCGTTCTGATTTCTTCTGCTGGTTTACTCTCACCAAATATCATAGTCAAAGCAAACAAGAACAATACGATACCGCCCGAGATTTGAAACGCAGACAAGGGAATACGCATTGCTGTAAGTATGATTTCACCAGCAACAACAAAAAACAGTAGGATAGCAGCGGAGAATAGAGTCGCAAACAGAGCGACCTTACGCTTTGCCACTTCTTCATAGCTTTTTGTGGTTGCGATAAAAACGGGCACAGTACCTATGGGATCGATGACAGCAAAGAAAAAGATAAAAGTTGCCACAAAGTCAATCATGCTACTTCTCCAGTACCAATTTAGCTTTAAGGATAGAAGATCAGCTTGAAGTAGCAGAGAAAATGTTTGACGCTAACATAGCGAGAGCTCATTCAGAAAAACAAAAATGGTGCGTTATTTACAATACAGAACTTACTTCTATCCTATCGATAACTATTAATATCTCAAAGGTAATGACTACCATACCTAACGGTAGTCGCCATCGCTTTAGACTTCTCAGAGAACATCAAAAAAAACAAGTGAACGAGAAGAATATCGACGTCATAAGATAGTGAGGCTTTAGTGTTTATACCAGTGCTCTTTTGACTCCATTTGAGCTTTTACTTCTGCACTATATTCAGCAGTAGGTCGTGCCAATAACCTTGGAATGCCGATAGGTTCTCCGGACTCTAAACAATAGCCATACTCCCCTGTGCGCAAGCGAGCCAACGATTGTTGAATCTTAGGTAACAACTTTTGCTCTCTATCTATGATTCTTAATGCGATTGCAGATTGCTCCTCACTGGACGCCCTATCGCTTTCGTCACTGAATTCCATTGGCGCAATCATCTCTTCTTTCGCGCGTTCAATATGCGCTAACGTCGATTCATAAAGCTCAAATAATCGGTTTTCAAAAAATGCGAGCTGAGCTTCATTCATATAATCCGCCTCGGGCGCTGCAAGAATTTCTTCTTCTGTCATGACATGCTTTTTCTCTTCGTTCATAGAACCTCCACACCGAGATAAGAGTTCGCTCTCTAAATTCCGTACATCTGAATCTGTATAACTTAACGACGAATGAATGCGCCAATAAGGTGCAGTACTCGACACAGTCACAAACTGCTTGATGCCAGAGTTAAGATCACCGACTATATTAATTGTTATATTATAACATTACACTATAAAGAGCATGAGCATGAACACCCAGAAACTCCCTGTTACGGTTTTGTCCGGCTTTCTAGGCGCAGGAAAAACAACCGTTTTAAGTCATATTCTTAACAATAGACAAGGCAGAAAAGTGGCGGTCATCGTCAACGACATGAGCGAAGTCAACATCGACGCAGCGACCGTTCAGAATGAAGTTTCTCTCAACCACAGTGAAGAAAAGTTGGTTGAAATGAGTAACGGCTGCATCTGTTGTACCCTGCGTGAGGATCTACTTGAAGAAGTTACTAAACTCGCGCAAGAAGGCAGATTCGATTACTTAGTTATCGAGTCCACTGGCATCGCCGAGCCACTCCCCGTTGCAGAGACTTTTACTTTTGCCGATGAAAACGGGCTCTCACTTTCAGACGTTGCACGTTTAGACACCATGGTTACAGTAGTTGATGCGATTAACTTTCTGCGTGATTACGATGAAGCTAAGTTCTTAACAGAGACAGCCGAATCCTTAGGTGAAGACGATGAACGCAGCGTCGCCGACTTGCTCGTTGATCAAGTAGAGTTCGCTGACGTTATCTTGATAAGTAAAACCGACCTCGCTGAGAAATCAGAAATCGAAAGGCTTCTTGCTATTCTTAAAACTCTCAATACATCGGCCACTATTCTTCCTATCTCGAATGGTGAAGTAGAACTTGATGCGGTACTCGACACACAAAGCTTCAGTTTTGAAAAGGCACAACAAGCCCCAGGTTGGTTGAAGGAAATGCGAGGCGAGCACATACCTGAAACCGAAGAATACGGCATTTCCAGCTTTGCCTATCATGCGAGACGCCCTTTCCATCCAGAGAAGTTTTACGACTTCCTCCACAATGCGAAAGATTACGGCAAACTGATTCGTTCCAAAGGTTACTTTTGGCTAGCAACCAGACCAGAGTTTGTCGGCCAATGGAGCCAAGCGGGAGGCATCGCACGTTATGGTGTTGCGGGTATGTTTTGGAAAGCGATTCCGAAGGAGGAGTGGCCGACGGATCAAGATTACCTAGATGCTATAAACGACATTTGGCAAGAACCATACGGCGATATGCGACAAGAATTGGTGTTTATTGGTCAGGGATTAGAGCAAGAGAAATTGATTGCTCGTCTTAACGAATGCTTGTTAACAGAAGATGAGATGGAGCAAGGGCTCGACTATTGGTTATCTCTGGAAGACCCTTTCCCTGAATGGGAACAGTAAACGACTGAGATACAAAAAAGCCTCCCACCATTCGGGAGGCTTTTTAGTTACACTGAGCCAATTTTGTTATATAGAACCAACGCAGCAAGTCCGTCTTGGAACAAGCTGAGATTCAAGCATGCAGCGAGGGAATCCTCACCAGCGCATTCAAACCGTCTTCTTCTGGCTCAACTTAGCTATTTTCTTTGGCCAAGGATCTTCAAATGTTGCCCCTTGTTGCCATTGCTCCAATTCCCCTTCCGTTAAAAAGCAGTTTTCCAGCGCATCAATAAACGCATCGACTTCGTTTTCCTGCCCAATCACCGTTAAGCGACAACGACGATCACCAAAGCGGCTTTCAACACTGTCTATCTTATCTTGCAGGATTTGACGATGTTCCTCAGTGAAGTTTTGCGATTCGTCATTGATTACCGAAGCGCGCCAAAAGCCTGTAATTTCAAGCCCCACATTGCCGCTTGCTTGGCTCCAAAGCAGTGAAACATCGTCTCGAGTTGGAAACCAAAAGAACCCTTTACTGCGGAACACACCTTTAGTTAAATACTGGTGGCAGGTATTCCACAAACGCGCAGGATGAAAAGGTCGATCATCTTTGATCACTTTCGCGACAAGGCTTTGTTCGTCTTTATCAGAGAGATTCAACGGCTCATTCACCGTCTCACGAAGTTCTGCGATTAACTGCTCAACAAGGAAGAAATTGTAGTCTTGCTCACCTTTCAACATGCGGATATCCAAGTTTCCCCACGACGTTTTGATTATCTCGGTGTAAACGTTAAGCGGGTGAATCGCCTGCGCGATGTTGCGAACGGTATTGTCGTCCACTTTGTCCGTCTTGGTGAGCATGATACGGTTTGAGAACATGATTTGCTCTACCAACAAGTTTTCAACGCCGCGAACACCCTGCTGCACGTTCTCCTGCCACTTAGGGATTAAGGCAGAACCTTGTCGATAGTCATCTCGCAACCAAGTCGCATCCACCAACGTAATTACGTCTTTGAGTGCGAATTGTGCGTTACTTTTGAAGTACTCGACCAAAGGTAAAGGATGACTACTGCCCGACGTTTCAATCACAACCCATTCTGGCGATTTTTCTGCGCAGAGCTTTTTAAGGGCTTTATCGAGCTGCTTTACACCACTCAGGCTGCTGATGCTGTCTCCACTGATCGTAACAAAGTTGCCCTGCTCTTCACTCACCGCATCGGTATTTAAGATAAGCACGCCATCGACGTCTAACTCACTCATGTCATTAACAATAACGGACAGATCAATACCAGAAGAATCGGCTTGTTGAAGAATGTTGCGTAAAAACGTGGTTTTCCCGGACCCGAGAAACCCATGCAAAATGGTGACTGGAATTGATGGCATACTTTTGACCTACAAACTCTGGATGAACGCATGTTATAACATAACAACTTAGTGAGTTATAGAAAGAATCCAATTGCTGTCTTAGACGCAAAACTTAAGAATCGGTAAAGATCACAGGGGCTGATTTCTCAGAACTCTCCTTCGTTTCTCATCACGTTTCATCACCAGCAAAGGTCTGACTATTGATAAAAATAATAAGTGGTTACAAAACGACCATTGCTTTGTTTATAAAATTGGAGAAAGATGACAATACAGCGATTTATAGGAGGTGGTGTTATGACTTTAGTTCTTACCGTTCTTATTTTCCTAAGTTGTATTGCGATGCTCGCAATTGGTGTGATGTTTTCTCGTAGGCCGATCAAAGGCGGAGGTTGTTGCAAAGCGTCCGATGTTGCGGATGTGGACGCACGTAAAAGAAAAAATCGCAGTCATTATTCTTCTAGGAACACATATTGAGACTCACCTATTGCTCCAACCTCACAACACAAAATAGCATAACTGAGCCCTAACAAATTGTCGGGACTCAGTTTTTCGTTTCTACTAGATAATCAAACTCTGATACTCGCGCCAAAAATGAAGGTTTCTGGATGTTAGGAAGCGACTTCGCGATAGGTAAGTCGGCTTTCATTGCATCAACCGGACGATTACGAACTAAAACTTCAAAATGTAAATGTGGTCCGGTTGAACGACCAGTATTCCCAGAGAGGGCTATTTTTTGCCCACGCTTTATAACTTGACCTTTTTTAACCAAGATTTTATTCAAGTGTAGGTAACGAGTTTTGTACACACTGTTATGTTCAATCACTAAATAATTACCGGCATAAGGGTGCTTGCGGACCGCAATTACTTTTCCATCCCCAGTAGAATAAACTGGCGCACCGATTGGTGTCGCGAAATCCGTTCCGTTATGCGGGGTGACTCTTCCCGTCACTGGGTGTTTACGCTTAGGGTTAAACCCAGAGGTGATTCGGCGGTATGCCCTATCGACAGGATAACGGTTAAACGCTCGCTCCAAACTGTTACCAGCTCTATCATAGAACCGTCCATCCTCGGCTAGAAATGCAGCGACTTCGCCCTTCGCTAAGTTAAAAGAAATAGCCTTAATCTCACTATTGCCAGTTTTGTGTTCACCTAAATATTGCTGTTTCACTAATATATCGAAACGGTCACCGGCTCTAAGAGATCGCGCAAAATCAATCTTATCTTTCATCACCTGCGTAATATTTGCGACGTGGCCTGATGTCAATCCAACTCGATGTGCCGAGACTGAAAAACTCCCTTTGATTTCTCCCGAAAATAAGGTTTCACGCCATTCCCCTGAAATTTCCTGAAATTCGTAAGAGAAGGAGCCATCGTTTTCTCTAGTGTAGATAGCCTTCTCTACAAGGCTCATATGATAAATTAGTTGACTCAATTGCCCCATGTCATCCATCACTAATTCAAGCTCTTCTCCGGGCTGAATCATATCTAGCTGGAGGTGATCAAGATCAACTGAGAGAATTTGCTGCAAAATACCGTAAGGGAGACCCAATTGAGCGAAGATACCACTGAGCGTATCTCCCACTTTAACTATATAGTGTATTTGTTTAGGTTTAGGCAACGGAGTCAAACTGACATCTGAGGGAACCACTATCTTTGATGATGGAGGTGGTGACGAATCACTGCTTTGATTCAGTTGAACGCTGTGACTATCTTGATTTGGCTCATCCTCTGTAGGTAGAAGCAAAGCGACCGAAAAACAAAACACAGCAACGATTAAAGCAATAAATTTAAACTGACTCATGAGAAACTAAGTATCAATAACAATGATTGTTATGTTATAACATATCTAGGATTATTTTTACTCAGTTTAGTAAACGTTTATTCAGTTCACTGGATTGGCTAAGAGAAGACCAGTCATTCACCCCATTCTCTTTGAGAAGGCTCAATAATGAACACATTCAATTCAGCACTTATCGTTGCAGGAACACACGGAAACGAACTTTCTGGTATTTATTTACATAAACTAATCAAAGAAAAACGTTACTCTGTCAATAGATCAACCTTTTCAGCCTGCTCGATCATCGCAAACTCCGAAGCAGTAAAACACAACGTCCGATACATCGATACAGACTTAAATCGCGAGTTCTCAGCAATGAATAGCAATCATTGTCCTGATTTGCATGAAAGCAAGATTGCACATCAATTTATCGAGAAATATGCAAACCAAGAAAAACTGTTGATTGTTGACCTGCACAATACAACAAGCAATATGGGAGCGACGTTGATTTTGCTTTCTAACGATGTGTTTTATCGGAAACTGGGCGCGTACGTCAAACAACGAATGCCATCAGCACATGTCCTTTTCGAAGAGCGAAAAGAATGGCAAGAGCAACCTTACCTTTGTACTGCTGGGCAATATGGAATAATGATTGAGGTCGGGGCGCAAGCACATGGTGCGCTAGAGTACAGTACGTTGGAGTTGATGAAACAGATGCTTACCGCAGTATTGGACTATGTTGAAAAGCACAACCTCAACCAAATAGGCTTACTGAGCGATTATGAGGCGTTTTTTTACACCGAAGAAATCAGGGTTCCACTTGATCAAGAGGGTATGCGGCAAGCACTAGTACACCCTACTATTTGTGGCAGAGATTTTGAGGCGGTCAAACCAGGAGCACCTTTATTAGCGACTTTCGCTGGTTATGATATCCATTGGAATGGCAAAGGGGAAATTTACCCGCACTTTATCAATGAGAGCGCCTACAGTACCGCAAATATAGCAATGGCCCTCGCTAAAAAAAGACGTGTTTCTTCCATGTAACTTAAAGCAAGTAATTAGGCCACGTGTAACGTGGATACCTCACCCCATGAATAAAACTGTGCCTGAACCGCATAGGCAGAAAATACGGGTACTAACCCCACCCTAATACGGCAGCATAAGTGCCCTAAGCGCAGCTTTAAAAGAAACCCCACTAGAATTTTAAGGAGGTAAGACATTATGGTTAAAAGGAGAGTTTTCTCTTTTCTATCATGATGCCTTCTCCAAACATCGAAATAATCTATCTTCAAATTGGTCATCTAGACCGGAAGAGATCAGTTCTAGGCGGCTTTCTGAACACTCGTCTAGTTCAAACTCTGTGAGTCCATCTGATGTTAGATTGTAACCAAAAATACCGCTTCCCGTGATAAAAACCGCTTTCATTCGTTCGACCTTGAGGTCGAGCAGCAATAATCTCAGCTTTTGATGATCGAACACGTTTTCAGCGGATATACGCCAACCGATACTGTAGAAACCTTCCCCCTGATTGGTTGCTTTTAGAATGCCGCTCTCAGGCATAGGCAACTCAGGAACAAGTGACTTTTTCTCTCTTTCACGATAAAGAACAGAGGGCGTTTTTTGCACGTCAATACGAGTCGCTCCCTCACATTCATGAAAAGGGATAGCGCCATGTTCAGCGAAAATCACTTTTGTTTCCCGCAGACCGAGCTTTGCTATATAAGCCGTCAGCTTTTGCTCATCTTCATCTTGATAGAGATCGCGCTTATTACCTACCACTGTATCTGCGATAGTGATTTGCTGGTTAAACGTTTCATGCTCAGTGTACTTAGGATCCGATAGTTTACGTGCATCGACTAAAGTAATGTTTTTTTGCAAAGCGAGAATTTGACGATAATACTCGGTCGATAGCACTTGCAGTACTTCTTTAGGATGACCAAGGCCTGTAGGTTCAATCAACAATCGATCTGGCCTTGCTTCAGACAATAATTGATTTAAGGCGATTTGCATCGGAAGACCTGCTGCACAGCACATACATCCCCCGGGGACCTCTCGAATAAACACTTGGTCTTGTTGTTTTTTTTGGCCTTGTAACAAGCTGCCATCAATACCAACTTCGCCAAATTCATTGACCAATACAGCCCAACGTTCATGACTCGGTTTATGGGTCAATAAGTGCATTATTGCCGATGTTTTCCCCACCCCGAGAAAGCCAGTGATGATGTTAGTCGGCACTCGCGAAATCAGTGGCTTATTAAAGTTCATTGGCAATTCTCCGGTAGCCTTGGACTAGTTCATGGTTGGCAGAAACGACGGATTCGGAAAAAGCTGAATATTCTGGCGGCACTTTAGAGATACTCTCTAAATCAAAACCGACACCAATATTGGTCATCGGTGGTACATGGAAATAAGCGGGTAAATCGAGGCCATCGACGACACAGTTATGACGAATAACACACCTCTCACCGATGACGCTATTGAACACGACGGAGTTGAAGCCAATGAAAACATCATCACAAACCTGGCAAGGACCATGAATAATCGAACGATGAGCAATGGATGAGCGCTCACCAATGGTCACCGCAGCCCCTGCCTTAGAGTGAATTACGACACCATCTTGGATATTGGTGTCACGTTTGATGACGATAGCTTCCATGTCTCCATGGTTATTAACTTCGTCAGCTCGAATAACAGCATAGGGTCCAATAAAAACGTTATCCTCAATAATGACTTTGCCACAGATAATAGCGGTTGGATCGATAAAGGCTGTTGAGGACACCTGTGGCATATGGCCCGTTGGGTTTCTTCTTAACATAATGCTTCCAGTTTGTTTATGGCTCTTTTTTTACGGTCAGCGACTTAACGATTGAAGGATAAACGCATCGCTCCAGCTGGTTTATCGATGACTTTGTTATTGTCATAAACTAGCGCGCCATTGACCCAAGTCTTTTGAATTTGAGCTGAAAATTCATGTCCAGCAAAAGGCGACCAACCACAATGATATAAACTGTTTTCGTTGCTAACTCGTGTTGGGGTATGAGCATCAACCAACACCAAATCGGCGTAGTAACCTTCACGGATAAAACCTCGGCCTTGAATGCCATAGCGAATGGCCGGGTTGTGCGCAGTTTTTTCGACTACTTGAGTCAAACTCATATGACCTAAACGGACATGCTCGAAGAGAGTAAGTAACGCATGCTGAACTAACGGCAGTCCGGCTGGAGCCTGCTCGTAAGGCACTTGTTTTTCTTGCCAAGTGTGAGGAGCGTGGTCTGTTGCAATAATATCTATTTGCCCCGTATTTAACGCTTTTAACAACGCATCGCGGTCACTAGGAAACTTGATTGAAGGATTACATTTGATCAAATTACCAAGAGCGCCATAATCTTTGTTGCTGAACCAAAGATGGTGAACACAAGCCTCCGCGGTGATTGATTTATCTCGAATGTCTCCCTCGTCAAAAAGTGCTAGCTCCTTCGCCGTTGTGATGTGCAGCACATGCAGTTGGCTGTGATACTTTTTGGCAAGTTCTACCGCATAAGAAGATGAAGCGTAACAGGCCTCTTCGTCACGCAAAATGGGATGGTCTTCGATAGTGAAACCTGGCTTCTTAAGCCTTTGCTTTTGCTGGTTTTGTTTAATAACAGTCCCACTTTCACAATGAGTAACAATGAGTACTGGAGAGTCACGAAAAATTGACTCCAACGCTTGCGGATCTTCGACTAACAAATTTCCTGTTGATGCCCCCATAAATACTTTCACACCACAATGTTGTTTGGGGTTAAGTTGTTTAATCTGTTCAAGATTGTCTTCGGTTGCACCGAGGTAGAAAGAATAATTTGCAAACGAGCTTTCTTTAGCGAGAGCGAACTTGCGCTCTAACGAGTCAATAGTCGTTGTAGCCGGACTAACATTGGGCATTTCCATGTAGCTTGTAATACCGCCGGCTACCGCTGCCCGCGACTCGCTTGCAATTGTGCCTTTATGTGTCAGCCCAGGTTCTCGGAAATGCACTTGATCGTCAATCATGCCTGGCAGTAAATAAGCCCCTTTAGCATCAATTACAATATCTCCGTGTTGTACGGATATATTAGTAGCAATCTTGTCAATTCTTTGATCAACAATACGTAAATCTGTTTCGGTAATGGCTCCTTCGTTGACCACCCGAGCGTTTTTAATCAATGTTGCTGACACAATTCATTCTTTTAGATAATTTATAAATGTGGCCAATACTCGGTCACCTTGTGAAGCTATAAGGGGAGATCGTGTGTCTGCCTCATAGGGGGCGGTTTGCGCATTCATCGCAAACACAGGAAATCTCAAATTGTGGGCTAAGAACGGTGAAGCCTTCTTGTATGGCTTTCGCACATACGCTAGAAATAACATTGGCTTCAACCGCTATTTCACTAACCTTTCCACACTGAGAGCAAATCAAAAACTGTGGAACGCCATGCTCCTGATCGCACGCGATTTGAGAACAAACGACGTATTTACTAGATGTATTGAGCTTATGGACAAAGTGCTCTGCTTCAAGGAAATCGAGTATTCGATAAACCGACATCGCTTGAATGTTTTGAGAAAAGTTGTGATTGCAGTAGTCAACTAGTTCGTAGGCAGAAAGCGGCTTCTCCGCATATAGCAGTGAAGTCAGTATCAATTTCCGTTTAGTAGTGAGTTGTTTACCTCGCAGCAGGCAGATTTTCTCTACCTGCTTCATGACGTCATCTACCGTTTTGAGCTTTCTCATATCTCTAGATGAAATCCAATGTGAGTAGTAAGCGACGTTCATTGTCTGCAACATGTGGAGAGCGATGTATAAGTCCAGTGGCTTCATTGCCTTCCCAACCACTTCCTTTGAGCAGGGCAACATCGCCAGGCTGCATTCGTCGTATGGCACTTTCAGAGTCGTATAAGCCCGATAGGTGATCAGGTTGACCAAGACTACCGGCACCGAGTTTAGTGCGATCAATGGTATCGTTGGTTAACCATTCGGTCGCTCGGCCGGTATAAGTTATGACAAGTCTGCAAGGCACACGATCAAAGTGAAATTTCGGGCACATCGGGCTGTCTAGGCGAGTTAGTCTCAAACCTGCTTCTTTAACCTCAAACAAACAGCAGAACATATCGACGATTAAAGCAACATCTTCACTCAGCGCATCAGCACACGCATAGCCCTCTAACTTGCTTCGTACCCATTGTGCAGCATCATCTGGCGTGACACTTTGTACCAGTGCCAATCTAGGCTCCAGAGCCAGCATCAGATTAATGTCCTTCGTCAACTCTTTCGAGAGCGTTCGCTGCCATATGGCAATATTGTGCTCTGGTTTGTAGATGTCGCTAAGTATGTTCGCTGATGTCGATATCGCCAACGATGATGTTGTTTGGACACGAAGCGGGTTCTCAACTACATCAATGCTCATATATCTTCCTCCCAAGCGTTAAAAAGGTCAGGTAAAGGTTTTAATAACGTTGATTTTCTAGGGCTATGAGACCTAGTAATCGTTACGATTTCGCTCTAGTTCACGGACATATTGACACAGTCCCACCCCATGTAGAGTCAAGTCAGACAGCGCTTGTGAAGAAATCAACGTTTACTCTCTCTCAATAGGAGACTACTGGTTGTGAGATCAATTCTTTAAACAACAAATTGTAGAGCCCCAAACAAGGGAATGTTATAACATAACAGTTAATCTTTTCAATATTTACCTTTTTTGATTAAAGATAATTAGGGGAACATCATGAGCATGCGAGCACGGAAATTATATTCCGCGATTAGAAAAGTAACGCGTAGGTGAATCGCCATAGACCCGACGAAACATCGCGATAAAGTTGCTGGGCGTCGAATAACCCAAAGCATGTGCAACCGCTCCTACAGATTCCCCTCGAGCTATCATTTCTAATGAATGTATTAGCAGTACTTGTTGCCGCCATTCATTAAAACTCATGTTTAACTCACTTCGAATCAATCGTCTTAACGTCCGAGATGAGACTGCCCCAATATTGGCCCAATGCTCCACAGAATGTTTGCTGTTTGGGTCTATTAAAATTGCTTGAGTAACTTTTTGCAGTCTCGGATCTCTGGGCAGCGGGATGTGGAGTGACTCATGAGGGCTATTGACGATTTCATCGGATATTACGGCAAGAATACGTAAAGACTGTATGGATAGATCGTCTGTTTTGCTCCATATCGATGCTCTAACCGATAGGGCTTTCAACACATCGCTCATTTGGATAACACAAGGTCTCATTGGAAACCGCTCACAACTCTCTGGAGTAAACAGTAATGAACGACCTTTCAGAGAACCACAAAAATAAACACTGTGCATCGCACCCGGGGGGATCCAACCAGCTCGGTGAGGTGGTAGTATCCACGTTCCTTCATCGGTTTTGACCTGAATTAGCCCTTCATCTATACACAGTAACTGGCCTCGATGATGACTGTGCCAATTATGTGGCCGTTGATCCAAATGGTTGAAGTCGCTCCTTTCATGCTGCCACTCCTTAACGATCAGTGCGGCGCCATTTTTCCATTCGCTGTAATCAGAGTTTGTCACTTTATTTACTCAATTCCATTTTGGCCATTATTCATTATTTTCTGTCCTCTTAACGTTACCATAGCAAGTTAGCGTTCGAGTAACATTTTAGCAACGACCATTTTATCGAAGGCAGAACCATCATGAACGAACCTATCTTTATTATCTATTACATTACGGCAGGCTTGGGCATTGGCTTTCTCGCAGGACTCGTTGGTGTGGGTGGTGGTGGAATGGCCGTCCCTATTTTTGCGTTTCTATTTTCACTACAGGGAATAGCTGATACGGAAGTAGTGCATCTTGCGTTGGGGACATCAATGGCTTCGATGATTGTTACAACATTGGGCAGCATGCGCGCTCACTACAAAAAAGAGAATGTAGACTCGACAATGGTAGTAAAAATGTTGAGCGGAGTTCTAGTCGGAACATTTTGCGCCACATTCGTAGCATCGTATCTACGAGGCGTCTATCTGGCAGGCTTTTTCAGCGTATTCATGTTGTATGTTGCTTATAAGATGTTCCTCAACACTGAAAATGAGTACAACCCTAACCCACATGGGGCTATCGGTAATATCACTGTAGGCTCGGTGATTGGCTCTGTATCAGCACTTGTCTCTATAAGCGGTGCGGGGTTGATCATCCCCTATCTTGTCCAGCAAAATTTTGAGGTAAAACGTGCTATTGGTACCTCTGCTGCGATAGGTTTCCCTATCGCGCTGTCAGGAAGCCTCGGTTACATGTTAAACGGATGGGAAAATACAGATTGGAACAACTTAGTCTTAGGATACATATACCTTCCTGCAATGATCAGCTTCTCCATTAGTAGCTACTTAACTACTAGCCTCGGCGTGCGTTGTGCAGCGTATTTCCCAAATAAAGTTCTTAAGAAAATCGTTGGTATTTTGTGTGTTCTTCTAAGCTTTAAAATGCTGGGACAAGTACTTAATTAAGGCAAATAATACGGTCACTAGTACGTCTTGCAGTATGGTGGAGGGATAAGCCTGCACAAAACTTACTCCTCGCTTTGCTTACTCGAACAGACAATGTGTAAGAAAGTGTCACATTGTTGCTATTCTTGTGGCTTTGTTAGGCTAGTCAGAATTACATCCAAAATTTTCTGGTGATTGTCCTTTCTAGAAACCTCATCACGCTCCTGGCAAAGTGCTTCCTCCCCTTCTGATGCAAGAATTTTAATACCACGCTCAGTACATTCTGCGAACGCACTAAACTGACTCGCACTGGGGATCTCTTGAAATGTCACATTGGGAAGAGCAACAAATGATTCAGCTGGTGTCAGTGCGGGATGTAGCCGATCAGAGAGCGCCACCACGGTGATAGCATTGTTCATCAAGGCCAGAGTTTCAGGGACAAAGGTTTTCGTTAGCTCAGGGTTAATAACGACGACCGATTTCAGTTTGTTTTCAGACTGAAATCGGGGGATTTTTTTATCCGGGATGCTGGTAATATCAACGTTATTTTCACGTAACCAATGACAGTCTACATTGGTGGCGTTGTGACACGATGTTCGATATTTCTCCGGGCTTATTTGCGCTCCGGAGAGCATCAGCATAGATGTGCCGCCCAGAAAAAAGCCGACCCCCTGCACTTCATCAGTATCTACGCCTCCGGACAGTATCCCGGCCGAACTTAATTCGTTCAGTCCAAGCACCAAATCACTGGTTCTGAATGTGATTTCATCAACAGCCATTTCTGCATTGATTTCGTTCGGTGCAGGAGGCTTTGGTACCACAACGACATAACCTTGTTGCGCCAGGCTCGAGGCTATCCAACCACTGTGGGAAAACGCTGACCGTGTTCCGCCCTGCGACAAAAGCACAACGGGAAATTTTCCACTTGCTAAAGGGGCATCTAACTGCGTTTCGACTGATTTAAAAATGTTCCCCCTACCAAACGAGAAGTTGTTTTTTTCGTTCGTTGTGGGATACCAATAATAGACTTCCACAGGCTTGTCTCTGTCTTCACTGAATCCCGTTTTGATTGTTAGCGCAGAATGGTATTTCGGCTCATTCGTACTGGCGCTGGCACTGACACACAATGTAGCGAGTAGAAAAGACATTATTATTTTGGTTTTCATTTTTCCCTCAGCCGGCAAACACATTCTTCTGCACGGAATCTGAAGATAACGAGCAGAAGAATATCCATATATTTTGCGAAACATAGCAATTAAGCTATTCATAGTCGAGGTAACCCAAAGAAAATGATAGACCGCTCCAGCTAGAGCCTTTCTTTTCAATAATTTTCTGCGGATATCCACCATGCAGAAGTTTGTACTTTACTCATTGTAAACGACTAATCATTGCCTCTTAAGGCAACATTAGAAAACCAACCGTATTCACAATCCATAACTCCATAACTCATAGTTACACCGATGTATATCTAAGTGAGCCGAAGCTTCATTGCCCATCCAGTGCCCTTTGCATTTTTATAGCAAGGTAGCCAAGCACCATTTTATTACGGACCATTGCTGCGCGGCTAATGCTTTTGTTTTGTATCGTAACTGATTTGCTTACTGACGTTCTTTAGTTGCACTCCTACCTTATTAAATGCCTTTTGAATAGTTGTGGAAACATGCTGGCGGCCCTCTCCTTCAAAAAAATTAGCTCGATCTTGCTTCGTTTCGAATACGCAGACTATTTCTAAACTTTGTGGAAAAGAAGAGAATTTGACGGTATGAGTCACCCAAAGAAAGCCATCGTAGCCTTTTAGCGTATCTTCACAAACTTCGGTCAACACTTCTCTAATTAGATTCTCGACCTTCTTATCTGATTTGCGCATGAATTAAACTGCCTTCCTATCTAACGCCTTTAATTAGGTTTCAGTGTACATTGTCTTAAACAGTATTTGGCAGTGGTATTTAGTCAATAGCCTGTAGATGAAGTTATTCGCACGAAGATTTACCGACCTACTCGCTTCGAACTACATCTTACGCTGTTAAAAATAAGCGCTTTGCAACTCTACAAAACGCTTCTAACTTATTAGATTATTTTAAGTGTGTTTCAAGGAATGCAGAAACCTTGTCCATTGCAATGCCGACTGCTTCTGGATGGTCATACAGTTCATAGTGAGACCAGTTTTCCAAATTAACCAGCTGTCGGTCTTTTGATTGAACAGAGCGGCCATAAATTTCCTGCCCATCACGATAAGCACCAAACGCCCCGACTTTTTGCCCTACCACGGCCATAACAGGCTGAGTCAATAACGTTTCGGCAAATGCAAAGGCATCCCAGCTCAGTGTTTTCTGTGCATGTGAAAACAGCATACGAGTTGCACCACCTTCGGTTTGTCCACGTGATGTTTTGTAGTATTCAGTAGCTTCGAACACGTCTCGTTCTGTTAATCCATTTTCTTTTGCAAATTCAATATTTGGAGGAAGAAGTTCATCGATTTTCAGCTCTGAGCCGCGAGCTTCGGCTGTTCTCTGTGCAGCCATAGCTTCAAGATTGGCGATAGGGTCGTACATACTAAAGCCTTCACGGAACAAGCGGCCTAAGTTAACAGGCGTAATACCTACGACAGCTTTCAAGCGCTTTTCGGTTAGGGCTGAATTGATCATGTAACCACCACCGCCGCAGATACCGAGTCCACCAATTCTATTCTCATCGACATATGGTAAAGTTACTGCATAGTCGATAACGCGACTGATATCTTCAACACGTTGACTTGGGTCTTCTACGTAGTGAGGCAATCCTCCCGATTCTCCTTGGAAGCTCGCGTCAAATGCGATCACGACGTAACCTAACTCAGCAAGGGCTTTACCATAGACAGCGCTGGATGTTTGTTCTTTACAACTACCAAAAGGATGAACGCTTATCATTGTTGGGTAGCGTTTCGATTCATTGAAGCCTTCTGGAAATAAAATTAATGCAGACATATCCCAAGCCATATCAGCATTTCTAAAAGTGATTTTTTGCATATTCATAATCAATACCTTAAGAGTAAAAAGCCTTGAGAGCAGAAAGGCTCGAAGCAATTGAGCCTTTCATCGGGAATATTAAAGAGTGCGTTGGAAGAAAGATGCGAGTTGGGATACTGCGTCATCGACGTATTCGGCAACATCATAAAGCGACATATGGTTTGCACCATCAATGGCATACAAGGTTTTATCTGAACTCGCTGCACGTTCTATCAGGTCATCACTCATCCATTTGCTGCCTGCGTCACTACCAACGACAGCAAGAATTGGCTGAGTTAGGAATGCTTCCGCTTTGTGGTACGCATCGTAAGTAATGATCTGGTTTAAGTTACGAGTTAGAGCAAAACCCGGCGCATTTGGATGTTCACAACGTGGTGTGTGGTAATACTCCCAAGCTTCGCGTAGCTCTGCATTTGAGGCATCTTCTTCACGCATCGGAGCTAGAGGAATAGTCGCGAATTCTGTACCATTCGTGTCGGTTGTGCGAGCATTCGAACCAAATTCTAAGTAACCAACAGCGTCAGCATCGTTAACCGAATTATCCCAACCATTACGGAACATTTGGCCAATGTTTACGGCACTAACCATACCCAGTGCTTTGATTCGACGATCATTGATCGCTGCATTTGCACTATAGCCCGCACCAGCACAAATCCCCATTGCGCCAATTTTATCGTTATCGACGTACTCTAACGTTGTCAGATAGTCGACGACTGCGCTCACGTCTTCAGTACTCGTGTAAGGGTTTTCCATTTGGCGAGGCTCACCTGTACTTTCACCTTGATACGAACGGTCAAACGCAATGGCAATTATGCCGCTTTTTGCAAGTTTACTCGCATATAGGCCTGCGGTTTGCTCTTTTACGCCACCACCTGGGTGTGAAACAACAACCGCCGCATATTGTTTACTTGCATCAAAATCTGTAGGGAAGTTGATAACCGCTGAAATCTCAATACCTTGACCATTGAGATTTTTGAAAGTGACTTTAGACATAGCGACATTCTCCATTAGAGGTTAACTGTTCATCTCAGGCTGACCTAAGCTTCGATGTAATATTAGTCAACACACTGTTTCGGATAAATATCGTTTTATCTACATGACTGTTTAGTTATACTTAACAAATGAGAATAGAACCTTCTTTAATTTCATCACTGACGTGGTTTGCACATATTGCTCGCCATCGCAGTTTCACTAAAGCAGCCTTAGAAATGGGGGTAACCCGTGCTGCCTTATCACAACACCTAAAAGCGTTAGAACAACAGCTACAAGTTCGGTTAATTAATCGAACCACCAGAAGTATGTCGCTGACGGAAGAAGGCCAACGTCTGCTTGATATTTTGCAACCTTCATTGGTGAACATTGAGCAGGTCGTTAACGAATTGAACGACTCTCATCTTGAGCCTTCGGGATTAATCCGTATCAGTGTATCAAGAACCGCTGCTCGGCTGCTTATTGAGCCCTATCTAGGTGAGTTCCTCTCTCGTTATCCTAAAATACGCCTAGAGCTAATCATGGATGATGGGTTTTCTAACATCGTCGCAGAAGGCGTTGACGCTGGCATTCGCTTAGGATTAAGCTTAGATGAACATATGGTTGCGATCCCTATTACTCCGCCGTTAACAACGGCAATAGTGAGCTCTCCTGAATACTTTAGGCAAAATGGACTACCTCAAACTCCTGAGGATTTAGAAGATCACAATTGCCTTGCTTATCGTTTTACCTCTAGCGGAACAATTGATCATTGGTCGCTAACCTCTCCAGATGTTGCAAAGCGCACCCTCGTTTTCGAGCCTAAAGGCAATGCTATTTTTAATGATGACTATAGTATGTTACAAGCTGCAATACAGGGTGTGGGTTTAGTGAAGCATATTGATTTATGGGTGGAAAAGCACATAAATGAGGGAAGATTGACCCGAGTTCTGACACCTTGGTGCAAAGAGTTTCCAGGGTTTTATTTGTATATACCTTCACGAGAGCATATGCCGAAAAAAATCCGCGTCTTGATGGATTTTTTAATCGAAAAGCGCGAAGCTCTGAAACCCAAAGAGTAATTGTCAAATTGCTTTAAGTAAAAAAAGCGAGCACGAGGCTCGCTTTTAACTTTCTGTTTTCGTTATATATTACAATAGCTCAACCGATTGTTTGGCTATCACAAATTCCTCGTTAGTAGGAATAACAAGAGCTTTGGCACCTAACAACTCAGATGTTGCAATAACACCTGCGTTACCAAATCTTGCATCTTCGTTACCTTTCTGATCTTCAACAAAACCTAACAGTTTTAGGTTTTTCAAGATTTCACGACGAATTGGTAGTGAGTTTTCACCAATACCACCAGTGAAGATGATGCCGTCTAATGAATCCAGAGCCGCGAGGTAGGATGTAATGTATTTCGCAACGCGGTAAGTGAAGATCTCAAATGCCAACTTCGCACGTGAATTCCCCGCTTCCATTGCTTCTAGTACGCCACGAGCATCACTTGTCACACCAGATACACCTAAGAAACCTGACTTCTTGTTCATCATCTCGAACACTTCGTCTTTTTCCCAGCCTTTACGGAAAAGGAACTCGATAACACTTGGATCAAGGTCACCACAGCGAGTGCCCATCATTAGGCCAGCTAACGGCGTCAAACCCATACTTGTATCAACACATTCGCCATTTTTAACCGCACTCACTGATGCACCGTTACCTAAGTGCACAGTGATAAAGCTGCTTTCTTCAACCGGCTTATCTAGCATTTTCGCTGCTTCACGGCTTACGTAGTAGTGGCTTGTGCCATGAGCACCGTAACGACGCACTTTATGCTCTTCGTAAAGCTCGTAAGGAAGTGCGTACATAAAGGCTTTGGCTGGCATTGTTTGGTGGAAAGCAGTGTCGAATACAGCAAATTGAGGCAGTGAAGGGAACGCCGCCATTGCCGCTCTCATGCCTTCAGCGTTCGCTTTGTTATGAAGTGGTGCAAGTTCAGCAAGGCGCTCTACTTCTTGAATAACTGTTTCATCAACTTTCACAGTTCCTTTAAAGGTTTCACCGCCTGCGACAATGCGATGGCCTACAGCGACAAATTTTGAGCTCAAACCTAGAGTTTCGAGTAGTTTTACCACTCGCTCAACAGCGTACTGATGATGGTTACCGCCAGCTGGAATTGCTTCAACGGTTTTTTCTCCCTGATATTTCCAACTGATTTCAGCTTCAGGTAGGCCAAAACACTCACCAATACCTGATACCAAAGCTTCACCGGTTTCAGAATCAATAACAGCAAATTTTAATGAAGAGCTACCAGAGTTGATCACCAGTACAAACGAATTAGACATGAAATAGTTATCCTGTTGTAGAGCAGAGGTTGTAATAGCGCTTGTGCGCTGCGTACTTCTTGTTTGCCCCTCTATTATTCAATAATTTTTTAATCTTTCAACAATCTTTTAGTAAAAGCGATTTGATTGAACAAATTTTGTTGATCTGTAGCAAGTTTTGATTTTATTTGAAGACTAAAAAATATCACTTGTTAAACATAATTTATGAATAGGTCAATTTGTACAAAGTCAGATATATAAGCTACGTTGTTTATTGGGTGAACAAAAATAACAAACCAATCAATAAATCGGGGTAATAATGTGCCCACTATTGCATTTCTATTAGTGATCTTAGGTTTGATTTTGCTCTGCTGGGGATGGCAGATGACAAAAAACATCTGCTCGAAAACTGACGTAACCGGGTGGACTTTCCTATTATTGTTAATCAGCTGTTTCATTTTTGCTTATGCCGTTTTTTTGCACGCTATCATGCAAAAACCTATTACTTCTCTCTTAGAAACGGGGGTTTCTCTTATACTTTTTGGCGGCAGTATCTTTGTCGTGCTGGTGATTAAGTGGAGCAACGATTCGATATTAAAGCTTCATACTGTTGCTGAAAGAGAGAAGCGCAATGCCGTCCATGACGCTCTTACTGGGCTCCCTTATCGTAAATACTACTTTGAGTCTATCGAAGACATGACACAACCTGAAGGCCAATGACTGATTCAAATTATGAGATAACCTCAAAAACGTCGAAAGATTGATAATACGTTTCAAGGTAAGCTGGTTAATTTCTTTTCACAGCAAGCCGCACTGAAGGCTCCCGCTCTATCGTTGAGAACACGATTGCGCTAGCACATGGATTAGGGTATTCGGTCGTAGCAGAAGGCGTTCAAGACATGGACACACTGCATTTTTTGAGAAGTCGAGGCTGTGACATCATTCAGGGTTACTTGTTCTGCCCTGCCCTTAGACGAAGTAATAAGTTGGGTAAACAAACACGATGAAAAGCAAAACCGTATTAGACGCGCATAAAAAAGCCGAGCGCTTTGCTCGGCTTTCAATTCTTTTTGTAGCAACTTAAACCGTCGCTTTAATCACTCGTGATTATGCGTCTGTACGACGGCCACGACCGTGACCACGTTCACCACGATGTGCACCACGGTGATCACCACCACGGTTGCGATCGAAACGACGTTCGCCACCTTCACGATTACCATCGCGGTTGCCGTCACGGTTACCACGGAAACCACCTTCGCGACGACCGCCTTCACGACGATCACCACCACGATTGCCGCCTTCGCGGTTGCCACGGTAACCACCGCCATCACGACGACCACCATCGCGACGACCACCGTCACGGCGACCACCACGAGACTCGCGGAAATCATCGAAGTCACATACTACAGCACCAACATCTTGTTGACGGATACGTAGTTTGCTTAGCTTGTTCGCCGCGTCTGAAGTCATTGCTTTAGGTAGCTGTACGAATGTGTGACCTTGAGCTAGTTTGATCGCACCGATAGAACCTTTACCTAGACCTAGTTCGTTTGCTAGAGCGCCAACGATGTCTTTAACTTGAACGCCTTGCTCACGACCAACTTGAAGCTGGTAAGTATCCCAGTCTTGGTTGTTGAAGTTACGACCGCCGTCGCGACCACCTTCACGGCGCTCTTTACGACGTTGCTTGTCACGCTCAATTGCTTCAACCATTGGGTCTTCGCCAATATAGAACAGAGGACGTTTGCCTTGCTGACGCTTAAGAAGCATAGCAGCAAGTGTTGCAGGGTCGATGTCTAGAGAAGTTTGTAGTTTCTCTACCAACTCAGCAAATTTGTCTAGTGCTTTGTGCTCTTTTTCTGCTTCAAGCTCAGCGCCTAGCTTAGCTAGACGAGCTTCAGCAACTTGGTCACGTAGAGGAAGTTGGATTTCTTCCATAGATGACTTAGTTACACGCTCGATAGTGCGAAGCATACGAATTTGGTTAGTGCGAACTAGAAGGATCGCTTTACCTTTACGTCCAGCACGGCCAGTACGACCGATACGGTGGATGTATGACTCAACATCAAATGGGATGTCGTAGTTAAATACGTGCGTAATACGTGGAACGTCAAGACCACGAGCTACAACATCAGTTGCAACTAGGATGTCAATAACACCTTGTTTGATGTGATCAACAGTACGTTCACGTAGAGACTGAGGAATGTCACCGTGCAGTGCAGCTGCTTTGAAGCCACGTGCAGATAGCCAGTCAGCCAGACGCTCAGTATCTTGACGAGTACGTACGAATACGATTGACGCGTCAGTTTCTTCAGTTTCAAGAAGACGAGACATTGCTTCATCTTTCTCTACACCTTTCACTACCCAGAACTGTTGTTGAACTTTGTCTACAGTGTGGTTTTTACCAGCAACGTCAACCGTTACAGGGTCACGAAGGAAACGTTCAACGATCTTCTTCAGCATTGGAGGCATAGTTGCAGAAAACAGAACGCGTTGTGCTGACTCTGGAGCGTGCTCCATGATCGCAGTTACGTCATCTACGAAACCCATGTTTAGCATTTCGTCTGCTTCATCAAGAACGAAAGTACTAACTTCGTCTAGGTGTAGACGTTCGCGATTGATAAGATCTTGAACACGGCCTGGAGTACCGACAACTACATGAGCGCCACTTTTAAGAGCACGCATTTGGTCGACAATAGATGCGCCACCGTAAATCTCTAGAACTTTCAAACCTTTGATGTTTTTACCAAGGTTTTTCATTTCCGCTGCAACCTGAATTGCCAGCTCACGAGTCGGAGCAAGTACAATCGCTTGCGGTTTGCGTTGGTTTAGATCGAGTTTGTTGAGAAGAGGCAGAGAGAACGCTGCTGTTTTACCTGTACCTGTTTGAGCTTTACCCAGCGCGTCAGCACCTTCCAATAGGTGTGGGATTGCCGCAGCCTGAATTGGAGTTGGTGACACGAAACCCATTCCGTCTAGAGCAGAAAGGATAGAATCATTCAGAGATAAATCACTGAATTGAATAACAGAATCTTGCATTGGGATCCTACTTAATTAAACAAAAAAACAGTCCCATATGCTCTTCCAATTCGATACTGATCCATCCAGATACTGATTCCATTCAGACGGGAACACAGCACAGTACACAACCGCGATAAGCCATTAGGGACGACTAAGGGAGGCGGATTATTCCTTAAAAGCATAAAAAAATCCAGAAAAAATTGAATTACATCACAATTTATTCTCAACAATGGTATTTTTAGCATATTTTTCCACCAACCCTACCATTCCCCGTAGATTCGCGTAACTCACAGATGAGAATTTCATCAATATTTAAGCCAATTTCTCGTGGTTAAATTGGCAAAATTCACGGCGAAATTACGCTCCACAGGTAGTAATAATAGCTCGCAATGATTATAGTGTGCCCAACTCCATAGGTAATTTAAGAAAAGATGTTTCAAGATAACCCACTACTCGCTCAGCTTAAGCAGCAAATCCAAGAAAACCTGCCTAAAAAAGAAGGCTCAATAAAAGCCACAGATAAAGGCTTTGGCTTTTTGGAAGTGGACAGTAAGACGAGCTTCTTCATCCCGCCTGCGTACATGAAAAAGTGCATGCACGGTGACAAAGTCATCGCCATTATCCGCACCGAAAATGAACGCGAAGTTGCAGAGCCACAAGAGCTGCTAGAACAAGCCGTGACTCGCTTTATTGGTCGAGTAAAAATGTTCAAAGGCAAGCTCAACGTAGCACCTGATCACCCACAGCTTAAAAAGCTATCTCTTAAAGCGAAACTAAAGAAAGGTCTAAAACCTGACGAGTTCGCCGAAGGTGATTGGGTTGTCGCACATCTTATTCGCCACCCTCTAAAAGGCGATAACTCTTTCTTCGTAGAAATTTCTGAAAAAATCACTGACGCGAATGATAAAATTGCGCCTTGGTGGGTAACGCTTGCTCAAAACGATCTACCAAACTCTGAGCCAGCAGGCATCGATAACTGGGAACTGAAAGACGACGCGGAGCTAGAACGCGTAGACATGACTCATGTTCCATTCGTCACTATCGACGGTGAATCGACTAAAGATATGGACGATGCGCTGTACGCGAAGAAAACCGTATCTGGCGATTTCGAACTCACCATCGCTATTGCGGACCCAACCGCTTACATCACACCTGAAGATGAAATGGATAAAGTAGCGCGTGAGCGTGGCTATACTATCTATCTTCCAGGACGCAACATCCCGATGCTACCTCGCGATTTAGCGGACAACCTATGTTCTCTGATTGAAGGTGAAACCCGCCCTGCTATTTGCTGTACCGTAACGGTAAGTAAAGATGGTGTGATTGGCGACGATATTAAATTCTTCGCGGCAAACATCAAATCACATGCACGCCTAGCATACGATCACGTGTCTGATTGGTTAGAAAACGGCAGCTCTGAAGCATGGACGCCATCTGAAGAGATCGCGACCATCGTTCGTGATCTTTATGAGTTCTCTCTTGCTCGCGCTGAATGGCGTGAGAAAAACGCAGTGGTCTTCCCTGATCGTCCTGACTACCGTTTTGAGCTCAGTGAAGATAACGATGTAATCGCTATCCACGCAGACATGCGCCGCAGTGCAAACCGTCTTGTTGAAGAATCCATGATTACCGCAAACATCTGTGCAGGTCGTACATTACGCGATAAATTTGAAACAGGTGTCTTCAATACGCATGCAGGTATCAAGAACGAGAAGATTGAAGAAGTGGTTCAACTTGTCAATCCAGAAGGCCAGTTGGAGTTCACAGCGGAGTCTATTGCTACGCTAGAAGGCTTTGCTGCGTTGCGCCGCTGGTTGGCAGCTCAAGAAACGTCTTATCTAGATAACCGTATTCGTAAGTTCCAAGCATACAGTGAAGTGGGTAATCAGCCTCTGCCTCATTACGCAATGGGTTTAGACATCTATGCAACTTGGACATCACCAATTCGTAAATACGGTGATATGATCAACCACCGTATGTTGAAGGCCGTCATCCTTGGTAAAGAACCCGTACAAAAACCAGATGACCAAGTAGGCGAAGAGCTAGCTCTACATCGTAAACATCATAAAATCGCTGAGCGAAATGTCTCAGATTGGCTATATGCACGCACGCTTGCTGATGAGCCGAGCAAGAAAACTTGTTTCACAGGTGAGATTTTCGATATTAATCGTGCAGGCGCACGTGTCCGACTTCTCGAAAATGGCGCAGCAGCCTTTATTCCTGGTGCACTAATTCTTGATAATAAAGAAAGAATTGAGTGCAATGGCGACAACGGTACCATCTCTATCGATAAAGAGGTCGTATACAAACTTGGGGATACATTGGAAATTGTCCTTACGGACGTAAACCAAGAAAACCGCAGTTTAGTTGCAAAGCCAACCCAGGTATTCGCTGAACAACCAGCAGCACAAACAGAACAGACTGTAAGTGAATAATACCGAATGAAGTTAAAAGGCGCTCTATTGAGCGCCTTTTTTATTTGTTATGTAAAACGATAAGAAAGAGTATGCCGAACATTGAGATCATTCGCTTTAATCACTTCACTGCGCGCAAAAGTGAGCGTTACACTGCAACACATAATGGGTTATATATTGTTGAAGAAGGTGCCCTATTAGTTCATCAACCTAATGGTGAGCAATTTGAACTTAAAGCCGGAGATTTCACACTCTATAACTCCGCAGATCTGAGCAGTGCAGAAGCCGTCTCTAGTGACGGAGGCTTTAAAGCATTGGCTTTAGTCTTCAACCCAAATATATTCTGTGACTTTAAGAAAGCGCACCCGATGCTACGTTCCAAAACGGAAGAAAGGCGCTTCTATCCTTTTTCAACGCAATCCAGTAGCGAAGTAGCACAATTGAAGGACATGTTGGTTAAGTTAGCGAGTCGCAACGCTCCAGACTACACACAAAGCCATATCGCAATGGCATTGCTGTCGTTGATGGTTGAGGTAGAGCCAAACATCCTATCTATCATAGATGATGCAAGTAGCCTGAGCGACTCTCAAAAAGCCATTAAGTACATTGAGGGTAATATTGAAAAAGACATCACGCTAGAAGGCTTAGCGGCTCATATGAGCATGTCCATCGCGACCTTAAAACGTCGCCTCGCCGCAGATGATCTTTCGTTTTCTCAGATATTAAAGGTGAAACGGATAAACTTCGCAGCAACCCAACTGCGCAAGTCAGAAAAATCAATAACAGAAATAGCGTTTGAGTCTGGTTTTAAAAGTGCAGCGCATTTTAGTACAGCATTTAAATCCGTTTACAACATGACCCCCAAAGACTTTAGAAACCAAGTCGTTAAGCCTAAAGTATAAATCATGTCGGCATTCGCATCCGTTGGGCTCGCCCTATTCCCAAAAACACGCTTGAGGATCGCGCTCCAACTCGTTGAGTAAGTCCTCAAGCATTCGGCTAAATGGAAGTGGCTTATAAGGCACCCACCTTAACAGCTCGTTGTGATATGTGGGAACATAGAAATACCAAAGTTGGTTGTCCTCATCAAACATGATCTTCGCGACGGGAGAAGTATACTCGCTATGCTGGGAGTCGAGGAGAAAATGCGCCCGATGAAGCTCAACGCCATTTTCTACTAGCTCATAGAGGCACTTGCCCTGTTCGACAGGCAAGTTAGCATTACGCGCAGAGCAGAGCGATTGAACTGATTTGTATAAACGACTTGTCGCCATTTGGGACACTGACATCAACGTTCTCCCGATGGATGATAGTTAGAGCTGTCGATCCTAGTATATAGCCTTTACATCATCACCGATGGTAGTTATCTACCTAACTCAAGTATAAGATAGCTATATTATCATTTGCCCAGATTATCATCTCAATCCACTTGGAAACGCTAGCTCCATCACCTCTTGACTAGAAACAATTCCCCTGTTTAGCGCTAACAGTTCACAAAAGTGTAACCTGAACGCAATATCATAAACTCTGCTTTATCCCGTATATGGAGTTTAATATGTTACGTTTTACTGTGGCGACGTTATTGGCCATAGCAGTCTCCCTCCCTACCATTGCAAAAGAAATCAACATCTCGGGTTCAACTTCGGTTGCTCGTGTGATGGATGTACTTGCTGAGGAATACAACAAAACACACCCAGACGATTACGTTGCTGTTCAGGGCATTGGTTCGAGTGCTGGTATCACCATGGTCAATAAAGGAGTAGCCGAAATAGGCATGAGCTCTCGCTATCTGACTGAAAGCGAAAAAGGTGAAGATCTCAATGTATACCCTATCGCTTATGATGGCCTCGCTGTTGTTGTAAACCGTACCAACTCTGTAGAAAACCTTTCTCAGCAACAGCTGTTTGATATTTACAAAGGTAAGATTAAGAATTGGAAAGAGGTCGGGGGCACAGATCAGCCTATCGCGGTGGTTACTAGAGAAGCGTCTTCAGGTTCACGTTACAGCTTCGAAAGCTTGCTGGGACTGACCAAAATCGTTAATGATCGCCTTGTCTCGGATATCAGCCCAAACAACTTGGTTGTAAACAGCAACAGCATGGTAAAAACCATTGTTAACCATAACACTCGCGCCATTGGTTTTATCTCTGTAGGGTCAGTAGATCGCTCGATCAAGGCGATTCAGTTAGATGGTATTGACCCAACGTCGACAAACATTAGCAATCATAAGTACAAGTTGGCGCGACCATTCCTAGTGCTATACAAAGTAGATAAGATTAGCGATGCAGGTAAAGGTTTTATCGCTTTCCTTCGTTCAGAGCAGGGACAAAAAGCGATTGCAGATTACGGTTATACGCCAGTAAAAAACTTTAATCAGTAAAAATAAAAAAGAGAGCACCTTGATGCTCTCTTTTCCTATGTAGTGTTCTCTCCGGTTTCGGAATTAGAAATGCAGTTGAATTACAGAGACCACAACCGCACCAGGTCGACGAATACCTTCAATTTCCACTTTAATTTCGCGCTCAATCTCCAAACCTTTTTTGATTGGCGTTACTTTTGTTAACGTGCTGACTGCACGAACATTATTGCCTGCTTTGACAGGGTAAGGGAAACGAACTTGGTTTAAACCCAAATTAACTACCATTTTAGCTGTTGGGAACATTGGCTTTTCTGGATCGACTGAATCCGTCAGTTTAGGCAGCAATGCTAATGTTAAAAAGCCATGAGCGATAGTTGTCTTAAATGGAGATTCAGTTGAAGCACGCTCTGGATCAGTATGAATCCATTGCATGTCTTCCGTTACCGCACCAAATTGGTTAATACGTTCTTGAGACACATGAACCCAATCACCAGTGTGAATAACTTCGCCAATTTTTTCACTTAACTCGTCATAAAGCTTTTGAGCCTCAGGTGCCATTACGATCGGTGCAGGTTGAGGTGCAACTTCTTCGTTGACGGCTGGCTGCTGGTGATCACGAACTTTTGAGAAAAGAAAGCTATTTTGAGCTTTCCCCAAAAAGTCACTCCAATAATCGCGTAACGTTGGAGACATCCAATTCATAAACTCGGATTGATGAGCAGAAATCGCATCAACTTTGTCTTTAAATAGATTTGTGACCTTCATAAACACCCTTAAGAATTCTAAGCACAACTGGCTATACCAGTTAATTTTGAATTAGTTCACAAAGTCTTGCAAATACTTTCGGGCGAACACATGTACCCTAAAAGCATGTTATGTCTTATATATCAGCAAGATAACAATAAAACACCATTTTATTGACGTGCGCCAATATAAAGTAAAAACTCTACAAATTGGTACTTTTTGTCCCTTTTTCACTCCGTTTTCAAACTGTCCAACATCACATCAGTGATCATAAAACAAGCAAACAGTACTTCTATTATAATTCAGCACTTTACAAGTTGGACTATGCTCCTTATTATACCGCCCACAACGGAGAGATGGCTGAGTGGTTGAAAGCACCGGTCTTGAAAACCGGCATACGTTAATAGCGTATCTAGGGTTCAAATCCCTATCTCTCCGCCACTTATTTAGAGAGCTCGCATTTATTGCGAGCTTTCGTCATTTTAGCTCTTAAAAAACGAGATTTAGAAATCCTCGCTCGTAAACGAATCCGGCACTTCACTATATTCCAGTTAAAAGCCCGCTAATGTTTAGCGGGCTTTTAACTTCGATTTTCTAAAGTTTAAGCAAACTTCTTAATCATTTCAGACAGGTCATTGGTGCAATTTTGCACTTTGGTGTTCATATGATTCGTTTCAGTCATCAGTTCATACGATTCACTGTACTTTAAATTAAGCGACTGGATGTTTTCATTTATTTCATCCGTTACATAAACCTGCTCTTCTATCGCGACCGCAATTTGTTGGTTTCGTTCGACGACGTCCTGAACAAGGGATTCCAATTGTTGAATGCTATCCAAAGCAGTACCTAACAATGTTACCGTTCCGGTCGACATTTCGTTACCTTTCTCTAACGCAGAAACCGCTGATTTGCTCCCATTTTGAATCCCTTCAATGGCCGATTTAATCTCTGTTGTCGATTCCTGAGTTCTTTTAGCTAAGGTTCTCACTTCATCTGCTACAACGGCAAACCCTCTGCCTTGTTCGCCTGCCCTCGCGGCTTCAATAGCAGCGTTCAACGCTAATAAATTAGTTTGTTCGGCAATACCATTGATGACTTCAACAACAGTTCCAATTTGCTCGGTTTGTTGGTTCAAACGTATGACCACTTTAGATATTTCGCCGAGCTCACCCACCAACTCTAAAACCGATTGGTTAACATTATCGATAACGCTACGGCTGTCTATCATCGTATTTTGCGCTTCTAACGTAGCCTCGGCGGTCGCTTGAGCATTATTTGATATCTCAGATGAAGAGGCTTGCATCTCGTTGACCGCTGTTGCGACCGAGTCAATCTCCACTTTCTGTGCGCTTAAGTTCTCCGTCACTTGCTGGCTATTTGTCGCAGCACTGTTAGCACTTGCGCGCGTTTCTTCGCAAGAGTCTTTTACAGACACGCCAACGCGCCCCAATAGCGCATTTGCAAATTGCTTACGCATCTTCATACCCAGCTCAATCTCAGCCAGATCGTTGATTCTTCCGCAATAAATATATTCCATGAGTGGATTATTGAAGTCTTGCCTAGCCTGTTTAGCGAGCTTCTCAACTGGTCTGGTTAATACATAAATAGAGAAAACGGAAAGTAACGCAACAACGCCAAACGCTATCACTGGTGATTGATTCATTTGTAGAATGAGTAAGCCAAGAAGGTTTGAAATTAAAAGGAAGAAGGCCGATCTCATCCACAAACGTGTACGAGGAAGATACATTTTCCACGGCTTACGATTATTTCGAAGCTTCGAATACGCTTTTTCCGCTCGCTGGATGTGTATACGCTCAGGTTTAAATCTCACTGATTGGTATTCCACAACTTCACCATTAGATTTTATAGGAGAAGCAAACGCGTCAACCCAATAATAGCCGCCGTTTTTACGTCGATTTTTGACCATTCCCATCCAGTGTTTGCCAGTTTTCAGGTGAGTCCATAAATCTTTAAAAGCCTGTTTTGGCATATCAGGATGACGCACAACATTGTGGGGTTTACCAATAAGCTCCCCTTCATCAAACCCCGCTACTTCATTAAAGTTTTCACTGGCATATTTGATGTAACTGGAGGTATCGGTAATGGAAACTAGGCTGTAACTCGAGGGGTAATCGTATTCCGTTTCACTCATAAACATGTGTCCTTACATTGATTAATTAACAAACGGCAAATATGAACTTATCGGCATAACATTCACATGCATAATGATAGGTTGATTCAAAAATAAAACAAAATTATTGACAAGCTTACTTGTTACTTAATGACTCTAGTCGCATTTTTATCCTCTAATACAAGGCTTCGTTAATATGTACAAGACTGAGCACTGTTCAAAATTAATACACAAAAGCGCTTCCGTACTGAGTTCGTAAATTGTTATAAGTAATCCACTAAAGCGAAAACAAGGAAGACAAACACAATGACTATTCACTTTCGTCAGCTTGCAGCTAAGAGAAACACGACACACTTGTTTATTGACGATTGGAAAATTAACACTCAGCAGTCTTGGGGGATATTCAGCGCGGATGGAGATATTGGCTCTCTGCTTGGAGACCTTATTTGTGATGAAATATCACCAAATAGTGGGGAAATTGAGCTAAATGGGCTGTCCGTTGCGCAAGTGTCGTTATCAGAGCAACAGCGATTACTGGAAAGAGAATTAGAAAAAGATGATACGGATTTTCTTGATCGTATCGACCAAGGAAGCACTGTTTATTCATTAATCCTAGAACAGAGCCAAGACACTAACTTAACTGAACAGCTAGTTAATGATCTCGACCTAAGTCATCTTAGAGATAGTGGCTTCCGTGTTCTCTCTACCGGAGAAACCAGAAGAGTAATGCTCGCCCGAGCTTTAGCCACACAACCTGACTTAGTATTACTCGATAATCCATTTACTGGCTTAGATATTGCGCACCGAGCTGCTCTCGCTCGCTATTTACACTCGCTTTCTAAAAATGTGCAACTACTCATAACCTTCTCTCGCGAATCTGACATGCCTGAGTGGATCAATAGCATCGCGCTTTTCAGTGCAGGAAAGCTTGATAGTACAATGGATAAGTCCAGTTGGGATAATCATCCAATCATTGGACAAATAAAATCTCAGTCAGAGCAACAGAGTGAAGAAATGATAAGCTTGATACGTCAGCATCAGCACTCGACGCCATTCAACAACCCAATATTTGAACTAAAGAATGGGGCTGTCGAATACACCGATAAGAAGATTTTTACTGACTTGAACTGGCGCATAGACAAGGGCCAACATTGGCAGGTCAAAGGTCCAAATGGTTGTGGAAAGAGTACCTTACTTGGATTGATCTTTGGCGATCATCCGCAATGCTACAGCAATGACATTGATATTTTTGGTAAAAAGCGTGGTACTGGCGAGACAATCTGGGAAATTAAGCAGCATATCGGCATGGTGTCTTCAGCGCTACACCTCCAATATCGAGTCAATTGCAGCGCATTAGAAGTCATTTTGTCAGGATTTTACGATTCGATTGGGTTGTATAACCAGCCAACTCGCAAAGAGATGAATATTGCAAACGAGTGGCTCGATATCTTACATATGAGCCAGTACAAAAAAACCTCATTCAAGCAATTAGAGTACGGTCAGCAGCGACTATTACTGATTGCAAGAGCCATCGTGAAACAACCCACATTATTGATTTTGGACGAGCCGTATCAAGGGTTAGATTTTTTGGGTAGACGGTTAGTTAAGAACACACTTGAACTCATCGCTAGAGAGAATTTAAGCCAACTATTGTATGTGTCTCACTACCAAGAAGACCGCTTAGATAGCATCAAAAATGAGTTGGAGTTTGTGTTTGATGAAAATGCTCAGTGTTATAGAGCTAACGTCTACCAATCATAATGATTTCGCTGCGCAAGCTGCTCATAAGGTAATGGTTTGGAGTACAGGTATCCCTGATGATATCTCACTCCCATCTGCTTTAAGTGTTCAGCTTGCGCTATGGTTTCCACGCCTTCAGCGATCAATTGTACTTGTAACTCTTCCGCGAAATGAACCATCGCTTTTAAGACAGAAGCACTAAGGCTAGGAATACCAATGGTTTCGACAAAGCACTTATCGATTTTTAAGTAATCTATGCGCATGTGCTGTAAAAATGCTAACGAGGTTTGGCCAGTTCCAAAATCATCGATCAGCACATCAATACCATGCACTCGCAGTGCTGCAATGCATTTTCTCGCCTCTGAATCAATGAGCTGACGCTCCGTTATCTCTACCCCTAATGAGACTTTGTTTCGGCTCAACTGTCTGTCGAGCAATTGAATTTTTCTGATCGCGTTTGGTCCGACTAAATAACCAGGCGGCACGTTAATACCAAGGTGGACAGGCTGATCAAAGCCTAATTTACTGAAGTCCTCTGCCGCTTTATCCAGAACGAAATCAGTAAGTAAAAAAACCAATCCACTTTGCTCTGCCGCAGGGACAAACTCATCCGGAGAAATGAACCCCTTACTTTGATGCTCCCATCGCACTAGCGCTTCAAACCCGAATAACTGGCCGGTATCAACGTTAACTTGCGGTTGGTAATACAGGGTCAACTCTCCTCTTTTTATCGCTCTTTTAAGATCCAGTATCAAATTGCGATGAGGATCAATAAACTTATTCAACGCATACAAGCAAAGGTAGATCACGAAAATAATTGGAATTGAGTACAAAAAATAGGAAAGTGTTCTCTGTTTGACGAAAAGATCGCTGGCTTCGCTCAAAGCTTCATACTCAAACATTTGCGACGATTTGATACCGATAGGATTACTTCCCGCTCTTAATGCTCCTTCAGGTGAAACTTGCTCATGAATAAACAGCGCAGAACGTTTTAGGCGTAAATCGTTGTTAAACCCTATTGTCGCATTAAAGTAGTCATGATCGATAATCGTTACGGCTTGATAACCGCGCTCTCCTTCCGTTACCACTAGCAAAAACTGATCGTACAAGCTATCAACACTACCAAGCGCTAGCGTTTGTCCCTTGGGAAAGGTGATGTGCTCAGCTAACGGTTTAGAGATACTTCCCAATTTCGAAGAACAAGTAATGACTCCCTCTTTCACAATGAGCATTTCTTCAATATCTCGTTCAAACATTAAGCTTTGCTGGAGCTCTTCACATCGCTCAGGGTGTAGCAGCGCCGTGCGGTTTTCTGTCTCTATTTGGAATAAAATTTCATCTGCAATTTGCACATTTTTTTCTAATAAATGATTGAGATTGTTTTGCACGCTTTCACGAGCTAAATACAAAACCTCTCCAATAACCAAGGGAATAGGCAGAAGAAAAATGATGGCTTTTTTAAAAATCGCCTTATTCAGCATATAAAAGTAACCTTTTATAAAACCGATTTACTGAGATGGTACCTCGATTCCGATACCCGCTAGCAACTCACGTTTTTTAACATTATTTGTTTGGATTAACTCAGTATGCGAAACGCTGAGTAATACCGCAAACTAAACAATGTCTTATTCACTCCTGTTCCAATTTAGTATCAAGCGCCTCAAACCTGAGACTTTAATTCGACACCATGTTATGTCTATCGGTACTTGCGAAAGTCTTTACCTGTCTGTTTCTCATCATGTAAGAATTACCCATTAAAATTATTTTTCTTTTCTCAGTGATTAAGAATTATATTTGTCGTAACTCCTACAACACGTTACAACACTCTCATGACGACAAACAAAGCTAATGCTAACCAGGTAAACGAAAAATCACTGCAGTTGTTAATGCAAGTTGCAGTTAGTCCGTTCCCAGTTTCTGCGAAAACGCTAAGCGAGCAATTGAACGTTCCTTTAAGCAGCCTTTACCGACACTTAAAACTGCTTAAAGAGTGGAACTTGATCGAAGAAAGCGTTCACGACAAGACATTTGTAGTTGGTCCGGCGGCATTATTACTCATGCACAGCTATGAGACCGCGCAACATGGGCTCGACATGGTCGAAACCATACTGGCTAGGTTGGTACAACAAACCGGGGAAATGGCCGCTTATATGGTACCAGCGGGTTATCGTGCGCTTTGTGTCAGACAGAAAGAAAGTATGCAGGCGCTGCGTTGCAGCTTCGTCCAGGGTCAAAGTCAACCTCTGCTGCGCGGTGCCTCATCTAAAGTGATGCTTGCTTTTATGCCTCAAAGTCGATGCGAGAAAATCTTGAGATATTTTAATCAAGATCACCGACGTGACGAGTGGGAAAAAGAGCTCACAACCATCCGTAAACACGGATATGCCGTCAGTACTTCTGAGATTGACCCTGGTGTTTCAGGTATTAGCGCACCGGTAATGAAAGGAAGCAAACTGATTGGCGCAGTCTCGGTGATGGCTCCGGCCCACCGAGTCGAAAAGGATAAGCAGCGCATTATTTTACATGTACTGCAAGCGGCAAGGGCACTACCACCAGAAAGGTAATTCATCATGTTAAGCTTTTTCAAACGCTATAAACTCCACCACACCGTGAAACAGCCGCAGCATTACCCTTTTTCTTTTATGACAGTGTGTGAGTATTTGCCACCCATGTCTAAGGGCGCGTTTGAATTAGCTGATCAAAGTTTGGAAAATGCTAGCGATTGGCTATACCAACAGCATGATCATGAAACCGCTGAAAACTTTGGTCACTTCAACCACGACAAGCTGGAAAATGGCGAGTTTCAGGAAGCATTAAGCCTTTCGCTTTCTCGCCACTCAATTCCTGTTTTAGTAACTAACTGTACCGAGGCAATCTTGTCCATGTTACCTGTGGTCGTGTCCTATCGAGACGAAGTGGGTGTGGTAAATATTGGACATGACATGAACTTGAAACCAACACTTGAACCACGTTTAGGCTCGGCATTCCATTTTGCTCTTTCTCGCTATCAAAACGTGCGATTATTTTTTGCTGGTGTTAGCGAACAAGATACAAAGCAAGAAACGTGGGAATACGCGGAGGATCAAGGTTGTGACTGGGTAACCGATAAAGAGTTTTCTTTTCGTCATCGCAATAATGTTAAGCAACAGATCGGCAATTACCTAGACCACTGCGACCAAATAATCATTAGTATCGACCTTGGATCTCTAAAAACCAAAAACAGCCTTGATGGCGCGTCAGAAATTGATATCCAAATGGTTCTACGCACGATTAGGCAATGTTTGGTTGCAGGTAAAGTGAGAGCAATTCAGCTCGTTGGCGATCGAGATTGCCTGGTCTATTCGAGACAAACGAAAGCCATACTAGAAGAGTTATATCAGATGGCTCCACTCATCGTTCACGCTGCCTAGCGTTATAAACATTCAGAATCAGGATCGCGTCCTTCCTGATTCTGAACCAACATGCTTACTTATTATCCTTAACTAACAAATAGTTACACATATAAATCGACACACATCACACTTGCCTCTTGAACTAACCTGACACTTACGTTGTAATAAGGCCGCTAAACTTTGGTATGACATACGAAATAAAAAACAACCAAAGTTCAATAACTAAGCGGCTTCAAAACAAAAAGTACCGCAGCTATTCCAATTTCAGTGAGCATTTGCTCACGCTCGCTTGATGCCATCTTGTTCCACTCATTAGGACATTTGATGATGCGTCTTTGCAGTATTTTCACTGCGGTTCTTTTTTTACCGCTAACCTCACACGCCACCACTTATGACGTAAAAGATCTATCTGAGTTAGGTCAACTTTGCTCACACAAGAGTTTTAGTATCGAAAGCGATGGCACGACTTATCGCTGTACAGGGAAACTAGTCCTACCCGCTGGTGATAAAATTGTCTCCTCATTACCGGACAAAGAGATAACGTTAAAAGCAGATTATGGAATTGTGTTAGAGGGGAACAATACGATTGGTGAACCCAATAAGCGTATCTCTCTCCACGCACTCGCTACCGGATTAACGGTTAACAATGAGAAAGCATCAAGCATTGACGATTACCAAAACAAGCACACTGTTATCTATGGTGATCTTCTATCGGCTTATCCAACAAAGCTGCATAACGTTCTCATCGATGGGGATATAGAGCTAACAGGTGAGGCCCTTCATATTAATGGTGAGTACAACACCATTATTGGTGACATTTTGACTCACAGCACGACCAATATATTTAATACAAACATCTGTGGTAAGGTCGAATCACAAGGCGAAACACTACACCTAAAAACAAACCATCCTTTACAAGACCATTTTGTCGTCGGTGATGTTTCTGCGCACAAATCTGTGATTATAAAAGATATGTCGATCTATGGTACGGCTGAATCTGTAGGATCGTCAGCTACATTAAGTGGCTCATTCTATAGTTCCACCGCAGCAATTAAATACTTCCAAACATTGAACTTCAACAACGCTCCAAATCAGCCTAGTCAAGTTTGTGGTGAAATCCAACAAACGCCAGGAAGTGCACAAACGAAAGCACAAGACAACAAATACACGCAATACTGTGGATTGGGCGAGGCTGATTGTCACTACTCTTCCCAAGTCTGTCGAATCACCCCTCAAGATGTTCCGAATTGCAGCATGCAGCCTCCATCGGAGAACGACTTAAACCTCAGCGTCACACCATCGGACGACATGGCACTGATGTGCGGCGACGATCTTCCGCAATTTACAGCAACAACAACCAATAATGGAGAAGTTGTAAGCGCAGAAGTCAGTGCAGCCCTATCACACCCTGACTTGTTCACTTTAGAGGTGGTTAAAGGTCAGCAGACATTAGGAGCCAACCAATTTATATCTGACGAGAATGGTGAACTTGTTGTTCGAGTGGTCCCGAACGATATTGATACCATCGCGTTAGGTACTAACTACACGCTGACTTTCACTATGGCAGAAGACACCAGCAAGCATCAAACTATTCGCTTTATGTTTACGCCATTTATGTTTGAGGCCTACTCAAAGACGAAAAGCGCCACTTTAAATGAAATACGCGTTATTGCAGGTAAACCAGAAAACGTGCATACGCGATTGCTTGCTTGTGCTTCCACCGGCGAACCTGTAGTGGCAAGCAACTACAATGGTACTCCTAAGGTTTTTCATCCATTGGTTCAACCATTAGGAGGAAGTGAAGGAAGCTTTAGCTATTCAGCGGAATTTAAAGACGGCTTGTCTGAACATGGTCTTATCACGAACGAGTCCGGCATATTTGAAGTGACATTGTCCGATCATTTTGAATGTGAGGGATTTGAAGAGTGCCCAGAAGAAGGCAAAGTGGAAGTGAGAGGAACATTTAATGTGTACTCGCGACCATGGACACTCGCTATTTGTGACAACCAACGTGCTTTGCCTTCTGGTACCTCTGAACAAGGAGATGGGTTTATCGCTGCTGGAGAACTTTTCTCTCTAACAGTGAAACCAATCATTTGGCAACCTGACGGCTCTGTAAGTGGGTCTGTTGAATCAGCACGCTATTGTGATGCTTCTATCACCCGTAATTTTATGCTTGATGACTCTCCAGCAGCATCGGTTGTCTTGTCGAGTGAACAACATACGCCATCAGAGACAGCGAACCAAACCTCGAAATTGCTAAAAAGTAGTTACTCACTGGCTCAGGCGCATAATTCAGCCAAGAATGATCAATTCGTCTTTAATGGATTATATTGGGAAGAAGTCGGGAGCTTGAGAGTAAAAACAAACCTAGAAAGTAAATATCTAGGTATGACTGTTAACGAAGGCTATCGTTACGTTGGTCGTTTTTACCCAAAATATTTTCAAGTGCAAGACCAAGAATGGCACTACCCACATGGCCAAACTTTTGCTTACATGAATCAACCTTTTGAGAAAGTCACTTACGATGTTGTCGCACTCAATGCGAATAAGGAAAACGTGAAGAATTACGTCCACTTTTCGTCTAACCTTCAACAACATTTCGATTTAGGCGAGCTAAGCTCATACTCCGATCGGTTTTTGCCGCCTAAGCCTAAGAAGGTAGACTGGAAACTACTGGGTAGCGCGAGTGTTGGAACGTTTGTTATAGAGAAGCCCTCGACCAATGCGACTTGTAACAATAGCCCATGCTGGAAAAAGAACACGACAGATAAGCAATATCCTGATGGTCCATTCAATACCGAGACTAATAGTGACAGCAGCCAAATAGGTATAGTCACGACTAAAGCCGTTGATGAGGTAAATTTCTTTGATAACAGCGAAATGCTCACTCAACAACCGGACATTCGATTCGGTCGTTTGAACTTTCAAGATGTAGGTGGCAACCAAGGCATGGTGATCAAAGTGCCACTTGATGTGGAAATTTGGCAAAACGGTCGATTTACGACTAACTTCGATGACAGCTCAACAACGGCGAATGGTGAATATTACTTCAGCACGCCAATTTGGTCGCATGCGCCTGCAAACAACGCCCTGCTTTCTGGCGTTGGAACGATGAGTATTGGCAGAATGACCGATATCGTTGCAAGCCAAATTGACTCAGCGCGCGAGCAAATACAATTCCACCTAGATTTAGACAGCTCAGGCAATCGCATCCCTTGGCTGAAATACGACTGGGATAGCTCTACAAGTGAAGAGGAAAATCCACCTGTTACAGTTACGTTTGGTATTCACCGAGGAAACGATCGCATTATTTATCGTGGTGAACCCAATATGCTTGGCCTAAATTAACGCGAAACGGCAAACAAAAAGAGCCCCTCAATTGAGGGGCTCTTTTCATCACAAACTGATGTAATTTACTTTGCGCCACGACGCGCTTTCAGGCGCTTCACCATAGCAAGACGACGCTCTGCCGACCCTTGGTCTGTTGCCGACTGGTTCGGATTATTACGACGACCTTGACGATTCTTGAATGCTGGTTTTGAGTGCAGCTTTTCAATGTAAGATTCACGCTGTTTTGGTTCATAGCCAGCAAGCTCAATACGCCGAATTCGCTGCTGGATTAAATTTTCAACCTGAACAACCGTGAGTTCTTCATCTCGATTTACAAATGAAACGGCATGACCTTGTTTACCTGCACGGCCTGTACGACCAATTCGGTGAACGTAATCTTCCGCTAGGAAAGGCATGTCATAGTTCACAACGTGAGGTAAATCTTCAATATCTAGACCTCGAGCAGCGACATCGGTAGCCACCATGACACGTGCTTTACCGGACTTGAACTCTTCTAACGCACGACGACGAGCACTTTGAGCACGGTCACCATGACAAACCACCGCTTTGATACCATCAAGTTTCAGCTCTTTTACTACTTCGTTTGCGGTCTCTTTGTAGTTCACAAATACCAACACTTGTTTCCAGTTCTTACGACCAATCAGCTCCGAAAGCAGTTCCGTTTTTCGCTCTTGATCAACTGGATATAACACGTGAGCAACTGTCTGTGCTGTCGTATTCGCTCGCTCAACTTCAATACGCTTAGGCTTACGCAGGATATCTTTTGCTAACAGATTTAGTTGGCTCGAAGTCGTTGCTGAAAACATCATAATTTGCGGATCAGTATCCACATCTAGCATGATCTTACGTACTGCGTGAATAAAGCCCATGTCCAAGATACGGTCTGCTTCATCAAACACTAAAAACTCTAAGTGTGCGACCGAGACATTACCTTGTTCAATGTGCTCTTCCAATCGACCTGGTGTAGCCACTAGGATATCTACACCGTTTTCTAATGCCGTTACTTGAGAAGACATTTTACGGCCACCGAAAATCGCAGCCACCGACAGGTTCGTGTACTTCGTGTAAGCTTTGATGTTGTCAGCAATTTGTTCAGCAAGCTCACGAGTTGGAGCCAAGATAAGTGCGCGAGCAGTCTTACGAGAAGCGCTACGGTTACTGTCTAGCAGCTGCTGAATCATAGGCAGAGAAAACGCAGCCGTTTTACCAGTACCTGTTTGTGCTGTAGCGAAAATATCATGGCCTTTGCGAGCCATTGGAATCGCCTTCTGTTGAATTGGCGTTAACTTTTCATAACCGCATTCTGCCAGTGCTTTAACCACTTCTGGCGCAAAACCTTGAGATGAAAATGACATTGAGCGTATTCCTTAAACAAACCACTAAAAATAGCTTTAAAAATTTAGCCGTGCACTATACCCGAATTTGAGTGATTTATCTCACTTTTCTCATTGAAATCCTACAAAAGAAAAAACGGTGAGCACAGATATATCAGTGGTTCACCGTTTTCGTTTAACCTTTGCGCAATTTAATGTTTGATGCCAGATAACTGAAGGAGAATTCGCTCAAGCTCATCCCATGGCAACAGCTGAGAATCTATCACTTCTAATCGTGATTCAAACCCTTCTAAGCTGATTTCATTCACCGACACGACTCGGTTGGCAACATTAAACGCGTAACAACCTTGATCCGTATTGACCACTGCTTTAACACGCTCTGCGGTCAAGTCCGAAAGCATAGAGAAAAGCTTTTCAAAATCAAACTTATACTCTGCCCCAAACAACCACCCACAACTAAAATAACCCTGCCCTTTGTTCTCTTTGCGCACAAAGGCTTCACCAAGCGCCAACTGGAATTGAGGCTCTTGATGAGCGTGGTCATGATGATGTGACTCGATATGGGAAGAAGCGCTGCCGTAAACCCGCTCGATATCCAAGACTTCTATCGGTAACTCACCGTCATGAATAAGCTTACTGAATACTTTTGAAGGGGATTGGTCCGTCACCCAGTCATTAAACACATCAAGATCGTGGCTGGAACATAGGTCAACCTTACTACCAATAACCACATCTGCACTGTCTAACTGGTCCACGAAGTTTTGGTTAGAAAGATACTTTTCATCACTTAAGTTACGCGGATCAACCAAGGCAATCGTCGCTTTAAGATCAACGTAAGGTTCATACTGCTGTGAGGTAAGCGTCGCGATAACCTGTTTTGGATGACCAAGGCCTGTTGGCTCAATCAATAAACGGTCCGGTTTTTGACGCAATAATGCGGTGATACCTACCGACATCGGCACACCCGCAGTGCAGCACATACAACCACCTGGCACTTCTTTAATCAGCGCGCCTTGGTCGGTCATCAATGCACCGTCGATGCCAATCTCACCAAATTCATTGACCAAAACCGCCCAGTTTTCTTTTTCCGGTTTGTTCTTCAGTAGATTTAAAATCGTGGTCGTTTTACCGACACCCAAAAATCCGGTCAGTATGTTGGTTGGTACTCGATTTGACATGCTTATCTCCGACACGTTAGTGCATTAATGCTCCAGCAAAGTATACGGAGAATGTGACTCGCTTCAACGCTTTTTATCGCACTCATCAAGCTCATTGCGTGATGCGTTGGCACACATTTTTCGAGCTTGTTTGGGTTGACTTATCAACTCTGAACGCTTCATATCGGACAAGTACCTACCGGTATAAATAACGCAGGTAAAAAACGCGATAATAGCTACTACGATGGGAAGAACTCCGAGCGTGTTTTCGAATTTAAGCGCAGCAATAGCCAACGCGAAAACAACGACAGAGATAAGTGCGATTGACTTACTTTTGTTGCTTTTCATAATAACTCGCCTTTCGTAAAGTTAGCCCCCTAACACCTCCTGTACTAGAGGAATGTCAGTTTGAACAACATCCAACCTGACTATTCAATGCTACTCCTTTCGCTACTTGTGAAATTTGACAAAGCTAACATTTACTACAACATCAAACGACGAGCTTATTATTATCTTTCATATACTTACTGGATTTTAAAACACTTACTAGCAAATCGACCCGCCGCTGACCAATATGTCGTTTTCATTGGCAATACAAACTTGCGCCACCAGCCTTAGCCCTTCGACTATCATCTCCAGAGACATAGAAGGCTGACTGCCACCTGCTGCTTGTTCTGGCAATAATGGAATATGAACAAACCCGTGACGAATCGGATTGTCTTTCAAGTAATGTTGGATGCCATAAAAAAGGTGGTTACATACAAATGTTCCAGCACTGTTGGAAATCTGGCTAGGTATACCCTGCGTTTGCAATGTTTGCACAACACGCTTTATCGGTAGTGTCGAGAAGTAAGCATCAGGACCATCAGCCACCACGGGTTCATCAATCGGCTGATGACCAGCGTTATCTGGAATACGAAAATCATCGACATTAATTGCGACACGCTCTGGGGTTATCGCGCTACGCCCGGCCGCTTGACCTACAGTAATTACACAGTCTGGCTGGTGCGCTTCTATTGCTTCAATAACGACTTTCACCGAGTCATATCGAACTACGGGGACTGGGCAAGTAACTATCACACCGCCTTTTATGGCCGCAGCCTCTAATTGCTTGACCGCTTCTAAGGCGGGGTTAATGGCGTCACCACCAAAAGGTTCAAAACCGGTAATCAGGACTTTCTTCATAACAGCCTTTAGGAAAAGAGTTTTACAAATTATTGCACTCCCCTTCCCCCCATCCAATAGCAAAAGTATTGATGAGATAAACCAGACAACATTATGTGACTCATGTCTAACCAGAGAGTGTTTTCAGACTTATTAAATCTAGGCAAGTTCCGGACTATCGAGACTAACTATCGATGATTAATGGCAGGGCGAAGCTCTCTTATTACATGACTCACGCAGAAACTTGGTTTCCACGCTTAACTTAGGTAGAGTACACGACCGCAATGCAATTCGAAGAGATTGAATACAATGAATATTGATAACCATGTAATCGAAACGATTGAAGAGTTAGAGGCATTTCTGCATTTAGTAGAAAGCGGCGCTCTGGGCCTTGAAGGTGTCACTGGCGTTGCGCTAGCCACCTCTAATACCGATGGTCGTCCATTTGTTGCCGTATTAGGAGAAAAGCACCAATTACTCCTCGGTCGCTGGGTTTCGCAGCACGTATATGACAATGGTAAAGACATCGTTCGTAACGGCCCAACCAGAAAACACTAAGCGCTCGACACCACCTATAACATCACGCCGTCTTATACACCAAGCGTATGCTTTGAAAGCAATGCGCTTGGTGTACTCAAAAAATAAAAAAGAAAAGGCTAGCCTTTATTAATTTTGTCGGTATACTGCACATCAGCTCTTACGGAAAGAGCTATTAATGTAATTAAAGATCAAAGTTTCTCTCAGTTCCACATCGAATTCCTCGTTTACGTTCCTGCGACAAAATAGTTATCTCTAAAATCATATAGTAGCACTTGATATTAGCTAAAAATTCAATATTTAAAACAATCAAATATAGAGGTATCTATGTCTAATAAATTAACTGGTTCAGTAAAATGGTTCAACGAAACTAAAGGTTTTGGTTTTATTTCTCAAGACAATGGCGGTGATGACGTATTCGTTCACTTCCGTTCTATTGTTTCTGAAGGCTTCAAAACTCTTACTGAAGGCCAAAAAGTATCGTTCGTTGTTGAACAAGGTAACAAAGGTTTACAAGCAGCTGAAGTAACTGCACTGTAATTCTTTGTGTGGCATCAATGTTGTTGGTGCCACAACCCCCTTCCACTTGTTACTGCCCTTACTATTCTCTATCTAAGTTTATATAGCCAAATCACTTACCTCTCCCACACCATCATTAATCACTTTCAATAAAGTCACTTTGGTATACATCTT
The DNA here is from genome assembly GCF_033338655.1 of Vibrio sp. Vb1729. Lineage (NCBI taxonomy): Bacteria > Pseudomonadati > Pseudomonadota > Gammaproteobacteria > Vibrionales > Vibrionaceae > Vibrio > Vibrio sp. Vb1729. The sequence continues at coordinate 10,052 of NZ_JAWOTB010000050.1, read as the reverse complement.
TAGGTAATCACACAACCTACCTTGCAATTCCAGTTTGGAATTAAATTAATCTCATTCATATCTGAATCACTTCGCCTCATGCTTTGCTCATAAAAATAAAGTTTATAAAATAAAAGCGATTGGCGAATATAAGAGAAAAAATGAAATTAAATATATCTGCTCAATCAATAAATTCTAATAACTACGAGCACATAATCCCTAGCTGAGAGATTGAGTTTGCACTGAAATGTCATTACATGAAGCCATTTATCGGACAACACTTCATAGGGACAGCGTGTGGAGTCACACACTTCGGGGTATTTGTTGAGTTAGAGGAACCGAAGGTCTCATTCCTTTATCAACTTTCCAAAATGGTGAGTTCGAATTTGATGCAGTCAAACAAAAAATTTCTAGCCAGAGCACCACGTTTACTCTAGGAGCTAAAGTGCACGTGTTGGTTAAAGACGTCGATTCGAAATAAAGAAAGATCATGTTCAACTTAAAAGATGCGGAACACGCGGTAGGTTAGCCTGTTTTAGGTTACTTTCTAATCCATTAATCAAAAATAAAAAATAAGCTTTTAATACCGCAATTAACTTGTGACATTTCGCTGACATCGACTCATTCTAAAACCCTAACATCTGACAAAGGAAACGAATCTAATTTTTGTTTCCAGACACCATCGCAGAGTGTATTTCCAGCACTCTGTTTGCCTCGAGAGGTTCTTATGACAGCCTAGGATCTCTCGGGGCTTTTTTGCACCTATTCAAACCACCTGATTCTACATCCCAACTATTATCCCCTACCCAAGCTGTACTTTTTAACTAGTTCACTAGATCGACAATTGTTATTTAAGCAACTGATCACACAACCTCTTCCAAATTTTGGGTATAAAGTATCAATACTTTCGTTAACTAGGATGTAAATAATGAAAAACTCGTTTGATCTCACTATGCCCAACGAAGAAGGATACTTTGGTGAATACGGTGGTAGCTTTGTTCCACCTGAGCTTGAACAAATCATGCATGACATCAACGCAGCTTATGAGGAATGCAGCAAAGATCCTGAATTTAAAGCGGAACTCGCTCGCCTGTATAAGCACTTTGTTGGACGACCTAGCCCAATCTTCCATGCGGAAAACTTGTCTAAAAAATACGGAGCAGACATCTACCTAAAGCGCGAAGACTTAAACCATACAGGCGCACATAAAATTAACCACTGCTTAGGAGAAGCCATTCTCGCTAAAAAGATGGGTAAGAAGAAACTGATTGCTGAAACTGGCGCAGGACAACACGGTGTTGCGCTTGCTACAGCCGCGGCATTGGTTGGCTTGAAATGCGATATTTACATGGGTGAAGTTGATATCGCCAAAGAACATCCGAATGTCGTCCGCATGAGAATCCTTGGTGCTAATGTCATTCCTGCCACTCATGGGCGCAAAACCCTCAAAGAAGCGGTAGATTCTGCATTCGAAGCTTATCTGAAAGATCCTGATACACAACTTTATGCGATAGGCTCTGTCGTTGGCCCTCACCCATTCCCTAAAATGGTGAGAGATTTCCAATCAATTATCGGTAACGAAGCACGAGTTCAATTCAAAGAAATGACCGGCAAGTTACCCAATAATCTCGTCGCATGCGTTGGAGGTGGTTCTAACGCGATGGGGCTATTTACTGCTTTCTTAGAGGATGAACAAGTCGCCATTCACGGCGTTGAACCAGCGGGCCGCTCTTTGCAAAAGGTTGGCGAGCATGCTGCAACACTCACACTCGGTGAGCCAGGTATCATGCACGGATTTAAGTCTTACATGCTTAAAGATGCACAAGGTGAACCTCAGGAAGTGTACTCTGTAGCAAGTGGCTTGGATTACCCATCGGTTGGACCTCAGCATAGTTACTTAAAAGACATTGGCCGTGTCAATTACGGCTCAATCAGTGATGACGAAGCGATTGATGCCTTCTTTGAGCTGTCTCGTGAAGAGGGAATAATTCCTGCTATTGAATCCTCACACGCTGTCGCTTACGCAATTAAACTCGCGCAGCAAGGAGAAACCGGCTCGATTTTGATCAACTTATCAGGCCGTGGTGACAAAGACATTGATTTTGTCGTTGAACACTACGGCGCAAAATACGGCATTGAATCACTCATATAGCCTAACTCCGTAGCCTAACCCTACATGCAAAAAGCTACCTGGTACTAGGTAGCTTTTTGTTTTTGTCTACTATTTTAAGAAGCAAGTCCCTTTACTCACTGTTCTCACTATACCTTTAGAGCATAATTCGATTAACCGATAAGAGCTGGAATGCCTGGAAGCTGACCAACAACAGCAAGGGAGCCTGCACAAACGATAAACGCAGTGCCAGGAATCAGATATTTATCTTTGCGCGATAGTTCGTTAGCACGCTCATGGTCGCCGATAAGCCCGAGGTTATCCAACAGCATCGTGATTGCCCAACCGAAGACAGGATTAACGAATGCACAGGCAAAAATACAGATACCTGCACTGAGTGAATCTTTATGTTTATGGATCATCTGCATACCGGCTTCAAGAAGTGGTAAGAATACACCCACAATCAAAGCAACGCGCAGAACAGGTTCCCACATTGCTAGATCCATTGGGTAGCCAATTACCGCCGCCGCAATACACATGAAACCCGTTAACAGTGCGCCACCTGGAATAGGACGTTTGGCAATTGCGGCAGGAATCATGTACGTTCCCCAAGAAGAAGCTAGGTTTCCGCCCCCTAAGAGTGAGCCAACCCCCTGACGAACAGATGCTCCGACCATCGTGTCGTCGACATCCATGAGTACACCTTTCGCTTCTTTTGGGTAGTTAAGTTCTTGAAACACACGATGGCCGAGATAATCAGGGGACCACATAGCGACTGCCAGTAGAGCAAATGGAGTCACGGCAATAAAGTGCTCTAGGGTTGGCCAGCCTAGCTGCCAGCCTGTATCTTCCCCCCACCAGTAGAATGGACTGAAATTAGGTAGGCCCGGTTCTGTGGTAAAAGCAAACTCAGCGCCCATCAAATAAGCAACAATACCCGCGAGTGCAGAGCACAATGGGATAGCGAGCCAACGTTTATTGATCTTGGCTAAGTAAGCGTAAACCATAACGGTTAGGCCTATGACCACAAACGAAATGTAACCTTGGTCCGTACTTGCAGCCCACGCTTCCGTCTTATTAATTTGCCCGAGCAACCCAACGGCACCAAGGTAGATCAACAACCCTCCTCGAACCCCGATACCAGTCAGAGTCATGAGTTTAGAGCCACCTTTGGTTAAGGCGAGAATTAACCCAAAAACACATACCATCAAACCTAGCGCGAGAGGGTGCCCTCCTGCAGCTGCAATCATAGGAATCAGCGGTATCATTGGGCCATGGGTTCCCGCTAAGTTTGCATTCGGGTTTAGGATGGCAGAAAACAGGATGACGAACAGGGCTCCAGCGATAAGTAATTCGTAACGCACGTTTTCTGCAATGAATTCCGGAGATAAACCAAACTGAGCAGCAAAAGCGGAAACCATGGCAGTGACCATAACCACTTTACCAATGGTTGCTGCTAATGCCGGTACCCAGTCTTCGATTTCAATACTGTAATCACGTGAGGGCAAATGAATTCCCCAGCGACGGAAACTCATGACGGTTAAATCATGATTTAGAAAGTCTTCTCGGTTTTCAAATTCATGCGGTTTTTTGCGCACATCCCTGTAAAAAGTCTTACTTTTGTCAGACATTGAGTCATCCTTTTATGTTTCAACGTTGAACTACGTCAACTAGAGTTTCGCTTGGTAGACAGGCCTTCGACCAATACGAGACAACACCCACATCAAACTTCTAGGCCATACTAAGAAAGCGGCATGAACCAATTTTGATTTTGAGCTTATTAAGCATGTGTTGCTATGGGTAGGAATATTAGACATTAGTAAAAGAACAACAAAAATCTCACTCATTACACAATAATTTAACATCGAGCTGGGGCGCTTGAACTTTTAAGAGTCATTTTTGAGCAGAGAGCCAAGTAGAGCGGCCAATTCCGATTTATACTTTCAAGGTAGAGAGCACTGTGCTCGCATCCATCGCAAAGTAACTATCGATATCTCTGCATTGTATACTTTGTTAAACTCCGCCCTTTAATGAGTAAGGCCCTTAAAAATGATGACTGACGAAGAGAGAATCGAGCTGCAACAGAACAATCCACTGCACGGATTAAAGCTAGAGACTATGTTGCAAGAGTTAGTGGATTTTTACGGCTGGGACATTCTAGATACAGCAATGCGTTTTAATTGCTTTAACACTAAGCCTTCGATTGCAAGTAGCGTGAAGTATTTAAAGAAAACCGAATGGGCGAGAGAAAAATTAGAAAACTTTTACCTTTATCGCTTTAAGCGCATGCCACGCGCGAGCGAAGAAGAATACAACTTACCACCAAGAGCTCGTACCTTCCCTCATGGCCTTGAACCTAAAGAGCCAATGCCGCTAACCGTTGACTCTATTCTTAAGTCACAAGCCAAAGCAGCGTCTGCATTTAAAAAGCGTTCACCTCGCGGACGCCCTGCTCGTCGCCAATAACACTATCTTGAAAAGCAATAGAGCCCTACTGGTAGCTCCAGCAGGGCTCTATTGTTCTTTAAAGGAATGGCTAGAAGCGAAGACTCAAGCTAGTGAGCATTCCTTTTCTCTAACAACTCCCGTAAGTAAACTCACATGTAGTTTACGTTTTCTATTGATTACGCTTTTTCTTCTTTTTACCCGTACCTGCTGGCTTCGCTCGCGGCTTCATTGGTAAAAAGTAGGCTTCACTCTGATCGTCTTCCACTTCAAAACCGACTACGTGCTCGCGTTCAAGTTGGAACTTATTTTTCTTTTCTATCACTTTGAAATGGTGGTAGTCGTCGTAATCGATAAGAGATAATCCTAAACCTACTTCACCAGCACGACCACTACGACCGATTCGATGCATATAATCAGCAGGGCTACGCGGAAGATCGAAGTTAATCACCACTGGAAGTTTTTCAATATCAAGGCCGCGTGCTGCGATATCGGTGGCAATAAGAACTTGAATCTCGCCAGACTTAAAACCGTCAAGGACACGAGTACGAGCGCCCTGCCCTTTATCACCATGGAAAACTTCAGCGGTAATACCGCGTTTTTACAGCTTTTGAGCTAAATGGTTACAGGCATTCTTAGCATTCACAAAAATCAAAGTCTGTCGCCACTGATGCTGTTTGATTAAGTGCGCGAGTACCGCCGTCTTCTCACCTTTATTTACACTAAACACGCGCTGCACCAAAGTGCTGGCTTCTGCGCTCTGCAACTGAACTTCAACAGGGTCGCGGAGCAACTGCTGAGCCAGCGTCGTGACTTTATCAGGGAAAGTAGCAGAAAATAACAGCGTCTGTTTCTTCTCTGGTAGTAACGCAAGAATCTTATTCAGTTCTTCGGTAAATCCGAGGCTCAACATTCGGTCGGCTTCGTCAAGAACAAGCGTTTTTACTTGGTCCAACTTAATCGCGTTACTGGATACCAGATCAAGTAATCGACCCGGCGTTGCAACAATGATGTCACAGCCACCACGAAGCGCCAGCATTTGTGGGTTCACCGATACACCACCAAATACGGCAACCGTTTTGATCTTATCTCTGAGATGGTATGAGTAAGATTTGACGTTATATGCCACCTGTGATGCCAACTCACGAGTTGGTACTAAAATCAGGTGGGAAACGAAGTTGCCACGGCGATTGTTTGATTCGTCTTGCTGAACAATTTTTTGCAAGATTGGCAGCGAAAAAGCAGCGGTTTTACCAGACCCCGTATTGGCACCACCAATAATATCTTTCCCTTCAAGGATATCAGGAATAGAACGGGATTGAATGGGCGTCGGTTGGCTGTATTCTAACGCTTCTAGTCGCTCGACTAAGGTTGGAATCAGGCCAAGATCGGCAAATGTCGCTTGCTGTGTTTTATCTGTCATTACGATGAGTGGCTCAGTGCTAGTAAAGGCCGTGTATCTTATGCTATTTCGCGTCTGGATGTTAGAGATAATGGCCCAAACAGAAGATTGGTGAAAGAAGCACTATAGGGTTCAGGAACTTCCTTTCACTAACATGAGTTAATGATTTCGATAACCAATACTCTACGACCAAGATGGTAGAGCTCACGACAAGCAAAGGGAAAAGGAGTCAGGCATTCTGACTCCTGTAAAACAAAACACATTGTATTTTGGGGAAAGAGATTACAAAGGCAGGCCACATCCGAATCAAAGGCTTAACCACACTATTTAAGCTCTGCGGTTTTAAGAACTTAATATAGCTTGAGAAAATACTATAGCTTGCAGGTGGGCAAAGTTACTTAGAACTTCTACTTAAATTAGTAATGTACGAGTAACTTCAAGTATAGAAAATTACTTAATTCAGTGTCCAAAATTGCTGGTTCGGATCTAGTAAGACAAACGGATTCCCTAAGTTTTTGGGGCTCTTGCTTTAAACGATAATGGAGTACTGTCGAGCTAGAACGTATCTACTCTTCGTGGTTAGTCACAATACATGCTTGTGCAAGCTGTTGATATTCAACTTGCATGGTTATTAGAAAGTCATCTGCATTTTCAAACCTCGCGATTGGCACTCCCAATACAACATCACAGTTAAAAGGAACAAGCATCGCTGTTCCTTTAGGGAGCGCTCGACCTAATCCGCGCATCACCACCGGAATGACAGGACAAGTTTTATGTTCATTAACTAAGTGATAAATCCCTTTCTTTAACCCGCTCATAGTTTCAGGTTCACCGCGACTACCTTCAGGAAAGATAATCAAGATATCTCCTTGATTAAGTGCCTTATGGCACTCATCAAATACAGTATGCCGCTCGCTTTTACTCGGTGAACGATGGATGGGAATAATGCCCAAAATATTGAGTGATAACCATGCTGATACTTTGTTTTTGAGAAAGTAATCGGCTGCTGCCACAGGACGCACCTTATGTACCATACTGATAGGAAAGAGTGCCAGTAATACCAAAGTATCGAGATGACTATTGTGGTTAGCCGCGACCACCATAGGACCATTGCTTGGCAGATTTTGCCGATTAATGATGTTGAGCCCCAAACCAACAAACACCAGTGGTTTCACAAACAGCAAGACGAACAAAACTTTTAAAATTTTCATATCGTCTTCTTAGTAGTAGAGGTAATAAATATAGTGGAAGAATAAGGGGGCGGTGAACATCAGGCTATCAATACGATCTAAAATGCCGCCATGGCCGGGGATAAACTGGCTGGTATCCTTAATTTGTAAGTCACGTTTAACCGATGAAATTACCAAATCGCCAATAAAGCCACTCAAGGCGATAATCATCCCTGCAACTAAACCTTGAACTGAAGTTAATGGTGTCAGGTAAGGTGCCACAAAATAGCTAGTGATGATGATGGTTGCCGCACCACCAATAAAGCCTTCCCATGTTTTGTTTGGACTGACTTTCGGTACGATTTTGTGTTTACCGAAGCTCTTACCCCATACGTATTGACAAACATCACTAAACTGAGTGAATACCAATAAGAACAGTAGCATTCCCATTGAACCGGTCTCTGGATTCTTGCTGGGCAATACCAATAAATATGCCATATGACTAACACAAAATACCGTCAGCATTAGCGCCCAGTGAATGATACCTGCTGAGCGAATGAAACCTTTGGTATCACCAATCAGCACCGCGACCATTGGAAGATAGAGGAAGGTGAAGACAGGAATAAAGATGATATACATGCCATACCAACCGATTGATAACCAGTAGTATTGAAACGGGATCGAAAGGTAAGCCCAGAAGATCACACGTCGATCTGTCATGCGCGTTGGTACTACAGAGAGAAACTCTTTCAGCGCCATAAAACTCAAAAAGGCGACAGAAATCAGCGTGTATTGAGTGGGCAGATAGAGCACAACAAAGACGATTCCGATCATCCACCACCAAGAACGAATGCGAAGTTTAAGCTCGTGGTAATCCTTATTAAGATTATGGCGTGACAAATACAGGTAAACCAAAGTGCCAATCACTAGTACGAGTGTGATGGCGGCCATCATGTATAACGAATGCGTAGGGATATTAATCATGGTTAGTTTCACCTACCGCCTTATCGATTGTCTCGTTGGCTGTTAGAGACTTAGAATGCTTGGCCTGATGATTTTTTTCATGGTTCAATAATAAGTTAGCGAGTTCTTTTTTAGCATTAAAAATACATACCAAACGACGCCAACAAGTTACAGCACAGCCAATTACCATGATTGCAAGCGATATGTCCATCAAATAAATGCCAAGTGATAACGTAAACCAATGGTTAATCGCCATTACTAAAAGAGTTACTGTGAGTAGGGCCATTCGATGCTGCTTAGCCATTGGTCCTCGAAAGTCGGCCGAGCAGTCCATGCTAACACCCAAAACGCGAATGTAAGCTGAGAGTACCGCTAATAGTGCCGCAATCCAAGCTAGAGGCATAGAAAATGCTGAATGAGCAACGAAACCAGCAGCGATAATCAACAGCGGATCGGCAATACGGTCTGGAACATCGTTAAACAACTCACCAGCAGGGGTTTTCTTCCCACCTTCTACAGCGACCATTCCGTCAAATAGATTGCACAATAACCGCATTTGAACCATCAGAGCGAACAGCACTAACCAAATTGGCGTAGGCCAGAAGCGATAACTAGCTGCAAAAGCAAGGCCAATAGCGGCAAAGAGGATGCTCATCAGTGAGATTTGGTTAGGGGTAATGTTTTTTTGGCTCAGCCAAATAGCAATTCGTTTGATAACTGAGATTTTACGCACTGCAAGAGGGCGTCGATTAGACTCGTTTTTGGATTCCATGCAGTCCATGTCCTTAAATAAGTTTTGTCGCTGTTACAGCAATTGCACATATAATTATCGGTTGACCTAAGAAAGCAGCAGCAAACAACGCGGCCTCACCATGTGCGCTCTGGAGTATAAATTTGAACATGTCAGAGCGAACATTCCCAAACCAATACACTAGGTGGTAATCATCTTTAAACACTAGGTCACTGGCAGCAATACTCGCCGATACAACAAACGTTAAAGCTCCTGCACCTTTAAAGTTTGCAACCCTAGATTTCGGGCTAAAACCCGGTTGCATTGCTTTAAATGAGTTAAGCGAGTATTTTTTCCGTTCATGTTGATACGAGCGCCATTCACAAACGCATGTTTGAGTGCTTTCCCGTTCTGATCTGTCCCATTGAATGCGACAATGATTTTTCCTCTGCTCTCAACAAGATCCGCCTTAATGTTCATATCCCCGAATTGCTTAGCAATAGACGCGGCGTCAAACATCGGCTCTGTGTGGTTGAACCATGATTTTGCTGCATTAATACTCGCAACCAGAATCGAGCCAAACGTTATGCAATATCTTGTGCGCATCTTCTAAATCAGTAATAAGTATATGTTGATGATTTTTAGTCATTTCATCTTCAAGTGAACACTGTTGCCCGGTAGAATCGCTCAGAATTTGAGGCGTTTTTAAACCTTGAGAGATTTGACCTAATCCAGCCTCTTGTCTATCTCTAAGAACCCTCTCTCTAATTTCTGTCCTTCGCTTTTCATCGCTCGCGGTATACCTCAACTCTTCCCTCTTCCTGCGCTCTCGACGTTGGCGAGCTACTCGTTCTCTAGTTGTTTCTTGTCTTTCTTTTTGGGCTACGGAGCGGATTCATATCTCATGGGAGTCGGTTTTACTGATAAATAAAAAGGATAATAACAATATTTTCAGTTATTTATCATCCTCAAAAAGATTACCTGATGATTTAACCAGTTAAATAGACAATTTGACAGACCAAACAGGCACAATGAAGGCTCAATAGTGTTGGGTTACATTCTATCGGATAACTTTTCGTAGGGTAAAATGAACGACACAGATCTTCTAGAGTGTTTGGTCTAGCGAGTTTTGGGGCACTTTTGCGTTAGAAGTTGCCCACGGTAAAATTTCTGGACAAAATGTATGGTACGCCCCGTTTTGCAAGTGAAAAATCCAAATAACGGCGTTGGTTTGCGCTAATGTATTCAGAGTCT